>JANOLP010000051.1:0-10895 GCA_031419835.1 Pseudomonadota bacterium | reverse complement strand
GGATGCAACACAAAATCCCATGACGAAGCCGGATATACGGAAGCAGTCGTACTTGGTTAGTCAGCAACACAATTTGCTTGCAAATAGGGAGGAGTCCATATATGGATCAAGCGTAGCGGATCCACCAGTTTTGATTGATGGTGGATCCGCTACGCTTGATCCACCCTACGGCGCCAGCGGTATTTTAATGATGGCGACACGAACAATAGCGCTAACATCAATCCGGCCATCACGTCGATAAACACGTGTTGTTTGATTGCCATCGTTGAATACGCGATCGCGATGAGCCATAGCCAATTGAGTAGCCGAATCATCGGCGGCGCGCCCATATCACGCAAATTATGATTCAGCCAAAACGCCGAGAAAACGGCTGCGGCGACATGCATCGACGGACACGCGTTCGCGGCGGCGTCGACGCCTTGCAAAATACTGAAGCTCGGATACTTGCTCCACTCCGCAAGCGGCAACAGCACGGTCGTCGGCCAAAAATAGAAACAGGTGAGGCCTGCGACGCACAGTCCCGCGAGCCACCAGCCGTAGCCGATTAATTCACGGCGATCGAGAATCAGCGCCGCCGGTAGCGAGACATAAAGCCACAAAGAAAAATAAGGAATCAGCGCTGACGGTTGGAATGGCACTAGTTGGTCGATAGCGGTAACAGGCATCACCGTCACGCCGGACGACGGATTTCGCATCAAATGAAAATAGGCGATGAAGAAAACGGACATATACGCCGTCGTGCCGACCGCCTTCATCAACCAGTGGGCGCCGATTCGCGGAAAGATTTGTCGTGCCCAGTGCGGCGCCATAGTGGGGATGCCGGGTAAGGTGGTCGTTGGTTGCATAGCCATAATTTTCTCAGGATCGCCCTGAGCTCGGGGAAAAATTTTTCACCATTGCTACGCGCGCACTGTGCCAGCAGCCACATCCCATGCGGCGATTGACGGCATATGCCCCGAGAGCCAGTATCCATGAGCCTCCTGGCATGGCACCTGGAAATTTTCAGACCTGTGGCAAAATGAATTGAATCAAAGAAGCGAAACGCAGTCGAACGATTAAGCGCGAACAGGAGGAAATCATGGAGCAGGAACGAGTCTATTCGGAAAGCGAGATTAAGTCGAAACTGGAAAGTGAGTTGCCAAAATGGTATTTCGAAGACGGTTGGCTTCGTCGTAAATACAAAACCGAAGGCTGGAAAGGCACGCTAATGGTCGTCAACACTGTTGGCCATCTTGCCGAAGCGGCATGGCATCACCCTGACCTCACGGTTTCTTACGCATTTGTGATCGTGAAGTTATGCACTCATTCGGCGAAAGGGATTACCGATAAGGATTTTGAGTTAGCAAAAAAAATCGAATCGGTGGTGCACTGGCAACCGAAGCTCGAAGGTAAAGGTTTGGAAGGCACGCCGAACGACGATCAGCGCTTTCGTTATATTAAGTATGACTACTGAGCGTTATGGCGTTGGTGGGATTGGATGGCGCAGCCCTACCCTAACCCTCTCTCAGAGGGAGAGGGGATTAACTCCCTTCTCCCTCTGGGAGAAGGGCAGGGGATGAGGGACGACGTAATGCGTAAGAAAATATTAACGGACACGAAACAACAATGAAGAAATTTTCGCAATTTGCCGCCGTTATTCTCGCCTGCACGCCCGGGTTTGTCGTGGCGAGCGAGGCTCGCTTTAACCTAAAAGAAATTGCGCCGGGCATTTTTGTACATCAAGGTCAGATGGTCGCCGAGCGCACACCGGCAAATATGGGCGATCAGGCGAATATCGGTTTCATCGTCGGCGAGAAATGCGTCGCGACGCTGGATGCCGGCGGGAGTATGAAGGTCGGTTTGCTGCTGCGTGAAGCGATTAAGAAAACCACGCCGAAACCCATTTGCTACGTGATCAATAGCCACGTGCATCCCGATCACATGTTCGGCAATCCGGCGTTCAAGGCCGATAACGTAACGTTCATCGGCCACGAGCGCTTGGCGAAAGGCGCCGCGGCGCGCAGCAATAACTACACCAATTCGCTCAAGCGCGATCTCGGCGATGTCGCGGAAGGAAGCGAGCTAACGCCGCCGACGAAAACCGTTAAAGCCGGCGAAACACTGGACCTGGACCTTGGCGGACGCATCCTCAAAATCCAAGCCTGGCCTGTCGGCCATACGGATAACGACATCAGCGTGTTCGACGAACAAACCCAAACCCTATGGTTAAGCGATTTGCTATTCATCGATCACGTCCCGGCGATGGACGGCAGTATTCCCGGCTGGCTGAAAGTCATCGCCGACCTGAAAAAGATTCCGGCGAAAATGGTTATTCCGGGCCACGGCCCCGTCACCGCGCCTTGGCCGAGCGCCATCGAGCCGGAAGAACGTTACCTTGCTAAGGTGGCGGATGGCGTGCGTAAGGCTCTGAAGGACAAACAGACTATACAAGAAGCCATAGAAGGCGTGGCGTGGGACGAGAAGGACAAATGGCAACAATTCGAGCAGTTCCATCGCCGCACTGTGACCGCAACCTACGCTGAGCTTGAGTGGGAAGAGTAGGCTATACTTACAAATGACCTGGACAAAGGCGGCAAACATGAACGTATTGGCGGTATTTAATCAAAGCCTTATGCGCGGCATCGTTGCCTGTTTGCTGGGCCTCAGTGTCGCCGCGCTGGCTGCCGATCCGATTCCCGATGGCAATCAGTCCGAAGTCTGGAAAAAAGTTCGCCAGAGTTATTTCGAAGGCCGAACGATTGTGGAAGATGTCGACGGCAAAGTCGTGGCGCTCAAAGCGCCCAAACGCGCGGAGGACGCCGCCACGGTGCCCGTTCAAATCAAGACTGGCGTGAATCAAAGCAAAGATCGCTTCATTCAAAAGCTCTATTTATTTATCGACGCCAATCCGTCGCCGGTCGCCGCTATTTTCACTTTTACGCCGGAAAGCGGCCGTGCTGATATCGATACGCGCGTGCGTATTGAGGCCTATTCTCACATGCGCGCCGTCGCGGAAATGAACGACGGCAAGCTGTTCATGGCGACCCACTACATCAAAGCGGCCGGCGGATGCTCGGCGGCAAACGGTACGTTGCCGGATTACGCGAATTTTCAGCCGAAGCTGAAGTTCAAAGTCGACCCGAATGTGGAAAAGGATCAGCCGACCCTTGCACAATTGATGATCAATCATCCGAACGCCTCGCCGTTGGTTAAGGATCAGGTCACGCATTTGTTTCAGCCCGCCTACTACGTTCGTACCATAAACGTTAGCTATGCCGGCAAGCAGATCATGACCGCCGATGTGGATTTTTCCATCAGCGAAAATCCGAATTTCCGCTTCTATTTCACGCCGAGTGGCGAAGGCGAATTGCGCGCCGAAGTGGTAGATACGAAAGACGTGAAAGTGGAAAGTTTCGTGAAAATTACCCCGACCGCCGGCAAGACTTAAAGTCGCTGGCATCGGCGATTCAGACGAGCAATGTTTGTTAAAAACTATTTAATTTGAGGAGTGATCGTGATTAAAAACATCAAGAAGTTGGTTGGTGCCGCGCTAGGTTTGAGTTTATTGGCCGCGCCATTTTTAGCGAATGCGGCAGCCGATCCCGATGAAAACGAAAATTGGCTCAAAGTCCGCAAGATGATGTTCCAAGATCGCGAGATTCACGCCAACGCGACGGACGTATTGCAACTTTGGGTGCCGAAACAGGCGCAAGATGCCGCGGTTGTTCCCGTGATAATTCGCACCAAGGTCGAACAAACGCCACAGAGATACATCAAAAATATTTGGTTAATGATCGACAATAACCCCTCGCCCGTCGGCGTGAAATTCGCGATGACGCCGGAAAGTGGGCGCGCCGATATTGAAACCCGCGTGCGCGTGGAAACCTATTCGCCCATGCGCGCCATCGCCGAAATGAACGATGGCTCGCTGTGGATGCATACCAGCACCATTATTGCCGCAGGTGGTTGTTCCGCCGCGGTCATGAAAACCGAAGCGCAACTGAAGAATATGGGCAAGATGAAATTCAAGGTCGATGATTTCATCGAAAAAGATAAGCCGGTATTGGCGCAGTTAATGATCAATCACCCGAATTTTTCAGGGTTGGCGATGAACGAGCCCGATTCCCACTTCATCAAGCAAGTGAACGTCTATTACGCGAATAAGCTGGTGATGTCCGCCGATATCGATTTCACCATTAGCGAAAATCCCAACTTCCGTTTCTACTTCGTTCCAAAAGAAAAAGGCGAATTGCGTGCGGAAATCGTCGACACTGCCGACCTGCGCTTTGAGACGAAACTCGTTGTAAATGACTCGAGCTTAGCGCCGGATCAGGTGGTGAAGTAGTAACTGTCTCGAAGTAGTAGGGAGAAAAGGGCGGCTTCGGCCGCCTTTTTGTTTTTGATCGTGCTATTTTTACGCGGTACCTGCAGTAACTTGGGTTGACTGAACAGAATCATAACTTGTACCTCAGTGTCATTCCCGCGCAGGCGGGAATCCATTTTGCGGCGGCTAAGAACGACTCAGTATGGATTCGCGCCTACGCGGGAATGACACTGTAGTGTTTTGCGGTGAATGCGCTGAGATCCCCGTCTATATTGCCTCTCCAGGCGTGCCCTGCCAGGATCCAAGCTAGATGCGCCTCCTGGCAGGGGCACCGCTACGCTATAGACCGCAAGCCCTCAACTAGCCGATCAATATCGTTAGCCGTATGCGCGGCCGATAACGAAATCCGTAACCGTGCCGTTCCTGCCGGCACCGTCGGCGGACGAATTGCCGGCACCCAAATTCCTATTTCCTGCAGCTTAGTCATCACGTTCAACGCCGCTTCGTTGTCGCCGATGATGAGCGGCTGAATTGCCGTTTGCGACGGCAATAAAGTCCACCGCAAGCCGTTTAAACCGTCACGCAATCGCGTCGCGCGCGCTTGTAGATGCTCGCGCCGCCATACATCGCGTTCGATGATCCCCAAGCTTTCCAACAACGCTACAGCCAATGCCGGTGGTGCCCCGGTACTAAACACATAGGTCCGCGCGCGCTGTACCAACCATTCGATCACATCCGGCTGACCGGCGACGAACGCGCCCGATACGCCGGCGGCTTTGCCCAAGGTGCCCATGTAAATCACATTGGTCGAGCGAATATTGAAATGCTCCAACACGCCGCGCCCGTTCTCGCCCAACACGCCAAAGCCATGGGCGTCGTCGAGCAACAGCCAGGAGTCGTGGCGCTCGCATAGCGCAACCAATTCGCGCACCGGCGCGATATCGCCATCCATGCTGAACACCGCGTCGCTGACGACGAGCTTGCGCGCTGCATTCGATGTATTGAGCATGCGCGCGAGTTCGGCCATATCGGCATGCGGATAAATTTGCAGCGCCGCGCGTGACAAACGCGCGCCGTCGATGATGCAGGCGTGATTCAGCGCATCGGAAAAGATTTCGCCGCCACGATCGGCCAGCGCCGGGATCACACCGGTGTTGGCCATGTAGCCGCTAGAAAAATACAACGCGCGCGGTAGGCCGACGAATTTCGCCAGCGCGATCTCCAGTTCTTCATGCGGGGCCATGTGGCCGCTGATTAAATGGGACGCGGCTGCGCCGACGCCGTATTCTCTCGCGCCACTAATCAGAGCGTCGGTCAGTGCCGGATGATTCGCGAGGCCGAGATAATCGTTGCTACAAAACGACAGATAGGATTTGCCGTCGACGAGCAACTGCGTTCCCTGCGAACTCGCCACGATGCGGCGCTTGCGCAGTAATTTTTGCGCGTCGAGTTCGGCGAGTTGTGGTGTGAGATTGGGCACTTTTCTCCAGTTGAGAATTACAGGAAGGTCGTGATTAATTGTAACGTAGCGACTATCGTCGCGACGATCGGGAATAAATAAGAAGACTATCAATCTGTCATTCCCGCGTAGGCGGGAATCCATACTGAATAGAAATTTTCGATGCCAAATGGATTCCCACCTGCGCGGGAACGACAAGAATGGAGGTTACTTTTTAATAATATCCAGCATCACCATCTCGCCACAATTCATCATCACCTTGCCCGAATTTCGCCGCCACGCGCGCCCCACGAATTGTTTAAATTTAATTCGTAGCACGGTTCCTCCTCCACTGTGCCGGCATTGTTCCCCAATGCCTTGCATACGCGGGGGCCGAGGGCTGGTGGTTGGGCGCAGGCGAACGTCGACCTCCAAAGTCGATAACGCGATGTGGCGAAAGCCGGTCCCCAAGCCTCTAGCCCTCGGCCTTCGCGTTATTTTTGGTGCTAAGCGAAGTGGTACCATTATCGAATTGCGATAACCTAAAATTGCTGTCATTCCCGTGAAAACGGGAATCCATTTGGCCTTCGCAAATCAAAGTTCAACATGGATTCCCGCTTTCGCGGGAATGACACAGAGATGGATTTCAAGCTTGTACCCATAACATTCCTATCGGAGAAAAAATGCCTCTAACGTTTTACTACGGTTCCGGCTCGCCATTTGCTTGGCGCGTGTGGCTGTCGCTCGAACACAAAGTTTTACCTTATGAACTCCAATTACTTTCGTTCGACGCGAAGGACACCCAGAAGCCGGAATTCCTCGCGCTCAATCGGCGCGGCCAGGTGCCGGTAATTACCGATGGCGATTTCGCGTTATACGAATCAGCAGTGATTCCCGAGTATCTAGAAGATCGCTATCCGGCCGCCGATGCCGCCCAGGCATTATTGCCGAAAGATGTCCAGCAACGAGCGCTGGCGCGGCGTTTGGCCCATGAGGTGGATACCTATTTGTGGCCGCAAACGCATAAACTCGCGATTCAATATTTTCGAACGCCGGACGCAGAGCGCAACGCGGCGATCATTTCCAAACACAAATTAGGCTTGCTCGACGAAATCAATTTTCTGGAAAAAGAAATGCGTGGCGATTGGCTTGCCGGGCCGCTGTCGATCGCGGATTTCACGTTGTATCCGTTTCTAGCGTCGATGTTCCGTATCGAAGCGAAGAAAGACGCTAACTTAGGCATCAGCGCCGCGCTGCCGCCAAAGATCGCCGCCTGGCGCAAACGTTTCGAGTCGCTACCCTATTTTCAGAAATGCATGCCGCCTCACTGGAAATGAATCTACCCTCCTGAGTAAAGCGAAATCGTGGATCAAGCGCGGCGGATCCACCAAACTGTCGATAGTTGGACCAATGGCACTATCGGTGGATCCGCTGCGCTTGATCCATACAACGATTTGTCATTGAGGGTATTTTTGCGACGACGCAATATCGCTTAAATCAGTGTGCTTCGGCTAATCAAATTTCGGCAATTGTTCGCCGTGCAAAAACCAAATCGGCCCAAGCCTTCGCCTTGTCTGGCAAGCTGCGCAGTAGATACGCAGGGTGATACGTGGCGATGAGCGGAATATCGCGATAGCGATGGACCTTACCGCGTAGCGCGCCGATCGGTGCATCGGTATTTAGTAAGTTCGCCGCCGCGACTTTGCCGAGGGCGACGATTAATTTAGGCTGAATTAATTCAATTTGACGCGCAAGATACGGCTCACACTGCGCCGCTTCGGCCGGTTCGGGATTGCGATTTCCTGGTGGACGGCATTTCACGATGTTCGCGATGTAAACGTTTGTGCCACGCTTCAGATCGATCGCCGCGAGCATGTTGTCGAGCAATCTGCCCGCTTGTCCGACGAAAGGTTCGCCGCGTTGGTCTTCCTCTGCGCCGGGGCCTTCGCCAACAAATAACCAATTTGCGTTCTCGTCGCCGACGCCAAAAACGGTTTGGCTGCAGCCCGCGCGTAGACCGCAGGCGCGACAGGTTTTTACCGACTCCTTCAGCGCGCCCCAATTCGCAGACATGACTTCGTCACGGCGATTGATCGTCTCTTCGTTTAATGCTGATGGGGATTCGGCAGAAACAATTGCTACGGCGTTTTGCGCAACCGCTTGCGCTGATTTCTGCCGATAGATTGGCCAGAGTCCCATTTCATTTAAATACGATTGCGAATACCTCACAGCTTCAGCTCCATCACAATCGCATCTTCACGCCCAACTTGCGCAGGGTAATAATTACGCCGCAAACCGATCGCCTTGAATCCAAGCGATTCGTAAAGCGCGCGGGCGCGCGGGTTTGACGGCCGCACCTCGAGGAAAAAACTACTCGCAAATTCAGTAATCGCGAGCGACGCCAAGTGAAGTAACAGCGCGCGGCCGTGACCCTTGCGTTGCCATTCGGGAGCGATGGTAAGGTTTAGCAAATGTGCTTCGTTCGCGGCAATCAACACGACCGAATAACCGATGATTGCGTCGCCATAGGTCAACAATACGCAGCGATGTCCCGCCTGTATCGAATCGCGAAAATTGCCCATCGTCCACGGATGCGCGTAGGCCCGATTCTCGATCTCGACCACATTTTTTAGATCGAGTAAGGTCATCGGCGCATAGCGCAACAACGATGTCGGCTCGGCGCTCATTTCGCCACGCCGCGTTCTCTTTCCGTCAGCGCGACTTTATCGCGGAGGTAAAGCGGCAATGCGAGTTCGGCGGCAACGGCCTCGTGTAACCTTCCGGCAGCAAGTTGCGCAATTTGAGTCGCGTGGGGATAGCGCGTGGAATCGATCGACCCAAGACATCCATGAAACCGTTCTAGTAGCGCAGGGCCATAGGTGGCAAAACCGCTGCCGACGCCGGCCCATTTTCCGTCCGGCAATAGCGGCGCATTGTCCGGTTTGCAAAGACATGGCGCGATAATGGTTCGCCATTCATTTTTATCGCGCAGGTAAGCGGCAACGTAAATCTCGCCCATGCGCGCATCCTGTACCGCCACGATCCGCGCCTCTGCCATTGCTTGCGCCAACGCAAGCAATGTCGGAATCGGCACGACCGCGACATTCGCGCTAAACGCCAACCCCTGCGCAACGCCGCAGGCAATGCGCAGGCCGGTAAAGGAACCCGGCCCGGCACCGAACGCAATAGCGTCTAAATCTTTTAACCCCATGCCCGTCTCGGCCAATACGGCGTCGATCATCGGCAACAGCAATTCGGAATGGCGTTGGCCTGCGCACTCATCCTTCGCAATGGACTCATCGCCCATGCGTAATGCAACGGAACAATATTGCGTAGAACAATCAAGAGCGAGAATTTTGCTGGATGACATAGAACGAATTTCTCAAGTAAACTGCATTATATTATCTTCGCGCGAATTTCTTGAGGCCATATGCGATGTCGGACCTAAACGAACACGAAATTGTCGCCGCGTTGCAACGCACTACCGTCGCGAGCGTTTCCGACGCGATTGACGATGTCATCGGCCAGCGTGGATTTATGCGCACCGACATGCGACCGTTGTTCAAAACCAAAATCGTCGGCCGCGCCGCGACTGTGCAACTTAAACCAGCGGTACGTCCTGGCGATGGCTTCAACTATGGACTGAAGTTGCTCGATGAAGCAGCACCCGGCAGCATTTTGGTTTACGTTCTAGAAGATGGCTTGGAAATCGCCGGCATCGGCGAACTGATGGCAACAACAGCACAAGTACGCGGCATCACCGGCGCCATTATCGATGGTGGCGCGCGCGATGTCGACGAAATCATTCGCATGGGTTTTCCGGTTTTTTGCCGTAGCCTTTCCCCAGCTTCGATTATCGGGCGCCATGTCAGCGTTGCGGCGCAAGTACCGGTGATGTGCGCGGGAATCTTGGTACGGCCTGGCGATTACATCATGGGCGATATGGATGGCGTCGTCGTTATTCCCTTCGGACATGCAAAGAAAATTGCAGAACTCGCGCTGGAATTCGATGCGAAAGAAATCAAAATGCGCGAGATGATTCGCGAAACTAAATCGATTAGAAAGGCGATGGAAGCTTATGGAAGGTACTAACGTTAAGGCAAAAATTCCTAACGTGTCATTCTCGCGAAGGCGGGAATCCATTTGGCGTTTGTCAACATAGATGCCCGTTTCCACGGGGATGACAACTCTTTTGACATTAAGTATTGTTGCCTTAGTTTTCGCGTACTCGGAACCCGGTCACGCCGACGAACCCAAAAAACTCACTCCCAGCGAAATCATCACCATCCTAAAAAGCAAAGTAAACAGCACCGGCAACATCGCCGATGCGGTCGATGAAGCCACGGGCCAACGTGGTTTCATGACTCATGACATGAAGCCGATCTTCAAAACTAAAATCGTCGGCCCCGCGGCGACAGCCTTGCTGCGTCCGGTGTTGCGCACTGATAAACGCACCTACCGCAACTACGCGCTGGAAATTCTTGACGAGGCTGAGACGGAAAGCGTATTGGTGTACGTGTTGGAAGACGGCCTCGAAATCGCCGGCATGGGTAATTTGATGGCGACCACCGCGAAAGTCCGCGACCTCGTCGGCGCGGTGATCGACGGCGCTGCGCGCGACGTCGAAGAAGTCACAGAAATTGGCTTTCCCATTTTCAGCCGCGCGATCAGCCCGGCAACGTCAGTCGGGCGGTACGTCAGCGTCGCGAAACAAATTCCCGTAAAGCGCGCGGGAATCATGGTCAAACCGGGCGATTACATCGTCGGCGACCTAGATGGCGTAGTTGTCGTACCACAAGAAGCCGCAGAAAAAGTCGTCGAGTTTTTGAAGCTTTACGATGACAAGGAAAGCAAAATGATACCGATCATCAAAGAAGAAAAATCGATGTTGAAGGCGTTGGAGAAATACAACCGCTATTAACGTGAAGCGTGGTCGATTTTCGGCCAATTGTTGCCGGTCAAGACTGTGCAATTGAACTCACGCTTTACGACGGATACTGATAAGTCAATGGACTCGATTAATTGATTCCAATTCAGCCAGCTTCGAAAGGATACTAACGCTGCCAGTTAGCTGGCATTGTGGTCGGCGAAATCGTACTACATGTGCCTAACTGTTCCAAGTTATAGCAATCCAAAAGTCCGACCAGGATTTGT
>JANOLP010000050.1:0-6813 GCA_031419835.1 Pseudomonadota bacterium | reverse complement strand
AGCGCAATGACGGCGGTATGGTTATCGGCGTTCAACGCGATAACGAAATCATCGGGCATTTGCTTGGAGACTTCTACACCCGGCATGTCCCAGGAAAGTCGATATTCTTCGCGCGGATCGCAGACGAACACGCTGTAGTCCAACGCTTGCGCGAACTGAGCAACATATACGGACAACTGACCTGCGCCGATAATGCCTAAGCGCCAGCGCGGGCCGTGTATCGTCGTTAATGTTTTGTCGTCGAATTCTAAATCTTGAGTAAATTTAGCATCGACCAATTCCGAGTTGCCGGTTGCGATATCCAACTTACGCGCGACGACTTCGCGCTTTTCAATTTTTGTTACGACTTCGCTCCAACTCCTGCTCCCTTGCGACTCTTTGCGCAAAGGCTCCAGCACGAGTTGAAGGGTTCCACCGCAGGGCAGGCCAAAGCGGCGCGCTTCTTCGGACGAAACACCATAGGTGACGACTTCCGGCGTGGGCTTCACATCTTCACCACGGCGTAAGCGTTCGATCAAATCATCTTCAATACAGCCACCGGAAACGGATCCGGCGAGACGGCCATCGGAACATACGGCCAACATCGCCCCGGGTGGCCGGGGCGATGAGCCGAATGTTTTTACAACAGTGACGAGCGTGACCGGAAGCCCTTGATCAAGCCAAGAAACGGTTTGTCGCAGAACTTCCAGGTCAACGCTATGCATCTTTACTTCCTTACGCGGTGATACCGGGTTTAAACGGCATCTTGCGAACGCGCTTGCCGGTAGCGGCGAAGACAGCGTTGGAGATCGACGGCGAAACCAACGGCACACCGACTTCACCCAAGCCGCCCGGGTTCCGATTGCTAGCGACAAAGTGAATGTCGATAGGCGGAACTTCAGCCATGCGTGGGATGTAATAAGTGTGGAAGTTGGTTTCTTGCACTACGCCATCTTTGATGGTGACTTCGCTGAAGGCGTTCTGGAAGCCCGATACCACGCCAGACTGAATTTGCTGGTGAGCGATATTGGGATTGATCAGAATACCGGCGTCCACTGCGTAGGTCATCTTGTGCACTTTGATCTTACCGTCGGACTTGACTTCGATTTCGGAAATCAAGCAACCATAAGTCTCGTAGCACTCAATCACCGCTACGCCATGGAAGTGACCGGCGGCCAACGGTTTGCCATAACCCGCACGATCCGCAGCCAAGTCGATAACGCCCAGGTACAGCGGTTTGTCGCGCAACAGAATACGGCGATAAGCCACCGCATCCATGCCCGCAGCCGCGGCCATCTCGTCGAGCATGACTTCTTGCGAGAACGCGTTCAGGTTGTTCGACACGGCGCGCCAGTAACCGACACGCTGTCCCGTATCGACGAACGTTGACGAAAGATGCCAGTTCGGCACATCGTACGGGAAGTTTTCGGCGGCTTCCATCATGAACGGATCCACACCCTTTTGCACTGCGCCCGGGAACAGGCGCGCGGAGATGGAGGGCGACGCGATCTTATACTTGTAGGCGGACGGCATGCCGTTGGAATCCAACGCCACTTGAATCTTCTGCAAGCTGACCGGACGATAGGAGTCGTTCATCATGTCATTTTCGCGCGACCAGATGGTCTTGACCGGCACGCCAGGCATTGCTTTCGCAATAACCGCAGCTTGCGCGATAAAGTCCATTTCAATCTTGCGACCGAAACCACCACCCAGATAGGTCGTGTGAACATTGATCTGCTCAGGCTTCAAGCCAGTCGCAGCAGCAACTGTCGGCGGCACCAAGGTTTGGAACTGCGTCGGCGCCCAAACTTCTGCGCTATCGCCTTTTACCAGAACCGTCGCGTTGAGCGGTTCCATTGCGCTGTGGGCCAGGAACTGGAGTTCGTATTCCGCTTCCAACTTCTTGGCGGCGCTGCCCAATGCGGCATCCACGTTACCACGAGCCTTGACTTCGACCCCTTCTTTCGCCATGCCTTCGGCCAGCATCTTGGAGATGCCATCGCTGCTCAGCGTCGCGTTCTTGGTCACGTTCCACTTGATTGCGCCCTTGGTCAATGCTTGTTTCGCATTCCAATAGCTATCGGCAATTACGGCGACGCCATTGGTGTAAGTGTCGTTGAACTTAACGACTTTCTTCGCACCGGGCGAACCCATCATCGCTGCTTCGTCGAAACTAGCAACTTCACCACCGATAACCGGGCACATTTCTACCGCGGCGATCATCATGCCAGGGGCTTTGACGTCGATACCGAATTCAGCGGTGCCATTCACTTTGTAGGGTGAATCGAAACGCTTGAGCGGTTGGCCGATGATCTTCCACTGCGAAGGATCTTTCAGCTTCGGCTCTTTCGGCTCGGCTTGCTTCATTGCGCCGGCGGCTAACGAACCGTAGCTGGCTTTCTTGCCACCGGGGCCCATAACATAGCCCTTGCTGGTGGTAAGTTGGCCAGCGTCAACACCCCACTCGGCGGCAGCAGCGCCGACGATCATCTCGCGGGCAGCAGCACCGGCTTGACGCAGGTAAGTGAACCCGTCGCGAACGGAGGTGGAACCACCGGTCAACTGCGCACCAAAAATACGGTTGATGTAAGGCGCGGCAGCGGGCGGAATGCCCACTTGCAAATCGTTCAGGTCGATGTCCAACTCTTCGGCGACCAACATGGGCATGGAGGTGTAAACACCTTGGCCCATTTCGGAACGGGAAGCGTAAATGCTGACTTTGTTGTCTTTCGAGATACGGATCCACGCATTGGGCGCGAATGCATCACCGGGGAAGTCAACTAAGCGGCTGGTTCCATGGGAAACGGTGACGGCACCAGCGTTCGGCACGTTGAGGCCGAGGATAAATGCACCACCGACGGCAGCACTGCCTTGCACGAATGCGCGGCGGCCTTGATTAGATACTGTAGTTTTCATGATCGGTATCCTTAAGCGAGTTGGGCAGCGCGTTTGATGCCCGCGCGAATCCGGTCATAGGTACCGCAACGGCACAGGTTGCCGTTCATCGCGGCGGTAATGTCTGCATCGCTCGGGTTCTTGTTTGAATTGATCAAGGCCGCGGCCGACATCATTTGGCCGGATTGGCAGTAACCGCACTGCACCACGTCCAACTCAAGCCAAGCTTTTTGCACCGGATGATTGCCACCTAGACCTTCGATTGTTGTGATCGCCTTGCCAGCCACTGCTGAAACCGGGGTCACGCAGGCGCGTGTTGCCACGCCATCAACGTGCACCGTGCAGGAACCGCATTGCGCCATGCCACAACCGAATTTGGTACCGGTCATGCCTAACGTGTCGCGAATCACCCACAGCAACGGCGTATCTGGCGATACGTCGGCGCTATGCGACGATCCATTCACTTTGAGACTAATTGCCATTTAAGTTCTCCTATTGAAATGAACTGCTTTTATTGCTCTTTGTGAAACAAGACTCACAACACAAACAGGTTATGATCCTTCGAAGTCAGGCGCGACGATAGAGCGTTTTTATACGCGGCTGCTCTCCTCCTTCAGACATCCCGAATTGCTTTAAAGTTTTAAACCTTGCGATAGACGTTCACGACAATATTTGTGGCGCGCGTCAAAAGGGCGGGACGTCGAAAGATTCAACCGCTATGATACTCTGAACCGTAGCGTGAGTGTCAAGCGCATCGCTTTGTTTTTGCGGGTAACATTGCACAACGCTGGTCGCTCCCCAAGGTTCGCGCGGGAATTTGCTTACGACGAATCCAGGCTATGTCGCCGCTTAGCATATACTCTGGAACAATTCCTTCATTAACTTCATTACGCAACTCTATGAAATTATGAAATTCTTAACGCCTGCGGATGCCGAACAAGCGTTTTACGAAGCCTTCGAAATCGGCGAGATCGTGGCGATGATGAACGTTTGGTCGAAGGACGACGATATTACTTGCATTCATCCCGGTGGTCCGCGCTTAATTGGGCGAGCGACGATTGAGGCAGGGTGGCGCGGCATCCTAAACGGCAACATGGGCGTGCGATTTAAACTGACCGAAATTCGCGAATTTGTCGACCAAGCGTTAACGATTCGTATACTTTACGAAAACCTATGGGTGCCGGGCGAAAATGCACCACGCCCGCCGATCATCGCAACCAATGCTTATCGCTATAGCAGGCGCGGCTGGCACATGGTGTTACACCATGCCAGCCCGATGCCCCATGACGAATCCGATGGGGCCAGCGCAGCGGTTTTCCATTAACCGTTTTGCCAAAGACAGCGCAGGTCTAACCCTTTAGAATAGCGGTTTTCACGAAATAAACGCCCATGAACTTTCTCGATCAATTCAAACTTAATGGCAAAGTCGCCTTCATCACCGGTGGTTCCCGCGGTCTCGGCTTGGAAATGGCAACGGCGTTGGCGCAAGCCGGCGCACAAGTGGCGCTGATGGCGCGCCGTGAAAAATATTTCGACGAAGCGCGCGCCGAATTGCCGAACGCTCATTGCGTGCTCGGTGACGTCAGCAGCGAAGCCGATGTCAAACGTGCGGTCGCCGACACCCAACAAAAATTCGGCGAGATTGGCATTTTGATTAACGCCGCCGGCATCGCCTGGGGCGCGCCCGCCGTGGAAATGTCCGCAGAAAAATTTCGCGAAGTGATGCAAGTCAACGTCGATGGTACGTTTTACGCCTGCAAAGCTTGCGCGCCCGACATGATCAAAACCGGCTACGGCAAAATGATCAACATCGCGTCGATCGCCGGCATCATCGCCGAGCCGCCGGAAATTCTTGACGCCGTGGGCTATAGCACCAGCAAAGCAGCGGTGATCATGTTGACTAAAGATTTGGCGGCGAAATGGGGCCGCCATGGCGTGCGCGTAAATGCCATCGCGCCGGGATTTTTTCCAACCAAGATGACAGAAACAAATCTACCGAAAATCGAGCAAATGATTAACGCGCGAACGCCGTTGGGCCGCGCCGGCAAAACCGGCGAGATCGGTGCCGCCGCGTTGTATTTGGCGAGCGCCGCGTCGGACTATGTGACCGGCCATATTCTTGCCGTCGATGGTGGAACCGTTATATAGGCATCGTGCTGCGAGGCAATACCGGAGCGGTTCTCCGGGCATGCATCGTGAAGAACCAAGACAGGAGCGCCTATCAGGGCACACGGCATTAAACGATCAAACTCCATGTCATCCTGATCACAGCGAAGGATCTGCTTTCGCAGCCCTCGCAACAGCGTAAAAGCAGATCCTTCGCTGCGCTCAGGATGACAGTGTTGAAGAATTCTTATCACGACAAAAATTGAGGAGCAATGCATGTCGGAAAAATTTCTAAGCGGCCGCGTCGCGGTAGTCACGGGCGGACGTCGCGGTCTGGGTAAAGCCATGGCACTCGCCCTCGGCGAAGTCGGCGCAAAATTGGCGCTGGTCGATCACGAATCGTCCGCCGAAGCTGTAAACGAAGCGAAAGCCAAAGGTATCGAAGCGAAAAGTTTTACTTGCGATGTCAGTAACGCAAAAAATGTAGAAGCTTGCGCCAAAGAAATCGTCGATCATTTCGGCAAAGCGAATATTTTGATCAACGCCGCCGGTATCGTCATTCGCAAAACCACCAGCGATTTATCGGTCGACGAATGGGATCGTGTCATCGGCATTAATCTCTCCGGCGCGTTTTATTTTTCCAAGGCGCTGATTCCCCACATGCGTGGCCAAGGTTATGGCCGCATCATCAACATCTGCTCCGTAATGGCCCATGTGTCCACGGCGGATCGCGTCGCTTACAACGCCAGCAAAGCCGGCTTGCTCGCGATGACCAAAGCGCAAGCATTGGAACTCGCGCAGGACAACATCACCGTCGTCGGCATCAGCCCCGGCGCGTTTTCCACCGACATGACCGCCGCGCTGCGCGCCGATCCGGCACGCAACGCCACCTTCATGGACGCGACGCCGATGCGCCGCTGGGGTGAGCCGGACGAGATCGGCAAACTCGCGCGCTATATTTGTTCGCCCGACGCAAGCTACATCACCGGCACCGACATCGTCATCGATGGCGGCTGGCTGGCGAGCGGCGTGTAGTGTAGTAATAAGTAGCGTAGTAAACTGTCATGCATGAAAGTCAAAGAACTCATTGCGTTATTGGAAAGTGATGGATGGGTTCTAGTGCGCACAAAAGGAAGTCATCGACAATTTCATCATTCCACCAAATCGGGGAGCGTTACGGTTTCAGGACAGTTAAGTGTAGATATTCCGGCGGGCACACTCGGCAGCGTGCTAAAGCAAGCTGGCCTGAAAAAATAGGAGTCTGAGTTATGCGTTATCTTGTCGTTGTCGAAGAAGGTCCACAGTCGTTTGGCGCGTATGTACCCGATCTGCCCGGATGTGTCGCCGTCGGTGAAACACGACAGGAAGTGCTCACGCTAATTCAAGAGGCCATTGAGTTTCATCTTGAAGGCCTGAAGGAAGAAGGCCAATCTATTCCGCCACCCTCCTCCTCCAGCGCGTTGGTCGACGTCCGTGCAGCGTAGCGCTAATTGTTCAAACTCGAATCAACCCCTTAATTAGGATTTTTAAGTGCATTCATTGCCACTGATCGGCATTACTATGGGCGACCCGTCCGGTATCGGCGCGGAGATTATTTGCAAGGCGTTGAAAGATTTGCCGGCCACGGAACGTTCGCGCACTGCAGTGATCGGCGATCCGCATTATCTCGAGCGCGCCAACAAACTCATCAACGGTGGCCTGAAATTCGGCGCGGCAACGGCAACGCACACCGATGGCACGGTGCCGGTATTCGAAGTCCATGTTGATCGTGCTCATGTTGAAGACAGCAAGGTTTGCGCCGCTTCCGGCGACGCCTCATATCGCTTCATCGTT
>JANOLP010000049.1:0-7228 GCA_031419835.1 Pseudomonadota bacterium | reverse complement strand
CGCATGCCGGATAAAATCCTGTACGTTGGGCACCACTATGCGGATAGTTGACCGGCGCTGACAGGCAGCGAAAACAACCTTTAAAAACTGGAGAACCTTGCAAATGAGTATGCGATTTCTTGCCTGTGCGCTGGTTGTCCTTGCTGCTGGGTGCGCAACGCCTCCCTCGTCAGATCCTTCCACTGTCGAGTCAGGTTGTGCACTGCAGTGTTCTGCCAACTTGGCTACTTGCAGCAGTGGCTTCAAATTTTTCCCCATTGTTCAGCAGAAGCAATGCAACGACACCTACGACATCTGCATAAAAGGGTGTCCAGCAAGAGCAGCAGAGACAGCGAAACCAGCGCCGCAGTCCGTTGCCGAGCGCCTCAAGAAACTCGATGAACTTTTTAAGTCGGGTGCGATAACCAAGGATGAGTACGACGCCAAGCGAAAGGAGATTCTTGGTTCGCTTTGAAAACTCCACGCGCATAGGCAGGCTCAGAGTGGCGCCCAACATGGCGTTCGAGAGGGACGCGCCAAAAGCGGCGCGCCCCTCAACTTTACGTTAGCCACCACTAGTGACGATGCTGTCCCTTCTCCAGTCAGTCCCAGATGTCTTGTGGTCAGCTTTGCTGTCCTCTGCGCTCACCCTGGCCGGCGTGCTCGTACTGAACCGGAGTAATACCACCCGACTGCGAATCCAGTTGGAACATGACTCGGGTGAGAAACAGAAGGAGCGGACCGCGGCGCTGAGGCGTGATGTCTACCTAAGGGCGGTCGAGGAGCTCACCAAGGCGAACTCGAAGCTGGGCTCATTGAGCCAAGCAGATCTCACGAAGGTCAATGCTGGCGACATCTTTCAGGAATTCTTCGCTTCCGCAGCGAAGCTCCAACTTGTCGCAGAGCCGGGAACCGCACTGCTCGTCAACCGGCTCGTCGCAGATTACGCCGAGATGCTCCTAGGCCTGTTGAAACTGCTCATACCGGTTCAAAACGCACGCGCCGATATCGCCATTTACGATGATCTGTACAACCAAGCTCATGCGGAGCGAACTCGCGTCCTCGCTGAAATGGCAAAGTTCAACGAGGCCGCCCGGAATGAACCCGTCATTTGGGGTGCGCTTCAGCGATCCTTCGACGGATTTAGCAAACAAGCAAACGCCCACGGCACGGAACGCTCAGGGGCATGGGACCGCTTCAACATTGCTACACGGCAGTTCGTTGTTGCTGTGCTCGGCGACCTTAGGCAGATCACTGCCAAGCAGATCCCCGTGCTCATAGAGATCCGCCGCGATCTCGGGCTAACGACTGACCTCGCGGTATTCCAGGAGCAAATGCAGGCTCAAGCGGAGCGAATGGCGAATCGAATAGAAGCCGTCATCCATGACCTCGGTGGCGGCTAACGAATAAGGTTAGATCGTGCGAAGCCACGATGTGAACCGTTTGTTGGACGAGCCCGATCCCGGATGCGGCGCCAGCCTCCTGAAAATACCTATTTTGGGGAAATACCGAATGCAACTTTTTGAAGGAAAACTATGCTCCGCCAGGGACTTGGCCGAAACCGTTGCGGTAGTCGGCACCCTCTATTGGCGTTGACGTACCGATGATGCCCTCATTCGAGCCACGGTGCTCGATCAATATGCAGACCTCGCTCCCCGGCCAAGTCACAACGCTTGATCAGGATTCGCACGCACGCCAAATCGGGTGCGGCGGAAAGGGTGAATCGCGCACCATTTCCGCCGCATTTCCTCGGCGTAGCGGCTTCGTCCAACTCTTCGCTCAAGCGGACGCCAACTGGATGAAGCAGCAGCCAGGCTACATCTCAACCCAGTTGCATCAAGGCATTGCCGGAAGCACGGTATTCATGAACTACGCATTATGGGAGTCAGTAGCGCATTTTCGGACCGCGTTCAGCCATCCCGAATTCAAGCCGGCTCTGGGGAATTACCCGTCTAGCGCCGTGGCGTCACCTCATCTCTTCACGCGGCTTACGGTGCCCAATCTATGCGTCGGTCCGTAGCGCAGCAAGCTTAGCCCGGAAGAATAGCGACGCGGTGCATGTCCCACCACTGGCATGCCGTATGACGATGCCCCCGGAATGCGCTTCGCTCCTTCCGGGCTACTTTGTAGGGTGCATTTATGCACCGGAATTTGAACGGTGCATGAATGTACCCTACCTATTAGACACGATAAATTTCGCCTTTGCGATCAAGCATGCGCAGTAGCGTCGGCCATTCTTTTTGCAGTTGTGAGCCATCGGGCCCGTGAATTTGCGCATAGCCTTTGCGCGCGGTTTCGTCGCTCAGGATTTCCAACTGCGCGTTGCCACCGGCCAGTGCATCGATTTGAATCTGGCATGACGCATCGAGGTAATACATATAGTGAAACGCTTCGCCAACCGTTGCGCCTAGCGAGAGCAAACCATGGTTTCGCATAATCATCGCTTTGGATGTCGGGCCCAGATCGCTCGCGATTCGCTCGCGTTCATCCATCTCTAACGCCACGCCTTCGTAATCGTGGTAGGTCAACATGCCGTACAAGGTTAACGAATGTTGACTGATCGGCAACAGGCCTGCTTTTTGCGCAGAAACCGCGACGCCGGCGCGCGTATGGGTATGAATCACGCACGCGATTTCCGGCCGCGCTTGATGCACGCAGCCGTGAATGACGAATCCGGCGCGATTGATTCCCAAGCCGGTGACATCGTCGACGACATTGCCTTCTTCGTCGATTTTTACCAGACTTGAGGCCGTCACTTCGTCGAACATCAAACCGTAGGGATTGATCAGCAAATGATGAGTGCCGGGAACACGGGCGGAAAAATGGGTGTAGATCAAATCCGTCCAGCGATAGTGTGCCGCGAGGCGATAGGCCGCGGCGAGATCGCAGCGCATGTTCCATTCTTCTTCGCTGACTCGATCGCGCACGGATAGATTGTCAACGGATTTAAGTTGCCGCGTTGCTTCGCCCATAGTGTCCTCCGGATTTGTCAAATTCGATGATGTGATCTTACTCCATCGTTCGTCAATTTATTAGAGGCAGAAAATCGGCACGCCATTCGTTTCCGAGTCACCCACGCCAGAAGCCGCACCAATCTTGCCTCGTGGCTAAGCATGCTTCGAGAGCGGCATGGGGATTAGCTCCTGGCACACCGATTAGTTTCGACCACCTACGATTGACGCACACTACGGTAGGGGATAAATTCGAAATAGCCAAACCAAGTCATCATTCAGTACATGGAAGACAATAAATCCCCAACGCGTGAGGGCGTTGCGGGGAATGAAGCCCGCCAACAAGTCGAAGCGATTTACCGCGACGAATCCCGGCGCGTGTTCGCAACGTTGGTGCGCCTGCTCGGCGACTTTGACGTCGCAGAGGAAGCATTGCAAGATGCTTTTCGCGCCGCGCTAGAACAATGGCCGCGTGATGGTGTGCCGGATAACCCGCGCGCTTGGCTGGTTTCCACCGGGCGTTTCAAAGCCATCGACGGCATTCGTCGTCGCTACCGATTCGAGGCGTTGCCGGAGGACGCCGACGAGCGCTTTGCCGCCGAGCCCGCCGAAGAAATCGATGATGTGAGCGTTCGAGACGATCGCCTGCGTCTCATTTTTACCTGTTGCCATCCCGCCCTGTCGCCCGATGCTCAAGTTGCGCTCACCTTGCGCGAGGTGTGCGGACTCAGCACCGAAGAAATCGCCCACGCCTTTCTCACCGCCGCGCCGACGCTGGCGCAGCGAATCGTGCGTGCCAAGGCCAAAATTCGCGATGCGCGTATTCCCTATCAAGTCCCGGAATTGGCCGAGTTATCCGGCCGATTGGACGCCGTGTTGCACGTGATTTATCTGGTGTTCAACGAAGGGTATGCCGCGTCGTCCGGCACGACACTGACGCGCAACGATTTGTCCGGCGAAGCGATTCGGCTCGGCCGGCTTTTGGCCGAGCTATTGCCCGATCCAGAGGTACTCGGCTTGTTGGCGTTGATGTTATTGCAGGAATCGCGGCGCTTGGCGCGCAGTTCGCCGAATGGGGATCTGATTCTGTTGGACAACCAAGATCGCTCTCTGTGGAATCGGGAGCAAATTGCGGAAGGGTCCGCCCTAGTGCAACAGGCGCTGACATCAAATCGGTTCGGTGTTTATTCAATTCAGGCTGCGATCGCCGCCGTGCATGCTAACGCCCCGGCTGCGGCGCAAACGGACTGGGCACAGATTGTTGGGCTTTATGATGTGCTGTTGCGTGCGAATCCATCCCCCGTCATCGAACTGAACCGCGCCGTGGCGCTCGCGATGCGCGACGGCCCGGCGAACGGGCTTGCACTCGTTGACGCAATTCTTGCGCGCGGCGAACTAATCGACTACCACTTAGCGCATTCGGCGCGGGCCGACCTTTGCCGGCGGCTTGGCCAAACGCAGAACGCCCGAGAATCCTACCTGCGGGCGCTTGAACTGGCGCAACAGGAACCGGAGCGCCGTTTTCTCGAGCGGCGATTGCATGAGCTGGTTAGCTAGTGTTGAGCTTCATTCTGATGGCTATGCGCCCCCTTCCCCTTCAAGGGGAAGGCTGGGATGGGGATGGGTTGCGGTATCGTTTAAGACCCACCCATCCCCACCCTACCCTCCCCTTGAAGGGGAGGAAAGTCGCGTTAATTCCGAAGCAGTGCACTAGCGCATGGAAAAAATATTTTCCAGTCGACTCGATCCGATGTCGATTTCGATACGAGCCGTTCGATTAGGGATTATCTGCAACGAATTTAGACTACGTTAAATGAAATATCTTTGCCTGATTTTCGTCGACGAACGGATGTATGACGCGTTGCCGCAATCGGAACAAAATGCCTATGTTAAAGAACATTTTGCGCTCGACGACACGCTGCGGGAACAGGGTCACCTGATTGTCACGGAGGCGTTGCAACCAGCAAAATCGGCGGCCACAATTAAAGTGCGCAACGGAAAATTATCAATCACCGACGGCCCGTTCGCTGAAACAAAAGAACAACTAGGCGGATTCTATTTAATTGAGGCGCGCGATTTGAATGACGCAATCCGGATCGCCGCGAAAATCCCTTCCGCACGAATCGGTACTGTCGAAGTGCGGCCAATCTTAGAACTGGAGTAAAACCATCATGCAAAAAATCGTCACTCATTTATGGTTCGACAATCAAGCGGAAGAAGCGGCGAAGTTTTACGTCTCGATATTCAAAAATTCCAAAATCGGGGCGATCGCCCGCTACGGCGACGCGGGTGCGGCTGTTTCCGGAATAGCAAAAGGATCGGTGATGACCGTGCAATTCGAACTTGACGGCCAGCAATTCTATGCGCTGAATGGCGGCCCGATTTTCAAGTTCAGCGAAGCGATTTCATTGGTGGTCAATTGCGAATCCCAAGCCGAAATCGACGAGCTTTGGAGTAAACTTTCGGACGGCGGACAGCCCAGCCAATGCGGCTGGCTGAAGGACAAATATGGTCTTTCGTGGCAGATCGTGCCGACGGCGCTAGGCGCGATGATGAAAGACGGCGATGGGGCGCAAACCGAACGACTGATGAATGCGACCTTGCAAATGACGAAACTCGACATCGCACGCCTCAAGCAAGCTTTTGAGCAACAATAACCTCGACAAAAAAGGAGATAAGTATGGCCCATTACGTTGATGGCTATGTTTTGCCGGTCCCGAAGAAAAATCTCGCTGCCTATCGGCACATGGCGCGTAAGGCCGGCAAGGTTTGGATGGAATATGGTGCATTACAATACATGGAATGTGTAGCGGACGATGTGCAACCAGGCAAAGTCACGTCGTTTCCGCAAAGCGTAAAACTTAAGGACGACGAGGTCGTTATTTTCTCTTGGATCGTTTACAAATCGCGCAAGCATCGCGACAACGTCAATGCCAAGGTCATGGCCGATCCGCGCCTGGCCAGCATGATGAATCCGGTGGCGCTGCCGTTCGATGGTATGCGCATGTTTTGGGGTGGCTTCAAAAGTTTAGTGGAGTATTAATGCGATGAAATACATGTTGCTAATTTACCTGGACGAACAGGTGCTGAGCGAGACTGAGCGGCAGGCGTGTTACATCGAATCGACCGAACTCGCGCACGAAATTCACTCGAATGGGAAATTTTTGGGCGCCAATCCATTGCAGCCGGCCGCGATGGCGACCAGCGTTCGAGTGCGAGATGGAAAGCGCTTTGTAACCGATGGCCCATTCGCGGAAACGCGCGAACAACTCGGTGGCTATTTTTTGATCGATGCGAAAGATCTCGATGACGCGATTTCGATTGCGGCGCGCATTCCGATGGCGAAAAGAGGAACGGTGGAAGTTCGGCCGGTAATCGAAATTCCTGGCCTGCCCGCCAATTAAAAAAACAATTGTCATTCTGAGCGAATTGTCATTCTGAGCGCAGCGAAGAATCTGTTGTTATTGGCCTATAAATGAAAAGATAAAAGCAGATTCCTCGCTACGCTCAGAATGACATGGCATTTTTCAGTATTTGGCATTGGCAAATGACCACTAAAAGGATTTATCGTGATTACACAAATTTATGTCAATTTACCCGTCAAAGACCTCAAACGATCGGTGATGTTCTTTACCGCGCTCGGGTTCACCTTCAATGCCGATTTCACCGACGAGAATGCGACTTGTATGATCGTCGGCGAGAATATTTTCGTGATGCTGTTGGTTGAATCGTTTTTCAAAACCTTTACCGACAAAGCAATTTGCGATGCCAGAAAAAATACCGAAGTGCTAGTTTGCATTTCTACCGAAAGTCGGCAAAAAGTCGACGAACTCGTTAGTAAAGCGGTCGCCGCCGGTGGAACCGCGCCGCGAAAATCGCAAGATCACGGATTCATGTACCAACATGGTTTTGAGGATGTGGACGGACACATTTGGGAATTAGTTTATATGGAGCAGAACGCGGCAACGTAAAACAACGACCGGCAATATCGATAAGGAGAAAGCGATGAGCGGAGTACGACTACTGGTAGGCACCAAGAAAGGTGCATTCGTTTTAACGGCCGACAACCAACGCGATCGCTGGGATGTGAGCGGCCCGCATTTCGGCGGCTGGGAAATTTACCACATGAAAGGATCGCCGGTCGATCCGAATCGCATTTATGTTTCGCAAACCAGCAGTTGGTTCGGCCAGATGATTCAGCGCTCCAACGATGGCGGCAAAACCTGGGAAGCCGTCGGCAATAAATTCGAATACGACGGCGTGCCCGGCACCCATCAGTGGTACGACGGCACGCCGCA
>JANOLP010000048.1:0-7187 GCA_031419835.1 Pseudomonadota bacterium | reverse complement strand
GTCCTTACAAAAACCGTCTCAATCCGTCGCCACTTTGATGCGCAAACTCAGCTTCCGCACGCGCCTGGTCTTCGACTACTTGCGCATGACGAAGAACTCGGCTCCAGTGACATGCAGTTCTTGAGAACAAATTTACCGTGGCTAATGCGTGGGCCGGATAACTACGTTCAACGCCGTTGGACCGAGTTATTGGATTGGTCAATCTGCCGCTTGTTGCGGCGCCGCAAATTCCAGCACATTTACGCCGAGGCGCCCGAAGGCACAAAAACCATCTCGCGATATTAGCGCAAACTATCACTATATTAGCGCTTTGACAGCAAGCTCAATCGTGCGCCGCTATACGCCGGCGGCACGGCGATGGCGCGCATGATGGCCGGCGACATTGAGAATCTCAAGCAGGTGCGGGCGTATCTGGATGCTGAGTTGCATGGGAAAGCATGAGGTACTGCGATACGTGTTTACGCATAAACCGGGGCGATCCATCGACGCCAGATTGATTGACCGGCGATGGCATCCCGACGTTTAGGCGAAAACACGATAGGTTGCTATCGATGGGAAGAAGATTCTCGTCGTTAAAAATTGTGTTCGTACGACGTCAGGCAATGCAAGAATGTTTGGGTAGGCGGGGAGGGTACCGGGGTGAGGTGAGGATTTACGGGAAGCGTGACGTCAACGCAACGAACCGTGGCGGCGCCCGCGCACGGAAGGGTATAGTAAAGTTATCTTAAATTAGTTATTATTCCTAACTTGTATTAACTTCAATCAAACACCCGCCCATGGATGCCCGAACCAACCCCTATGCGCCCGGTGCCGGGACCTTGCCGCCTGAGCTCGCGGGGCGCGACGAGATGATCGAAAAAGCGGCGATTGCCCTGGATCGATTCCGCGCCGGCCGGGCGGCGCGCAGCCTGTTGCTGGTAGGCCTGCGCGGGGTGGGCAAAACCGTTTTGCTGACGCGCATCGCGCAGGATTCGGAAGCGCGGGGATTTGTCGTGGTGTCCATCGAGGCCCCGGAAAAGCGTTCGTTACCGGCGCTGTTGATTCCGCCTTTGCGGACCGCCTTGCTAAAATTGGATCGGATGGCCGCCAGCGGCGATCTGGCTAAAAAAGCCCTGCGGGCATTGGGCGGCTTCTTCAGCGCAATGAAGCTCAAATACCAAGACGTTGAATTGGGCATTGAGCTGGGTCGCGAGTCAGGCGTCGCCGATTCGGGCGATCTGGAACATGACTTAATCGATCTCTTGACCGTGATCGGACGGGCGGCGAAAGAAAAGGCCACGGCCGTCGTGCTGTTTATCGACGAATTGCAATATGTTGACGAAGATGAATTCGCCGCGCTCATTACCGCCTTGCACAAATGTGCGCAATACCAATTGCCGGTCGCGCTGATCGGCGCCGGGCTCCCGCAACTGGTGGGTCGGGCCGGCCGGGCCAAATCGTACGCCGAACGGCTGTTCGAATATCCAAAGATCGGCGCCCTGTCCGACGCCGAGGCAAGAAAAGCGCTGGTCGCGCCGGCGGAAAAAGAAAACGTCCACTATGACGACGCGGCGTTGCGCGAAATTCTGGTGCAAACGCAAGCCTATCCGTATTTTTTGCAGGAGTGGGGCAAGCATACGTGGGATTGCGCCGTCGCCTCACCAATTTCGCGGCACGACGCGGTGGCGGCAACGGACCTGGCCATTTCCGATCTGGACGATAGCTTCTTCCGGGTACGCTTCGATCGGCTCACCCCGGCCGAGAAAAAGTACCTGCGTGCCATGGCGGAACTGGGGCCGGGTCCGCACAAATCCGGTGATATCGCCCAGCTACTAAACAAGAAAGTCCAAAGTGTCGCCCCCACGCGCGCCACGCTGATTAGCAAAGGCATGATCTACAGTCTTTCCCATGGCGATAACAGCTTTACCGTGCCGTTGTTCGATGGCTATATGAAGCGGGTGATGTCGGATTGGCATTAGACGGTTGTGGTCGATTCTCCTAATTCGTGTCAGAAGTGTTCCTACATCGCGTCAGTAACAGAGTCTCAATGACGCGAGATATAAACCATAGCGCGGAGGGCGCTTTTCTTCACCGAGATTGACTGACACGAAAAAGGAGAACTTGCGGTTTTGTGACCACCATTAGGAGAATCGACAACAAGCGACGGCATCAGGCGATGCAGAAGTTCTGGGGACAGGCACGGGGCGAGGTGCGGGTTTACGGGAAACACCGGAACCGACGTGCGTTGAATTGGTTTTGATGCCGTGATTGACGATAGTATCGTTTATCGATATTATTTAGCATGATCCAGACGTTTAAATGCGCCGATACGCAGACACTGTTCGAGCGCCACAGCGTGAAGCGGTTCAAGGCGTTTGAACATGTCGCCTTGCGAAAACTGGTGCAGTTACATGCCGCCACAACCTTTGATTTTTTGCGTGTGCCGCCCGGCAATCACTTGGAAGCGCTGAAGGGTGATCGGCTGGGCCAACACAGCATCCGCATTAACGATCAATGGCGGCTGTGTTTTGTGTGGCGAGACGCCGAGGCGTATGACGTCGAAATCGTGGATTATCACTAGGAGCACGTTATGGCAAAGCGAATGAATCCGATCCATCCCGGCGAAGTCCTGAAAGACGACTTCATGGCACCACTCGGCGTCACCGCCTACCGACTGGCAAAGGATGTCGGCATCACGGCGATTCGCATCGGCGAGATCGTGCGCGGGAAGCGTGGCATTACAGCGGATACGGCGGTTCGGCTCGCCGCCTACTTTGGCACCGATGCACAAAGCTGGATGAATCTCCAATCGCACTATGACTTAGAGCGCGCGCGCGATCATCTCGCAGATGTACTGCCGCGAATTCCACGGGCGGCCTAGTCATCACGACCGACGCTATTCGCTCATGAGCAAATCGAACAAAACCGTCAGCATCGCCGCCCGCCCTCACCAAGCTGCGCTGTCCAAAGGACAAACGGCATTCAATACCCTGATTAAGCAGATCGAGAAAAAGCGCGCGCGCCTCGCCGCATGGGAAAGCGCGATGCCACCCTACCATCAAAAATACCTCAGCGACTGGGTGCCGCTGATCGAGGCCTCGGCCGACTTGCGCGTCAAATTGGTGGTTTGCCTGGATGGGGCCTACGATCAAAAGGGCTTCACCAAAACCGAACGACGTACCATTGCTGAGGTCATCACCGAGTTGGCCGGTGAGTTGGTCGCGGCCCGCAATGACGCCGAGATGAAACGGATTTACAACTGCTACAGCCAATCAGATTACGACAGAAACGAAGCGGCGAATCTCAAAGGCGTGCAAGATATGCTGGAAGATGCATTGGGCCTGGATCTGGGCGACGAGTTGGACTTAAGCTCGCCCGACGAATTCTTCGCCCGCGCCCAGGAAAAAATCCAGGATCGCCAAGCAGAATTCGCCGCTGAGCGACAGGCCCATGAAGACCGCCGTACCAAACGCGCCAAGTCGGCCAAACAACTCGCCCAAGAAGCCCGGCAACACACGCAACAACGGCAACTGAGCCAATCCATCCGCGAGGTCTACCGCAAATTGGTCAGCGCGCTGCATCCCGACCGGGAAACCGATCCGGCCGAGCGCGATCGCAAAACCGCGTTGATGCAACGGGTGAACCAGGCCTATGACAAGAACAACCTGCTGCAATTGCTCGAGCTGCAGCTGGAGTTGGAACACATTGATCAGTTTGCGCTCAATAGCATTAGCGAAGACCGACTAAAACACTACAACAAGATTCTCAAGGATCAGCTCGCGGAATTGGAGCAAGAAATCCTGCATGTAGAAGATCAATTCCGGGCGCAGTATGGTCTGCCGCCGTTCGTAGACATTTCGCCGAGCGCGATCCTGCGCGATCTGGTCCGGGACATCGTTACGACGCAGCAGTCGAATCGCGATATCGAACACGATCTACAAATGTTCAACGACATCAAAATGATCAAGCTGTGGCTCAAAGCGATTCAGCGCCAATCGCGGATGAGGGCATTCGATGATCCGTATTTTTAGTGGGTCGGCAGCCGAGAAATGACTTGGGCCATGCAACGCACAACGAGATGTCGGCTTTTAGTGTGGCGCGGCATTGTCGACTCACGCTTTCGTTTAGCTTTGTTCGAAACCTGCTGTCGAAGCGCCAATTCAGTGAGAATATGCACCAATATCATGAGAATGAAGGGAGACCCGTCACGGACCTGGCACCGAAGCGCGATAGAAATCGTGAAATTGTGCGGCGGCGCACAAAACGAAAATTGATCTCCGGTTAACCCAAGGACGAACAATTGTTCACGCATATTTGAGGCACGTTACCGCATCGAGCAGGTGGCGCGGCCAGCGGATTTCTATAACTATTTAATGCGGTCCTGCTGTGCTGATGTTTGCAAACACGGAAAATTAGCAACGCCAGAAAGATCTGCCAGGCACACCGATTTGCACGAAGACGATTGACTACTTGCAGAGACGGCAATATAGTTGTGGGCGGGGGAAAAGGTGCTTTGAAATGCCTATCCTCCCGGGTTTCCACTAATAGGGACAAAACGGTCATGAAGAAACGAATTTCAGGATTGGCAGCGATGCTCCTCTGTTTAGTATCGTCGTATGGAAACGCTATGCCTATAACGTTCGATATTACGATAACGGACGGCGCACATACTATTTTCGGGACGATTACAACCAATGGAGTAGTAGGTCTCCTAACACCGGCCGACATCACGGGATGGACGTTTAGTTACGACGACCAGTCACATACGATTTCGTCTGACGATGCAGGGGCCGGATTTTCGGCTGACGATGAGACACGGGCACAAGAGCGTGAGGATCGATATAAGAGGCAAGTTTACTCGTGGGCGACGATTGAAGAGGATCCCCAGCCCATGGTAGTGGAGGTGATGCGGGCCGTGTCCGAGGGAGGATCAGTTATCGTCAAGCGTTTTGCCCCGGGGGAATATCATGTAACTGCTTCGTTCCACGATCCTGGCGGTGGGCCGGACTTCATTGGCGCCGAAATCGTTACCTTCCAAGGCCAAATCATCGGTGTATCGCAGTGGGTCCCCCTTCCCTCGACGCTTTCTCTTTTAGGTTTGGGCCTCGTGAGTTTTGGTTACAGCCGTCATAAGCGGACTTTGCACGGCTAATTCGACCAAACCCGCGCAGACTCAACGCACCCAGCGGGAGAGATAGTCGTAGGCGCTCGGCGCGGCCACGTCCCCTTACTGCGCGATCTGGTTAGCAAGTCCTTGCGCAGCGGCAACAGCGAATCGAGTTGGCTGGTTAGACAGGTCGGGGGGATAGGACATTTAACCACACGAGCCAATGTGGCACATCCGTGACGCTCCTCGAAATCTCCAGATTGCGCGCGTCGGCGCGATCACTGGGCGTCGCAGGGCCATGATTCCCCTGTCGCCCGAGCTTTTGAGCCTCGCACAGGCTCATCCGCAGCGCGTCTGGATCGCCGGTTTGCCCGTTCACACCAATCTGTGCGCTGATCGACCTGTCGTCGGGTGCTGTTTGGGCTGATATGTCCCAATCCGGTTCGATCTGGAGTATAGGGTTTTCAAGCACCGTTTTTCACTAACCCGCAATCTATCCCCCTCCTAGCTCACAGTCAATCGGTTGGATTTTTGCTAAGTCTGTAAACCAAGGGGGCCTTGCCTTTTGCCCATCGACTTGCCAAGCTTTAACGTCGGACTTCAATGTCGGCTTTGTGCCGACGATTTTGACGTGCCCACCTTCCGTCCTGTGGCCGAATGAATGCGACGATCCGCGAAACTGAATAAATTTTCGAAACGCCCTCAAGCCGACCTTCGCAAATGGCGGCTTCCAAATTTTGCCCATGTCAGCAATGTGCGGAGTGTTAATAGAGTAGGCTCGGTGCGAGAAACGCGTTTAGCCAGCTTGTCGCGCCGATCCGCGTGAGGATCCGCCGGAGAATCCAGCTGCTCCCGCCAGCGATGACGATTGACGCTTAACCAGCTTCGCGATAGATTAATGATGGGCGAAAAGCGGCGATCGATTGACCCATTGATCGGCCAGGAATACAGTAAATGCCAGCAAAAACCGTTAGCTCTTTCTCGCTCAGCACTTTCAGGCAACCAGCATCCTTGTGCAGGAGAACAACTGTGAACAACGCCCGTAGAAATTCTATCATCACCGCAATGTTCGGCATAACGCTCATTGCCGTCGCCCCTCCAGCTAAATCACAAACGGCCCAGGTGGGCGATCTTGTGGAGGTCGTCAGCGGACTTGGACCAACATTGGCGGAAATCGTTGTCGGCCCGGATGCCAGCGGTTATGTCGTCATCCGGATACCGACCGGAAAAGAGATTCCAGTCAACACGCAGAAGCTGCGTCTGGTGCAAAAGGCCGGCACGCCCAACGCATCGATCCCGGTTGGCGCGGCGGTAAGCTGGATCGATGCGCACATCGTAGAACGGGGCAGCGTGGTCAAAGTCAACGGCAGTTGGTGCCAAGTCAAGACACCCAGCGCGACCACCATCGGCTGGGTTGAGTGCAAGGATCTGCGCACCGGCACCCCAAGCGCGGCGCCGGCTAACGCGGAGAAACCCGCGCCCGCAGCAAGCTCGGCCGCGGCGAATCCCGCCATAAAGCTGCCAGGCAACTGGGAAAACGCCGACGGCACGGTGAAGTTGGAGTTTCAGGCAGCCAGCAAGTGCTACATCTCCTTCGGCCCGATGACCGGGCCGTGTACTTACAAGCAAAGCGCGCAGGGCGTGAGCGTGACCTTTGACGGAGTAGATCTCGCGCTCGCCGCCAACGATGACGGATCGTTGAGCAATGTTGGCGACCCGAACGCCATGATGCCGATTCGCTTGAAGAAAAAGTGACGCGCTCGCCGTAGGCAAAAGCCGCATCTGAGCGCAGGGAACGCCACCCGAGAAGGAGGACGGCGGGTAGCACGATCGGTTCATCCCCGCGTGTGCGGGGAACGCCAGCGCCGGCCGCGTTCAGGCAGGAAAACGTTCGGTTCATCCCCGCGTGTGCGGGGAACGCTGTAGCGCGTGTGCTTTTTCATCCGTCGAGGCCGGTTCATCCCCGCGTGTGCGGGGAACGCAGCAAACGATGGGCTGATCGCTGCGGTTCCATCGGTTCATCCCCGCGTGTGCGGGGAACGCTGGCGTTGAATTATGCGGGGATTGTATGTCATCGGTTCATCCCCGCGTGTGCGGGGAA
>JANOLP010000047.1:0-14479 GCA_031419835.1 Pseudomonadota bacterium | reverse complement strand
AGCGAAGCCTGGCGCCGGCGCGCGCGCGGTTGGGTGAAAGTGATGAACGCAGATGTGATTTTCTCCATGATCATCTATACCGTGGCCACTATCGCCTTTTACTTGCTTGGCGCAGGCATTCTGCATGGCATGGGCGAAGTGCCGGACGCCAGCAACATGATTCCAGTTCTATCCAACATTTATACCAAGACGCTCGGTGAATGGGCCAAATGGCTGTTCTATCCCGGCGCGATCATCGTGCTTTACGGCACCATCTTCGCCGCCACCGCCGGGCACTCGCGCATGCTGGCCGATTTCATGCGGCTGCAAGGGGTATTTAAGGCCGACGATCTGAAAGCGCGCAATCGCTGGCGCGATATTTTTATTGTGATCTTGAGTGGCATTCCCATCATTTTCTACTTCATCTTCGGCGAGAAGCCGGTGGCGATGGTGAAATGGGGCGGCTACGCCCAGGCGTTGACTTTGCCGATACTGTCCTTCGGCACGGTGTATTTAGTCTACCGCTTTATGCCGAAAGAGCTTAGGGCGACGCCGTTCGGCCACGTCATGTTGTGGGTCGGAGCGATCGTTATCAGCGGCTTCGTCTTGGTCGCCGAAGCGCGGCGTTGGAACCTGTTTGGCTGATCGACGCGCAGCCCCTGGGCGGATATGAAAATTGGCGGCGTTGCGTATCGATCCATTTGGCTGAACGCCGATGGCGCAACCGTGGAGGTGATCGACCAGACGCTGCTACCGCATCGTTTCGCCGTCCGCTCCCTTATGTCGTTGGCTGATGCGGAACATGCGATTAAGACCATGATCGTACGCGGCGCGCCGTTGATCGGCGCCACCGCAGCCTACGGCATGAGCTTGGCGATGGCCGCTGATCCGAGCGATTCGATGCTTGAAGAGGCGCATGGATGCTTGCTCGCAGCCCGACCTACTGCGGTGAATTTGCGTTGGGCGTTGGATGAGATGACGGCGGTGTTAAAGCCCCTCGCGCCCGCGCAACGCAAGCAAGCCGGCTATCAACGGGCAGCGGCAATTTGCGATGAAGATGTCGCGCTGAATCGCGCTATCGGTGAACATGGCTTGAAGTTGATTGAAGCCATCGCTGCAAAAAAACCAAAAGACAAAACGATTAACATCATGACTCACTGCAACGCCGGTTGGCTAGCGACGGTGGATTTTGGTACGGCGCTCGCGCCAATTTATCTTGCTCACGATACCGGAATTAACATCCACGTTTGGGTCAGCGAAACGCGCCCGCGCAATCAAGGCGCTTCGCTCACCGCTTGGGAATTGGGGCAGCATGGCGTGCCGCATACGGTTATTGTCGACAACGCCGCCGGACATCTGATGCGCAACGGCGATGTCGATATGATCAGCGTCGGCAGCGATCGTACCGCAGCGAACGGCGATGTTTGCAATAAGATCGGCACTTACTTAAAAGCGCTCGCGGCAAAAGATAACGACGTGCCGTTTTACGTCGCGTTGCCGAGCCCGACGATCGATTGGAATTTGCCGGATGGAAAAAATATCCCGATTGAAGAACGCAACGGCCTCGAAATATCGCAAATTTCGGGGCGCAATAAACATCATGGCATTAGCAGCGTTGCGGTTACGCCGCAGGGCAGCGTTGTCGCTAATCCCGGCTTTGACGTAACGCCGGCGCGGCTGGTGACGGGATTGATTACCGAGCGCGGCGTGTGTCCTGCTTCGACGGAAGGATTGCTTGGTTTGTACCCCGAACGGGCGAGCAACGACGCAACGATTGGAAAACCATTGCAGGTTCCGCGCCGAATTAAATCCGAAGGTGTGCCATCACGCGTCGAAGCCGAGAAAATATCGACACGCCGCCGCCGAGCGAGGAATTTGGCGTGATGGACTCAACTCACCAACTTGTCATTGCGAGCGCAGCGAAGCAATCGCATCGTTCAATGCCTAAAAAATGCGAGATTGCTTTGCTGCGCTCGCAATGACAATCAAAAAGAATAACGTATGAACGAACAACGCCTGCGTAAACGCATCATTGAAACCTGCTTAGCAATGAGCGCGAATGGCTTGAACAAAGGCACGGCGGGTAATTTGGGCGTGCGTCACGGCGACGGTTTTCTGATTACGCCATCCGGCTTGCCGTATGACGAAACCTATCCCGCCGACATCGTGTCCATGGATTTTTCCGGCGCGGCGACCGGCAAGCGCAAGCCTTCAAGCGAATGGCATTTTCATCGCGATATTCTCAAAGCGCGGCCGGAGGTGAATGTGGTGTTGCATGCTCACTCGCCGTTCGCGACGGCGCTCGCGTGTTTGCGCAAAGACATTCCGGCGTTTCATTATATGATCGCGGTGACGGGCGCGAAGTCGATTCGTTGCGCGCGGTACGCGACCTTCGGTACGCCGGAATTGTCGGAGCACGCAGTCGGCGCGTTACATGGCTCAAAGGCATGCTTGCTCGCGAATCACGGCATGATTATTTTGGCCGACGGCCTGAAAGGCGCTCTGCGCTTAGGTCTTGAAGTGGAGGGCCTGTGTGAGCAATACTGGCGCGCGTTGCAGGCCGGTGACCCTATAATTCTCGACGACGCGGAAATGGATCGTGTTATTGAAAAATTTAAAACGTACGGTGCGAATGCGCTGGCGAATATGGATAGTGTAGTGAATAAATGAACGCCTGCCCCTCACCCTGCACCCTCCCCGAAGGGGAGAGGGGAATAAATCCCTTCGCCCCTTTGGGGAGAAGGGTGGGGATGAGGGGCAGCGTGAATTCGCAGCGATGTCGGGCATTCAAATACGAAAATCCAAGTAAATTATTCTTAAAGAGGAGCAACCAATGTCATTTTTCGAATACCGCCAATACCGCATCAATGACGGCAAGCGCGACCGTTGGGTGAAATTTATGGAAGAGGAAGTTATTCCGTTCCAAATTTCCAAAGGCATGGTGGTCGTCGGCAGTTGGTGCGACGAAAAAGAAGACGATCATTACATTTGGATGCGTCGTTTCGACAGCGAAGAGGAGCGTGTGCGACTCTATAAATTGGTTTACGAAGATCCGCATTGGACCAACGTAATCAAACCGCACATTGATGAAATGCTCGATCGCGCGAAAATTATCGTAACGCGCCTAGTCGCGACACCGCACTCGGTTATACGTTAGCATGGCAAAATGCCGCGGCGCCGGGGGGGTTTGTGCGGCGCACCATTTTCGCATATAATTTTCGACTTCGTTCAATGGAACGAGCCTAGTTTTGCAGTCTCGTACGTTTTTTCAGGGGGTTTGAAATGCCGCTCAAAATAGCCGTGCCGACCGAGTGCCTGGCCGGCGAAACCCGTGTTGCGATGTCACCGGAAGTCGCCAAGAAACTGAAAGCGCTTGGCGCTAACGTTTGCTTGGAATCCGGCGCGGGTACCAATAGTCACTATCCGGATTCGCAGTTTATCGATGCATCGTTCGCGAATTCTCCAGACGAAACCTACCGCGACGCGCAGTTGGTGTTGCGCGTGCAACCGCCAAGCGCAGACGAAGTAAACAAATTACCGGCGAACGCTGTGCTGGTGAGTTATCTCGCGCCGGGCCGCAACGTCGAACTCGCCAAGCAGTTGCGCGATCGCAATATCACCAGTATCGCGATGGAGCTAATTCCGCGTATCAGCCGCGCGCAGAGCATGGATTCGTTGTCTTCTCAGGCGTCCGTTTCCGGTTACCAAGCGGCGTTAATGGCAGCGCAACTTTCGCCGCGATTTTTCCCGATGTTGACCACGGCGGCGGGCACGATTCGTCCGGCGAAAGCGTTGGTCATCGGCGCCGGCGTCGCGGGCTTACAAGCCATCGCCACCGCGCGGCGCTTAGGCGCGATGATCGATGCCTATGACGTGCGCGCGGCAGCGAAAGAACAAGTGGAATCGCTTGGCGCAAAGTTTGTTACGGCTGTAAGTGGCGCAGAAGGCTCGGGCGGTTACGCGCGCGAGTTGACGGAAGAAGAGAAAGCGCAACAACAGGAAGTTCTCGCGAAAGTCGTCGCTGCAGCAGACGCAGTAATCTGTACCGCCGCGATCCCCGGCCGCCCCGCGCCGAAAATCATCACGGCCGCGATGGTCGGCCGCATGAAACCCGGCGCGGTAATCGTCGATCTCGCCGCGGAAACCGGCGGCAATTGCGAGCTCACGAAGCCAGGCGAAACCATTCGCACCGGGAACGGCGTCATCATTCACGGGCCGCTGAACGTGCCGGCGTTAATGCCGATTCACGCCTCGGAAATGTACGCGAAGAATTTGCTCAACTTGCTTTCGCCGTTTATTAAGGATGGTAACTTCGCGCTCGATTTTAACGACGATGTGATCAAGGGATGCCTTTATACACACGAAGGCAAGATCGTTCACGAGGCCAGCCGCAAAGCTGTCGAAGGCAGCTAAATTCCAAATGGATTCCCGCGTTTGCGGGAATGACAGGAGAAAAAAATGATCGAAGGTTTCACAGCACTTTATATTTTCATGCTCGCCGCGTTCACCGGCTATGAAGTCATCTCGCGTGTGCCAGTGATTTTGCACACGCCGCTGATGTCCGGCTCGAACTTTATTCACGGCATCGTGTTAGTCGGCGCGATGGTCGCGTTGGGTCGCGCCAATTCCGGCTTGGAACAAGCTATCGGCTTCTTCGGCGTGGCGCTCGCGGCAATGAACGCCGTCGGCGGTTATGTCGTTACCGAACGCATGCTCGGCATGTTCACCAAGAGTGGTAAAGGGAGTGCGAAATGAGTTGGTTCGTCAATGCTAGTTATTTCGTCGCAGCCGTGCTGTTCATTCTCGGCCTGAAGGGCATGAGCTCGCCGCTGTCGGCGCAAAAAGGCATTATTTGGGCGGGCGTGGGCATGGTGCTCGCGACCTTGGTCACATTCGTTCACCCGGAAATTCACGGCGGCAGCAATTACATTTTGATGATCATCGCCATCGCCATCGGCGGCGGCATCGCCTGGGTGTCGGGCAAGCGCGTGGCGATGACCGACATGCCGCAGATGATCGCGATTTATAACGGCATGGGCGGCGGCGCGGCGGCGGCGATCGCGGCGGTCGAATTGGTGCGCATCGGCGGCACGCCGGTAGGCGAACACCATTCGGCAATCACTATTACGCTGGCGGTAGTTGGCGCACTGATCGGCGCCGTGTCGTTCTCCGGCAGCGCCATCGCGTTCGCGAAACTGCAAGGTTGGATGAATAAAACCTATCAATTGCCGCTGCACCAAATCGTCAGCATTGGTAGCTTGGTCGCGGCGATCGTGCTGGGCATTGTCATCATCCTGAACCCACACACCAGCGGCTTCGTGATCTTTTTATTCTTCGCGATCGCGCTGATCTACGGCGTGTTGATGACCATTCCGATCGGCGGTGCGGATATGCCGGTGGTAATTTCGTTGTTCAACGCGTTGACCGGTTTGGCCGTAGCCTTCGAAGGTTTCGTGTTGCAAAACGCCGCGATGATTATCGCCGGCACCGTGGTCGGCGCAGCGGGAACCTTGCTGACGCAATTGATGGCGAAGGCGATGAATCGGCCGATCAGCAAGCTGCTCGCACCGGGACCGGTCGCAACATCGACCGGCGAAGTGCAAGGCACGCAGAAAGCGATCGAAGCGCAAGATGCCGCGATTCAAATGGCCTACGCAGCAAAAGTTGTTATCGTGCCTGGCTATGGCATGGCGGTCGCGCAAGCCCAGCATAAGGTTTGGGAGATGACGCAGTTGCTCGAGCAAAAAGGCATCGAAGTGAAGTTCGCGATTCACCCCGTCGCCGGACGTATGCCAGGCCATATGAACGTTTTGCTCGCCGAAGCCGGCGTGCCCTACGACAAGATTTTCGACCTGGATGAAATCAACGCAGAATTTCCCAACACCGATGTGGCGTTGATTATCGGCGCGAATGACGTGGTAAACCCTGTCGCGCGTACCGATCCCGGCTCGCCGATTTATGGCATGCCGATCCTAAATGTGGATTTCGCCAAGAGCGTGATCGTCATTAAGCGCGGCAAAGGCGCGGGCTTCTCCGGCATCGAAAACGCCTTGTTCTACATGGACAACACACGAATGTATTACGGCGGCGCCCAGGAAGCCGTGAATCATTTGATTCAGCAGCTCAAGCAGCTATAAGTGAGAAGGGTGCAGTCATGCACCCTTCCAAACCACATAGCGCACCAATGCACAATCGTTGGTAGTCGGTTTCAAAACATCACTCATCGCGCATCTCGAAGACACCCAATTTTCTGTGCAAGGGTGTTTCATCGGCAATGAATACGAACGAAGGCTTGTCGGCTAAACCATTGGCCAGGGTGACGGCCGTGTATCCCGGCGCGCAGCAGGTGTCAGCCTCGATCAGAGCGAACACCTGTTCTTCAATCCGCGCATCCACACGGCCTTCGATCACATGAAACACGCTGGCAGGCGAGCGCACCGGTAGACGCAATGTCTGGCCCGGGCGCAGCATCAGCGCATAGAAGCCCAAGATGTTTTCGGCGTCGCCACCCGTTTCCGGATTCACATAGGTGACTTGCACCGCCTCAACGTCCGGCTGATCACTAGCTAACGAAATTAGCGCAGCGCGCACTTCGGCCCAGGGGTAGCGCAATAGAGGATAGGCCTTGTTCGATCGCGCAAACATCGGCGTCGGCACGATGCCGCCGCGGGCATAGCAACGGTCACTGCTGGTGGACTTAACAGTCTGCGCTTTACCTTCGACGACATACGAAGCCTCGAGATAGTAAACCAGCGGCAGATCCAGCACATCAAGCCAGATCACAGGATCATCGCCGTCGTGGCCATGCTCATGCCACAGTCCGGTCGGCGTCAGAATCAAATCGCCCCGAGTCATCGGGCATTTCTCGCCATCGACCGTGGTGTAGGCCCCATCGCCTTCAACGATCATTCGCACGGCATTGGGTGTGTGGCGATGGGATGGCGCTTGTTCGCCGGGGAGCAGCAATTGCATGCCCAGGTACATCGCCGCGCTGGCCTTCATATTATCCAGCCCATGTCCGGGATTGGCCAAAACCAGCACGCGGCGCTCGGCTTTTTCTATCGGCGTGAGTTCGCCGGCACGCAGCAACAGCGGGCGCAGCGCTTGATAGGACCAATAAGTTGGCTTGGTGTTCGGACGTGGCTTGCCCGGCGGCAACATCGCACGCAAGCTTGGCCACAGCGGTACGAGGTTGAGCTTGCGCAGGTCTTCGACATAATCCTGCGGTAGATCTTCCAGGCGGCCTAGTTCATGCATTTCTATTTTCCTTTTCGCCGATCACTCAGCTAGGCAATTACCGTCATTCCATCGCATCGTAAAAATGCTCGGACTAGCAGCTTTTCCACGAACTACACGCAGTATACTGACCGATATTGCATGGTCAAGCGCGTTAAACCGCTCCATAGCGAGCGCAACGGAAGGCTTACTGCCCGCTGGTGTCAAGCCAGAAGCGGATCGGCAATTTCTAATGAATATCCGTAGCGAAATTTACAGATTTTCCCATTTCGTGAAAGGCGGTTGGCGCGCAGAATCCACCTCGTAGTAACTGATTTCTACCTCCAACCCTTAAAGGATGATGATTATGTGGACCAAACCTGAATTTGCTGATCTGCGTTTCGGCTTTGAAGTAACGATGTACGTTGCCAATCGCTAAGCGATAGCAATAAGTGGTAAAAAGGGCGCCTTGAGCGCCCTTTTTTTATTTTTCGATCAGGTTCGCGTCGGCAATCATCATAGTCTTCCCTAATGTTTCGTTCCGAATGCGCGGTACAATTGGAGATTCGGGCAACGAACGCTTTCGTTCCTAATCAATCGCAAAGAGGATAAAAAATGGTTCATCGCATGCAGTTCTACATCGATGGCGCTTGGGTCGATCCCGCCACGCCGAAAAGCCGCCCCGTCATTAATCCGGCCACGGAACAGGCGATGTACGACATCGCACTAGGTTCCGCGGCCGATGTCGATAAGGCTGTCGCTGCAGCGAGGCGCGCGTTTGAGAGCTTTTCACAGACATCGCGTGACGAACGGGTTGCCCTGTTAACGCGAATCGTCGAGGTTTATAAATCGCGCATGAAAGATCTCGGCGCGGCAGTTTCCGATGAAATGGGCGCGCCACTTGCGTTCGCGGAAAAATTCCAAGCCGGCGCCGGACTCGGGCACATCGTCGCAACACTAGACATTCTGAAAACCTATTCGTTCGAAGAACCAGTTGGTTCCGCAATGGTCGTACGAGAGCCCGTTGGCGTGGTCGGCATGATCACGCCATGGAACTGGCCGCTGAACCAAATCAGTTGTAAAGTCGCGCCGGCGCTTGCGGCCGGCTGTACGATGGTCCTAAAGCCGTCGGAATTCACGCCGACGTCGGCGCTGATTTTCGCCGAAATCTTGCACGAAGCTGGTGTCCCGAAAGGGGTATTTAACTTGGTTAATGGCCTAGGCCAGGAAGTTGGCGCCGCGATGAGTGCCCACCCTGGTATCGACATGATTTCGTTTACCGGCTCTACCCGCGCTGGCATCGATGTCGCTCAACGTGCCGCGCCGACGGTCAAGCGCGTCAGCCAAGAGCTGGGCGGAAAATCGCCGAACATTATTCTCGAAGATGCCGATCTGCAAAAAGCAGTCACCGGTGGTGTTGCCCATGTGTTTATGAATTCCGGCCAATCGTGTAACGCACCCACGCGCATGCTCGTTCCCCACGCCAAAATGAACGAAGCGATTGCATTTGCCAAGGGCGTGGCGGAAAGCACTAAGGCTGGCGATCCGCGCGCAGCCGACAGCAAAATCGGGCCCGTCGTATCGTCGATTCAGTGGGAAAAAATTCAAACCCTGATCAAAAAAGGCATCGAGGAAGGCGCGACGCTGGTGTCCGGCGGACCGGGTCGCCCGGAGGGCATAGAAAAAGGTTACTACGTTCGTCCCACCGTATTTGCCAACGTCACCAACGATATGGCAATCGCACGCGAAGAAATTTTTGGACCGGTAATTTCGATTATGGGATTCGCTAACGAAGATGAAGCTGTGAAGATCGCCAACGACACACCTTACGGACTTGCCGGTTATGTCTCCGCGGGATCAGTTGAGCGTGCGCGCAAAGTTGCGCGTCAAATTCGCGCTGGAAATGTAAACTTAAACGGCGTTCCCAACGAGCGTACCGCGCCATTCGGTGGTTACAAGCAATCGGGCAACGGTCGCGAATGGGGTAAATTCGGACTAGACGAGTATCTCGAAGTGAAAGCGATTGCGGGCTTCGGTACGGTATAGGCTGAAGGCTATGCCGTCGTAAGAACACATCGAGCATGGAAAGCGCAACCGTCGTTGCGCTTTGACGGCTGCGACAAAAATTAATTAAAGAGGAGGCCGTATGGCGGGGCAGATTTTTGGATTCGCCGGCGTTGGCCGCATGGGCTCGCTCATGGTGCCTCGACTGCTTAACGCAGGCCATGTTGTCCACGTATTTGACATTAGCGCAGAAGCAACCTCGGCAATGGAAAAGCTTGGCGCAAAATGTGCGGTGTCCCTCGCCGATCTTGCAAATAAGGCCGAAACAGTTTTCCTCAGTCTGCCGAATCCTGAAATTGTAAATAGCGCCGCACTGGGTAAAGATGGTGTAATCGACGGCAAGAAAGTCAAACGCGTCGTCGATTTTTCCACCATCGGCCCACGCATGGCCGGAATCGTTGCGAAAGCGCTCGCCGCAAAGGGCATTACCTACGTTGATGCGCCGGTCAGCGGCGGACTCAAAGGTGCGCGTGAGGGCACGCTGGCGGTAATGGTCGCGTGTCCGAAGGCCGTGTTCACGGAACTCGAACCGACGCTAAAGATTTTCGGCCGACCGTTCCACCTCGGGGAGGTCGCGGGGCAAGCGCAAACCATGAAGCTAGCCAATAACCTTCTGGCTGCTGCCGCAATTGCCCTGTCTTCGGAAGCGATGGTGATGGGCGTGAAAGCAGGACTCGATCCCAAAGTCATGCTGGAGGTGCTTAACACCAGCACGGGTCGCAACAGCGCTACCCAAGACAAATTCCCCCGCTCCATTCTGCCGGGTACCTTCGATTTCGGATTCACCACGGGATTGTCCTACAAGGACGTCAAACTGTGTATCGACGAAGCAGAAGCGATGGGCGTACCAATGGTTTGCGGCGCGGCCGTGCGCCAAATGCTCGCTGTCACCAACGCGATGTATGGTGCCGATTCCGATTTCACGTCCATGTGCCGGGTAGTGGAATCTTGGGCGGGCGTTGAAGTGCGCGGCTAGCGCGAACCGATGGCAATTTCAGCGCAACGATTGAGCGAGCGAGCTTTGATGGATTCGGGCCAGCCGCTCGCCGCACGAATTGCGCGCGTCACATCAGCAACAACGCTAGAAACCCTTCCCATCGAGGTTTTAGACAAAACAAAACTTTGTCTGCTTGACCTAATCGGCTGCGCTTTCGAATCGCGCGAATTGCCATGGAGTCGCCAAGCAGTTGGGCTTGCCCATAGCGCGATTAGTGGGCATGGCGCGGCCGTGATCGGTGAAAAGCAACTGGCCGCATACGGCGACGCGGCATTCGCAAATGCCGTCATGGGACATGGCCTGGTGCGTGAAGACATGCATTCCGGCAGCATCAGCCACTTGGGTATCGTGGTGTTGCCGACCTTACTCGCGCTGGCGCAATATCGTCGGGTGTCTGGTCGGGATTTCATCGCCGCGACCGTCGTCGGCTACGAAGTTGGCGGACAAGTCGGTCGAGCGATTATGGACGCGGAAGTAGCTAAAATCCATCGCCCAACGAGCAACACCGGACCGGTTGCAGCGGCGGCCGCAGGTGCGCGCCTACTCGCGCTAAACGTAGACTCTACAACCAGCACAATCGCGCTCGGGGCTAACACTACGTTGGGTTTCAATCAATGGGCACACACCGGCGGCAGTGAAATGTTTTTCCAAGCCGGATTCGCGGCACGCAATGCCGTTAGCGCCGTGCGCTTGGCCGAGTTGGTCGCATTCGCATCGCCTTCTGCTTTGGATGGTGAAGCAGGATTATTCGCCGCGCTAAAAAAACGCGCAAACGCTGTCAATGTGGAAGTATTCAAAGGCTCGCCCGAAATGCTGTCGGTCTACCACAAGCCCGTGCCTGCCTGTAATTTCGCGCAAACGCCTTGTCAGGCCGCGTTGCGTTTAGCGCGTGACGAAGGTGTGACGCCCGATCGCATTGCCGAAATTCGAGTGCGAGTACCTCGCGCCGGCGCGTTGTATCCGGGTTGCGATTCTACCGGCCCTTTCGACCACATTCTCCAAGCAAAAATGAGTATCCAATACAACGTCGCCGCAGCGCTAATTCTCGGTGGTGTGTCGGAGAAAAATTTCACTCTGTTGAACGACCCCCTACTCCACCGCCTCATCGGCAAGACGACGCTCGAGATCGACGATGCCATGACGAACGCCTATCCGGCACTACAAGGTGGCGAAGTGGAATTGACGGAAACCACTGGTACCAAGCGTCGCATTCGCCTCGACAACGTAGTAAACGCCACCGCGTTAGACGTTCGCGAGCGGTTTCGAGTTGTAGCAACCGCAGTAATTGGCCGACAGCGCACTAGCGAGATCGAAACTTTCATCGACACCCTTGAAGATAGCGATGATGTCGGCGCGTTGGGCAAATTGTTACAAACTGAATAAGGCCGCGCGCGGCGAAATTCGCCGCATTGCAGCCAAGTTGAAGAAAATTTAATGGGGAAGATCGGTGAGATGAGGATTGCTGGCCTCGGACGCAGGTCATTGTGAGTGCGCCCCAGTTTTTGGAAAATTTCCTACAGGCACTGACTGCAGGGCTACTTACCGGCGCTGTCTATGGCCTAATGTGCGTCGGGCTGAGTGTTATTTTCGGTGTGATACGTGTCATCAATTTCGCCCAAGGCGATTTTATGATGCTCGGCATGTATGCCGCGTTCTATGCGTTCAGTTTGTTGGGTCTACAAACCTGGTTCGGCGCGATGGCGCCCTACGTCGCCGCATTATTAGCCGGGCCGATGTTGTTCTTGGTCGGTGTCATGGTGCATAAATTTCTTGTCAGCAAAGTCACCGGCATGCGCGGCCACGGCCTAGCGGCAGAGGGCCACTACGCGCAACTGATATTGACTTTAGGCGTGGCGTTGATTATCCAAAATGGCGGGCTTTACCTATTCGGTTCAGCACCGGTCTCTATCCCGACGCCACTTGCATCCAGCGCTTGGGAATTAGGTCCGCTGTATGAAAATGCTGTCAGCATTTTCATTAATCAAGGTCAAGCTATGGCGGCGTTGATCGCAGTCGCTGTCGTACTCGCTTTCGTACACTTCATGGGCCAATCAACCCTGGGGAAATCCTTGCGTGCCGCCGCGGACAATCCCGAAGCCGCAACCTATATGGGAATCGACGTCGCAAAGTCCCATCAATTAGCATTTGGTCTCGGTGTTGCTATTACCGCGATCGGTGGCGGGCTACTGGCGTCAGGGATTTCGTTCCAACCCTACATTGGGCTCGAATACGTTATTGTTATGTATGCTGGTGTAGTGCTCGGTGGACTTGGCAGTATCACCGGGGCATTCATTGGTGGCCTTACGATCGGCTTGGTACAACAACTTTCCACATTGATTTTGCCGATCCAATTGCAGAACACGGCGATTTTCGTCGTCTTCTTAGGCATTGTGCTGTTGCGACCGCACGGGTTATTCGGTACCGCAGCGCGGCGAACGTGAGCATTCGGCGGCGCCAGGCAATTCTTATCAGTGCATTCGGGCTTGTTTATGTCTTGGTGACGGCCCTCACCCATCATACTTACTACCAGTTGATACTTACCGTTGTGCCGATTTGGGCAGTGATGGGTCTAGCCTGGAACGTACTCAGCGGCTACAGCGGCTTCGTTTCCTTTGGTCACGCCGCGTTCTTTGGCTTAGGCGCGTATTTCGTTGCCCTCAGCCAAATTAACTGGGGACTGAGCCCTTGGATCGGCATACCTTGCGCGGGAATCGTTGGTGCGATTGTGGGACTCGTTGTAGGTATACCTACCTTTCGATTGCGCGGCCATTATTTTGCCTTGGCGATGCTTGCCTATCCTCTCGCGTTGCTTTATGTATTCGAATGGCTTGGTTACCAAGAACTCGCGTTGCCTATGCAGCGCGCGGCGCCAATCGCCTATATGCAATTCGACGATCACCGTGTATACGCATGGCTTGCCCTTGCGCTCATGATCGTGGCAATGTTCGTAACGGCGTGGGTTGAACGATCGCGTTTCGGCATGTCGCTGGTGGCAATTCGCGAAGACGAGGCCGCTGCAGAAGCCGCCGGCATTCAAACCATCCGTTGGAAGCTAAAAGCGATCACTCTAAGCGGCGCAATGGCTGGTGTCGCGGGCGGTTTTTATGCAGTGGTATTGCTTGTAGTAACGCCACCCGCGGTATTCGGCATGCTTGTGTCCGCGCAGGCATTGATCGTCGCAATGTTCGGCGGCGTTGGAACGCTATGGGACCCGGTAATCGGCGCGATAGTTTTGGTGCCGTTGAGCGAAATCCTGCACGCGCAATTGGGCAACATCATCCCGGGAATACAAGGCGTGGTATACGGCATAGCCATCGTCGCTGTGATATTGCTCGCCCCAGAAGGCGTGTTTTGGAAAATCAAAGATATGATCTCCCGACGTTTGCGTCACCCTGTCGTGGTATCCGATGGGCAACAGATTGGGCTAACGATCGCCGATTTGTCCACCCGTCAATCTCCTACCGAGGTGATCTTTGAGGCAATTGATGTCTCCAAGCATTTCGGCGGCCTTCAAGCGGTGCGTAATGTCAGCCTTAGGGTAAAACGCGGCGAGATACTTGGCATCATCGGCCCCAATGGCGCAGGCAAGACGACTCTGTTCAATCTTCTAAATGGGTTCATCCGCCCGGACACGGGACGTATCTTACTCGAGGGAAAAGAGGTTACCGGGCAGTCGCCCTATCAGATTTGCGCCGCGGGTGTCGGGTGAACATTTCAAGTTGTGCGTCCATTCAAACGCATGTCGGTTCGCGACAATGTCGTCGTCGGTGCATACGTCAATTCCTCGTCCAGCAATGACGCGTGGCGCATCGCCGAGACGGCGTTGCTACGAGTTGGACTAGCGCAAGTAGCAGATCGACTCGCAGGACAATTGAGCAATAAGGAGTTACGCTTGCTTGAGTTCGCCCGCGCGCTGGCCGGCAAACCACGCTTGATTTTGCTTGACGAAACCCTGGCGGGACTCGGTAGCGCGGAGGTTGAAGAAGTGACGGCGTTAGTGCGACAACTCGCTGCGGAAGGCATGACCATTGTCATTATCGAACACACGATGCAGGTGATGGTAAAGCTCGTCGACCGTTTTGTGGTATTGAATGACGGCGCTGTATTGGCCCAAGGCCAACCCGCCGAAATCACGCGCAATGACGCCGTTGTCGACGCGTACCTCGGGCGAAGATGGCGAATCGCAAATGCTTGAGATTGCAAATCTCTGCGCTGGGTATGGTG
>JANOLP010000046.1:0-7713 GCA_031419835.1 Pseudomonadota bacterium | reverse complement strand
CGCAATAAGTACAAAGAAAAATTCGAGAAGGAACATGGCGTCAAACTCGGCTTCATGTCCTTCTTCGTCAAAGCCGCCGTTGCGGCGCTGAAAAAATTCCCGTAGGTGAATGCCTCGATCGACGGCAATGACATCATTTATCACGGCTACTTCGACATCGGCATCGCCGTCGGCAGCCCGCGCGGATTAGTCGTGCCGATCATTCGCGACGCCGATCGCTTGTCATTTTCCGATATCGAAAAGCGCATCACCGATTTCGGCGCGCGAGCGCAGGACGGCAAGCTCACCATTGAAGAATTAACCGGCGGCACGTTCTCGATTTCCAACGGCGGCGTATTTGGTTCGATGCTCTCGACTCCAATCATCAACCCGCCACAATCGGCGATCCTCGGCGTTCACGCAACCAAAGAACGCCCCGTCGTCGAGAACGGCCAAATCGTCATTCGCCCGATGAATTATCTCGCGTTATCTTATGATCATCGCATCATCGATGGCCGCGAAGCGGTGTTGTCGCTGGTCGCGATGAAGGATGCGTTGGAAGATCCGGCGCGCCTCCTCTTAGACCTTTAACAGCAGGGGCTGGGGAGTAGGGGTTAGAGACTAGCAAAAACCGCCTAGCCCCCCCAGCCCCTAGTCCCTAGCCCCTATAAGCCCCTAGCCTCTAACAACCAGCCCCCAATCTCCCATGTCACAACTTTTCGATGTCGCCGTCATTGGCGGCGGTCCCGGTGGTTATGTTGCTGCGATACGCGCTGCGCAGCTTGGCTTTAATACAGTGTGTATCGATAACTGGAAAAACGCCAAGGGCAAGCCCAGTCTCGGCGGCACCTGCTTGAACGTCGGTTGTATTCCGTCGAAAGCATTGCTCGAATCCTCCGAAAATTTTCATCGTGCGACCCATAGCTTCGCCGATCACGGCATTCAGATTCAAAGCGTCACGCTCGATCTCGCAAAAATGCTCGCGCGTAAAGACAAGATTGTCGATCAACTCACCGCTGGCATTGGCTTTCTGCTGAAGAAGAATAAGGTGACTTCGATGCACGGACTCGGGCGTTTTGTTAGTGGCGGCGACGCTTATCAAATCGAAGTGGTCGATGGCGAAAAAAGCGAAACAATTTCGGCCAAGCACGTTGTCATCGCAACCGGCTCCGTGCCGCGCGCGTTACCGTTCGCGAAAGTCGACAATCAGTTGATTCTCGACAATGAGGGCGCGCTCTCGATTCCAACCGTTCCAAAAAAACTCGGTGTAATCGGCGCCGGAGTGATCGGCCTGGAAATGGGCAGCGTCTGGAAACGCCTCGGCGCCGATGTCACGATCCTGGAAGCGCTCCCAGAATTCCTTGGCGCAGTCGATGAACAAATCGCCGCCGAAGCGCGCAAGATTTTCAGCAAAGAACAAGGCTTGGCGATTGAGCTAGGCGTGAAAATAAAATCCGTCACCACGGCAAAAAATCAAGTGACGATCGATTACGAAGGCGCGGACGGCGCAAAGCAATTGATCGTCGACAAACTCATCGTGGCGGTCGGCCGCGCGCCTAACACGACAGGCCTGAATCTCGATGCGATCGGCGTGAAATTAGATGCCAAAGGTTTCATCCAAGTCGACGGCAATTGCCGCACCATCGCCAACAATGTCTACGCCGTCGGCGACGTCGTGCGAGGGCCGATGCTCGCGCACAAAGCATCGGAGGAGGGCGTTGCCGTCGCCGAACTAATCGCCGGCCAAAAAAGCCACGTCAATCTCGACACGATTCCCTGGGTGATCTACACCGCGCCGGAAATCGCGTGGGTCGGCGAGACCGAGAAGCAATTGAAAGCGCGCGGGGTCGAATATCGCGCGGGCAGTTTTCCGTTCATGGCCAATGGTCGCGCAAAGGGCCTCGGCGAAACCCATGGTTTTGTGAAAATGTTGGCCGACGCAAAAACCGATCGGATTCTCGGTGTGCATATCCTCGGGCCGTTCGCTTCCGAGTTGATTGCCGAGGCAGTGGTTGCGATGGAGTTTGGCGCATCGTCAGAAGATATTGCGCGCATCGTTCATGCGCATCCATCGTTGTCGGAAGTGATGCATGAAGCGGCGTTGGCGGTGGATAAGCGTGCTGTGCATTTTTGAAACATTAGAGCGCAGTCTCACAAATTTGTCATTGCGAGTCCCACGCTTTGCTTTGGGATAAACTTCGCGAAGCAATCTCGTTTTTAACGCCTAACAGATTGCTTCGTCACTTCGTTCCTCGCAATGACAATTTTGTGAATTCGGCGGCCGATACATTATTATATGCCTGAAGAGCCAATAGCAGAGCGCATCTCCGGGCATGCCTTGCCAGAAACCGCACCTGCTGGACCTCTCCACTGGTATCAAAAACAAAAACTAACGTCCGGCTTTCGCGCAGACGCCGCGCAGGAACGAGCCGCTAAACGTCTGCAACAATTATTCGATGAGTTAGTCGAATTCAAATCTTACCGCGGCCGGCCGTTCATGAAAACCTTCGGCCGCCGTTCGCCACCGCGCGGCTTATACATTCACGGCAGCGTCGGACGTGGCAAAAGCATGTTGATGGATGCGTTTTATTCGCAGCTTCCGTATCGCCGTAAACGCCGCGTGCATTTTCATGCGTTCATGCACACTATTCATCGCGAATTGGCGAGCTTAAAGCAGGAAACCGATCCACTCGTTCTCCTCGCGGAAAAACTCGCCCGCGACGTGCGCGTGCTGTGTTTCGATGAGTTTCACGTCAGCGATATCGGCGATGCGATGATTCTCGCACGTCTATTGGAAACCATGTTCGCTCGCGGCATCGTTTGCGTGATGACCTCGAACTATCAACCCGATGCGCTGTACCCAAATGGCTTGCAGCGCGAACGTTTTCTTCCGGCGATCGAACTGATCAAAAATAGTCTCGATGTCATCGAACTCGATGGCGCTACCGATCATCGTTTGCGCAGCCTCGAACAACTTGACCTTTACCACTCACCGTTAGGGCCTGCTGCCGGCGAGGCGATGCTGCGTTCGTTCACGACGCTTGCCTCGACAGCGCCGCGCAGCGCGGCGATCGAAGTGAATGGCCGAAAGATCCAATCCAGGAGCACGTCTTCAGGCATCGGCTGGTTTGAATTTGCGGAACTTTGCGGCACCGCGCGTTCGCAATCGGATTATCTAGAACTTGCAAAACGCTTTCACACCATCATGCTCGCGAACGTTCCGCGCATGACGGCGGAACACGCATCGGAAGCGCGACGCTTTACTTGGCTGATTGATGTGCTTTACGACCAACGTGTAAATTTGATCATCAGTGCGGCCGTGCCGATGGACGAGTTATACCGCAGTGGGCCGAATAGCCAAGAGTTTCCGCGCACGGTGAGCCGACTTAAAGAAATGCAGTCGCGCGAGTATCTGGCCCGTGCGCATCTAGGATAATATATGCCTATCATTCTTTTGATTTCACCGAGACGACAATGTTCAAAGGCATTCTATTAAACAAGACCGACGCGGGCACCGAAGCGAAAATCGCCGACATCAATGAAAGCGATTTACCCGAAGGCGATGTAACCATTCGCGTCGATTATTCCACCATCAATTATAAAGACGGCCTCGCAATTACCGGTAAAGCACCGGTGGTGCGCAAGTTTCCGATGGTGCCGGGCATTGACGGCGCAGGCACGGTGGAAGAAAGTAATTCCGCGCTTTGGAAAGTCGGCGATAAAGTTGTGCTGAACGGCTGGGGTGTTGGCGAAGGCCATTGGGGTTGCCTCGGGCAGAAAGCGCGTTTAAAGGGCGAATGGCTGGTGCCGTTGCCCGTTGGTTTCACCACCAAACAAGCGGCGTCGATCGGCACCGCGGGTTATACGGCGATGTTGTGCGTACTCGGACTAGAAAAACATGGCGTCACGCCGGACAAGGGCGAGATTCTTGTCACCGGCGCGGCCGGTGGCGTGGGCAGTGTCGCGATCGCATTATTGGCGAAGCGCGGGTACACGGTCGTCGCGTCGACAGGCCGTGCGAGCGAAACGGATTATTTAAAATCACTCGGTGCGAGCGAAGTGATCGATCGCGCGACGCTATCCGCGCCAGGAAAACCGATGGCGAAAGAGCGTTGGGTCGGCGCGGTGGATACGGTCGGTAGCCATACGCTCGCCAACGTTTGTGCAGCGACAAAGTATTTGGGCGTCGTCACCGCATGCGGCCTTGCACAAGGAATGGACTTTCCCTCGAGCGTTGCGCCGTTCATTCTGCGCGGCGTAAGTTTGATCGGCATCGACAGCGTCATGGCGCCGAAAGCCGCGCGCTTGGAAGCCTGGGCGCGTTTAGCGTCGGATCTCGACAAAGCCAAGCTCGATACGATCACTACGGAAATTTCTCTCGCGCAAGCGATCGCGAAGGCAGCGGAAATTTTGGCGGGGCAGGTGCGTGGGCGTTTGGTGGTGAATGTGAATGCCTAGTTAGTTGTCGTTCCCACGAAGGCGGGAACCCATAGTGCGTCCGCAAATTGAGACGCCAAATGGATTCCCGCCTTCGCGGGAATGACAATAAGAAAAGTTGGAGGAACAGTGTGACCACCTACAAAGAATTCCACAAACATTCCATTGAAAATCCCGACGCGTTCTGGCGCGAGGAAGCCAAGCATATCGGTTGGCACAAGCCTTTCGAAAAAGTGCTCGATTATTCCAAACCGCCGTTCGCAAAATGGTTTGTCGGCGGCGAGACGAATCTTTGCTTTAACGCCGTCGATCGCCATCTCGCGGAACGCGCCGAACAAACGGCGCTGATCTACGTTTCAACTGAAACCAACGAAGAAAAAAAGTTCACTTATCGGGAAGTATTTCACGAAGTAAATCGCATGGCCGCGGTAATGAAATCCCTCGGCGTGGCGAAAGGCGATCGCGTGTTGGTCTACATGCCGATGATTGCCGAGGCGATGTTTGCCATGCTCGCCTGCGCACGCATCGGCGCAATTCACTCGGTCGTGTTCGGTGGCTTTGCGTCGGCGAGTTTGGCGACGCGCATCGACGATGCGAAGCCGAAAGTGATGATCACGTCCGATGCCGGCATGCGCGCAGGCAAGGTGATTGCGTATAAACATTTGGTGGATGAAGCGATGCGCCTCGCGCAATTTCCGCCGCAGAATGTCGTGCTCGTCAATCGTGGTTTGGATACGGCGATGAAATTAATCCCAGGCCGCGATCTCGATTACGCGACGCTGCGCGCCCAGCACATGAACGAACAAGTACCGATTACGTGGCTGGAATCGAGCGAGCCGTCGTATATTCTTTACACGTCGGGCACGACCGGAAAACCGAAAGGCGTGCAGCGCGACACCGGCGGTTATGCCGTCGCGCTCGCGGCGTCGATGAAATATATTTTCTGCTGCAAGCCGGGCGAGACGATGTTTACCACCAGCGACATTGGTTGGGTGGTCGGTCATTCTTATATTATCTACGCACCGCTCATCAATGGCTGCACGACGATTCTCTACGAAGGCTTGCCGATCCGGCCCGACGGCGGCATCTGGTGGAAGCTGGTGCAGGACCACAAAGTCAGCATCATGTTCAGCTCGCCCACGGCGATCCGCGTATTGAAAAAACAAGATCCCGAATTACTCACCAAATATGATCTGAGTTCACTGCGCTATTTGTTTCTCGCTGGCGAGCCGCTCGATGAACCGACCGCGCGTTGGATCAACGACGGCATCAAAAAACCCATCATCGATAATTACTGGCAAACCGAAACCGGCTGGCCGATGTTGTCCGCCATGTTGGGTGTGGAAGACACGCCGCGAAAATTCGGCAGCCCGAGTTTTCCGGTGTACGGCTACAACATGAAATTGTTGCACGAGGTGACGGGCGAAGAAGTCGGCGCCGATGAAAAAGCCGTGGTCGCGATCATGCCGCCGTTACCGCCGGGTTGCATGACCACGATCTGGGGTGATGACGAACGCTTCGTCAGCACCTATTTCAACAACTTCAAAGGCAAGTTCGCATATTCCTCATTTGACTGGGGCGTCCGCGATCAAGACGGGTATTACTTTATTCTCGGCCGCACCGATGACGTGATCAACGTCGCCGGCCATCGGCTCGGCACGCGCGAGATCGAAGAAGCGGTGCAGAGCCATCCGAACATTGCTGAAGTCGCCGTGGTCGGCGTGGAAGATAAGCTTAAAGGCCAAGTGCCGATCGCGTTCGCGGTGTTGAAAGATGTCAGTGGCGCGGCGGACGAAGCGGGACGCGCAGCACTGGAAAAAGAAGTGATGCAAGCGGTCGATAATTTGTTGGGCGCGATTGCGCGGCCATCGCGTGTGCATTTCATCACGTTATTGCCGAAGACACGTTCGGGAAAATTGTTGCGGCGAAGTATTCAGGCGATCGCAGAAGGGAAGGACGCAGGCGATTTGACGACCCTGGATGATCCGAGTGCGTTGGAGCAAATCAAAGCGGCGGTAAAGGGCTAAGTCTCGTATGTACGCGCGGCTAAATTGCAAGCCAGTGCACGGAAAGCCGCGCCAGTATTGGCTCGCAGGCCAGTTGCAGAGATGTTCGGTAGGGTGGATTAAGCGAAGCGGATCCACCATGTTTTCCAACGGTGGATCTGGCGCTTCGCGCCTTGATGCACTTTACCTATCCTCTTGTCATTCCCGCGTAGGCGGGAATCCATGCTGAATGAATTAAGGCCAAATGGATTCCCGCCTACGCGGGAATGACAAGAGGGAAAGTCACCTAAAATTCGGAACGCTAATCTATGTTCAAAGAAAAACTCCTAAAAGATAAACGTATCCTAATCACCGGCGGCGGCACGGGACTAGGCCGTGCCATGGCGGAAAAATATCTCGAACTGGGCGCAGATATTTACATCTGCGGCCGCCGCAAAATGGTTCTCGATGAAACCGCGAAGGAATTGATGGCCGCCCACGGCGGTTCTGTCAAAACCTTTGATATCGACATTCGCAACGCGTCGGCCGTCGAGGAAATGATCGAAAAAATTTGGGACGACGGTCCGCTCACTGGTTTGGTCAACAACGCCGCCGGAAACTTCATCAGCCGCACCGAAGATTTATCGTCGCGCGGTTTCGACGCCATCACCAACATCGTGTTGCACGGCACGTTTTACGTTACGCAAGGCATCGGCAAGCGCTGGATTCACGACAAAATCAAAGGCTCCGTAATCTCGATTTTGGTGACATGGGTGTGGACCGGTTCGCCGTTCGTGGTGCCGTCGGCGATGGCGAAAACCGGATTGGACGCGATGACTAAATCCCTCGCGGTGGAATGGGGGCGTTATGGCATTCGCCTCAACGCCATCGCGCCGGGGCCGATTTACACCAAGGGCGCGTGGGATCGTTTGAGTCCCGGCAAAGACGCTATGTCGCGCAGCGAAGGCAATCCGATGGGGCGCACCGGCGAGCTTTCTGAGATTCAAAATCTCGCGACGTTTTTGATGGCGGATGGATGTGATTGGCTCACCGGCCAGACCATCGCGCTCGACGGCGCTGGCTATCTTGCGAATGGCGCATCGTTCACCCATCTGGCGAATTTGTCTGATCAAGAATGGCAAGACATTCGCGACAAAATTAAATCGGCGAACGATCAAGATAAGGCGAATCGCAGCGCATGAGCGAGACGCGCGCGAGCTACAAACATTTTTTGACCATCCCAACAAGATGGATGGACAATGATGTTTATGGTCACGTGAATAACGTCGTCTACTATTCCTACTTCGACACC
>JANOLP010000045.1:0-9790 GCA_031419835.1 Pseudomonadota bacterium | reverse complement strand
TTTATGGATATTGGGATAGATCATGGCCGTTGAAACTAATACGTCGACTAAAGGAAGGCTCGTCATCAAGAATATCGGCTTGCTGCTATCGGGTGACATCGCAAATCCGATTCTCGATGCTGACACGATCATCGCCATCGACGGAAAAATTGCCGCGATCGGCAAAGAAAAAGATTGCGATACGACTGCGGCGACAACGCTGATCGATGCGAAAGGCACAACCCTCGCGCCGGGCTTGATCGATAGCCACGTGCATCCCGTGTTCGGCGATTGGACGCCGCGGCAAAATCAAATCGGCTGGATCGAATCGACGTTGAACGGTGGCGTGACGACGATGATATCCGCCGGTGAAGTACATTTGCCGGGACGGCCGAAGGATATCGTCGGCTTGAAGGCGCTGGCGATCACGGCGCAGCGCGCTTACCAAAATTTTCGGCCGGGCGGCGTGAAGGTATTGGCCGGTGCGCCGGTGATCGAGCAGGGCATGGTGGAATCGGACTTCAAGGAACTCGCCGCGGCCGGCGTGAGCTTGCTCGGCGAGGTAGGCTTGGGCTCGGTGAAGGCGGGCGCGGAGGCACGGCAGATGGTGGCGTGGGCGCGCAAGTACGGCATTCAGAGCACCATCCACACGGGTGGCCCGTCGATCCCCGGCTCCGGCTTGATCGATAAAGATGTGGTGCTGGAAGCCGACGCCGACATCATCGGCCACATCAACGGTGGCCACACCGCGTTGCCGGAAAGGCATGTATGCGAATTGTGCGAGCGCTCGAAACGCGGCATCGAGATCGTGCACAATGGCAACGAAAAAATTGGCCTCGCCGCGGCGCGCGCAGCGCGGGAATTGAAATGCATGGAACGCGTGATTCTCGGCACCGACGGCCCGGCGGGGTCCGGCGTGCAGCCGCTCGGCATCTTGCGCATGGTGGCGTTGCTGGCGAGCCTCGGCGATATTCCCGCGGAGATCGCGTTTTGTTTTGCCACCGGCAACACGGCGCGCATACGCAACTTGAATTGCGGCTTGATCGAAGTGGGGCGTAGCGCCGATTTTGTCTTGATGGATCGCGCCCAGCATACGGCTGGTCGGAATTTATTGGAAAGCGTAGCATTAGGTGATATTCCGGGGGTGGGCATGGTGATTATTGACGGGATTATTCGTTGCCAGCGCAGTAGGAATACGCCGCCGGCGACGGAGATTCCGGAGGTGGTGACGCATTGAGTTTGAGTGGCACGCTCCTTCCCCTTCAAGGGGGCGCCCTGCAAGGGGGCCGGGATGGGGATGGGTATCAACGCGCACCGAAATCCCATCCCCACCTTAATCCTCCCCTTGAAGGGGAGGCGAGTTTCTAACTGAAGAAATCGGGCAAGATAGTTTTAATTCAGAGGAGAACAATATGACAAGTCGTAGAGATTTTCTGTTGACCGCTGGTGGTTTGGCCGCAGTGGGCATGGGTTTGCCGACCTTGGCGGCGGACAAAATGACGATCAACAAAGACACCGATGCGTTCCTGATCATAGACGTGCAAAATTGCTTCATGCCCGGCGGCACGTTGCCGGTGCCAGACGGCAATAACATTATCGGGCTGGTGAACAAACTCGCCGGCGGCTTTAAGAATGTCGTGATGACGCAAGATTGGCATCCAAGCGGCCATATTTCTTTTGCCAGCACCCACAAAAAAGAAGTCTTCACGACGATGGAAATGATTTATGGCACGCAAGTGATGTGGCCCGACCACTGCGTGCAAGGCACCGCCGACGGCGCGCTGCACAAGGAGCTGAACATTCCCCATGCGCAGTTGATTATTCGCAAAGGCTACAACGGCAACGTCGATGGCTATTCCGCGTTTCTCGATTTGGATGGCAAAACCCACACGGGCTTAGATGGCTATCTCAAGGGCCGCGGCATCAAACGCGTGTTCGTCGCGGGCCTCGCGACGGATTTCTGCGTAATGTGGTCCGCGACGGACGCGCGCAAGCTCGGCTTCGAAGCGGCAGTGATCGAAGATGCCTGCCGCCACATCGATGTCGGCGGCTCGCTTGCTGCTGCGTGGAAAAAAATGGACCTGGCGGGCGTGAAACGGGTGCAATCCGTTGATCTGGTGCTGGCCTAGTCAAGACGCGGCCATGCCCGAAGATGCGCATGAATAGTGCGTGCTAGGGCATGGTCGCAGTAGCAAATGCGCAAGGCGCTTAGTGCGGAGTTTGCTTGGACACGCCGCCCTTTTCGAGACCGCTGGCTGAATATTTCGCCGACTGGGAAACTTCGGTCGGTTTGGCGAGTCTGGTACTAAGAGGTTGTTTTTTTTCTTATTTTGCTATAATCCAAGCTTAATTTACTGACCCTTGAATTGATGAATCTCGAGCAAGCGCGTTTTAATATGGTTGAGCAACAAATTCGCACTTGGGAAGTGCTCGACCAAGACGTGTTGGATTTGCTGTTTGAGATCAAGCGCGAGGAATTTTTGCCGGAACGCTCGCGGGCGCTGGCGTTTGTCGATATGCCGGCGCCGGTCGGCTTTGGCGAGTTTGCATTGCCGCCGAAGTTGGAAGCTCGCATTGTGCAGGAACTGAGCCTCAAGGCAAGTGACCGCGTGTTGGAAATCGGCTCAGGCTGTGGTTACATGACGGCTTTGCTGGCGAAAACCACTGGACATGTCACGAGTGTGGAGATCGTTCCCGAGCTATCGGCCTTCGCCGAGAAAAATTTACGTGCCCACGGCATTGAGAACGTCAGCCTTGCGGTCGGCGACGCTGCTCAGGGCTGGAGCGCCGCTCAGGGGTTTGATGTGATCGTTCTGACCGGATCGACGCCGGCGTTACCCGAGGCATTTTTGCAAAGCCTCAATCCTGGCGGGCGCTTATTTGCAGTAGTCGGCGAAGAGCCTATTATGAAAGCATTGTTGTTATTGCGCGGCGGCCAAGGCGGCGTTGAGCGGCATGAGCTTTTCGAAACCTGTATTCCGGCGCTGAAACATGCGCTGCAACTCGAACAATTCGTATTTTAAGCGCTGGTCTTTTTCTTGGAATAAATCGATGACACGATTCACACCGATAGCGTTAGGATTACTGCTTGCCTATTCGGCGCATGGTGCCGATTTGCTTGATGTGTACCGCGCGGCCGAGCAGCAGGATCAGGTTTTTGCTGCAGCTAAAGAAACCTACCGCGCGGGACTTGAGAAACTGCCGCAAGCGCGTTCGGCCTTGCGACCGCAAGTGAATTTGCAACTGCCGATCACCTACGATTACGTGCGCACCAATCCCGCTGGCGAGGGCGCGCAGTCTGCGTCGGACAACTATGCCGCCGCTCGATTGACACTATCGCTTACGCAAGCGTTGTATCGGCCCGAGAACAGCATCATCGTCGATCAAGCGCAGTTGCAATTGACGCAGATCGAAGCGCAATTGGCGCAAGCGCAGCAGGATTTGATCGTGCGCGCGTCGCAAGCGTATTTTGACGCGTTGCTCGCCGAAGATAATGTCGCGGTTTCGCGCAACCAAAAAATCGCGATCTCAGAACAGCTCGCACAAGCAAAACGCAATTTCGAAGTTGGCACCGCAACGATCACCGATACGCACGAAGCCCAAGCGCGCTACGATTTGGCAGTCGCCCGCGAGATCGCCGACCAAAGCGATTTAGAAGTCAAACGCCGCGCGCTGGAAATTTTGGTCGGCAAGCCGCTTGATCAGCTTTCGCCGTTGCGCGATCGTGTTATTTTGCCGGCGCCAACACCCAATGATATGGGCCAATGGGTTGACGTCGCACAAAAGCAAAGTTTGCAAGTTGTGGTGTTCAAAACGGCCGAAGATATTGCGGCAAAAGAGATTGAGCGCAACAAAGCGGCATTTAAGCCTACGGTCGATTTGATCGCAAACCTAAACGAAAGTTACAACACGTCGAAGAAAGCAAGATTTGGGCAAGACACCCAATCGGCCGCCGTCGGCATCCAACTAAATTATGCGATTTGGGAAGGCGGTTTGCGCAATTCGAAAGTGCGCGAGTCGGTCGCGCTGCGCGAAAAAGCGCGCTTTGACACGGAAAACGCACGTCGCCAAGTGGCGCAGAGCGCGCGCCAAGCTTATCTCGGGGTCACCAGCGGCATCGCACAAGTCAAAGCGTTGGAACAGGCCGTGGTATCGACGCAAAGCCAGTTGGAATCGACCAAGCTTGGCCAAGAAGTCGGCGTGCGAACCGGCGTGGACGTGCTAAACGCCCAGCAACAACTTTTTACCGCGCGGCGCGATCTTTACTCCGCGCAATACAACACGATTTTGAATCAGCTTCGCCTCAAATTTGCGGCAGGGATGTTGGTGCGCAATGATTTGATCGAAGTGAATGACGCGTTACGCAAGCCCGGCGAACCGGTGTCTGGCAGTCCCGCCGCAGCTAAACCGAAAGACGGAAAAGTGACGCTTCCCGGTAAGCCGGCGGTTGAAAAAGCGGGCGAAATGATCGACAAAAAAACCGAGGGTGCAATCAAAACCCCGGACGCGCCAAAAGTGAAGAAACCAGCTCGTAAGCCCGCACCGAAGCCCCCCGGTGAGCAGCAGTAAAGGCTAGACCCGCGTCAGCCATGGTTTTGCGTTGAGCAGGGTTCTCGAGTAGCAGATCGATTGCTTGCGCTAATTCGAGCGCATCAGCGACGCGTTTTGCAGCACCCGCCGCGATAGCCTGATTCGTAGCCTCCGCAAAATTAAAGGTGTGTGGCCCGATCAAAACGGGCGTGCCGACGGCGCAAGCTTCGATTAAATTTTGCCCCCCCAGCGGTAACAAACTCCCGCCGATAAACGCGACATCGCTCGCGGCGAAGTAAGCAAACATTTCGCTCATGGAATCGCCAAGCACGACGCGTGTCGCGGGCGCGATTGCGGAGTTTTCGCTGCGGCGCTGAAAAGCGATTCGGTTCGATTTGAGTAATTCGGCAACCTCATTGAAGCGCTGCGGATGACGCGGCACGATGACTGCCAGCGCATTCGGCGCTTCGATTTTTTGCAGCGTTTCCAACAATAGTTCTTCTTCGCCGTCGCGCGTGCTCGCGGCGAGCCAGACCGGGCGATTCGCGCCAAATTTCTCGCGAAACATTTTTCCAAGGTCAATCTGCAAGGACGGGATGTCATTGTCGAATTTGAGATTGCCCATCACGTGTATATGCACTGTGGACAAGGCCTGGAGCCGATCTCGATCGGCATCGGTCTGTGCGACAATCAGGGCAAGCGTCTTCAAGGTATCGCCAACGAGGGCGGGAAAGCGCGCGTAGCCGCGCGCGGAACGCTCCGATAATCGCGCGTTGACGAGCGCGAGTGGAATGTGTTGCTCGTGACAAATTGAAATTAGATTTGGCCACAGTTCTGTTTCCAATAATATTCCCAAACTCGGCTGAAAATGCCGCAAGAATTTTCTGACCGCAAAGGGATAATCGTAGGGCAAATAGCAGCGCAGAACCTCATCGCCCCACAATTCTGCCGACGTGGCGCGCCCGGTCGGCGTCATGTGCGTGAGCAGGATTTGATGATCGGGATGGTGTTGTTGAAAGCGTTTGATCAGCGGCGCGGCGGCGTGCGTTTCGCCGACGGATACGGCGTGCAGCCATATAATGGGCTTCGTCGGTTTCAGCGAATAGAAACCGAAACGCTCGCCGACGTGCTGCAAATATTCCGGTTGTTTGCGCGCACGCCAGGCCAAACGCAGCGGTAAAAATGGCAGCAGAACGTAGAGCAGCGCGGTGTAAATGTGGCGATTAATCATGTTGCGCACACTCGTGAGTAGCCCTCAAGAACCGCGCCAACACTGGGCGGCGAGCCAATGCCGCCGAGATTGATGGCGCGGGCGCTGCCGTAAACGCCGGTGAGATCGGGATCGGAATTGCAGTAGAGCGCGACGGTGGGCTTATTGAGCGCGCAGGCAAGATGGGTGAGGCCGGTATCGACGCCGATGACGGTAGTGGCGTTGGCGAGAAGTGCGGCGACTTCTTCGAGCGAGCTTGGCGCTAACGAACGCGCGTTCGGAATAGATTCGGCGAGGCGAATTGCACGTTCATGCTCGATTGCATTTCCGCTTGGCAAAATGCTGATTAGATTTTGCGCGGCAAACCATTTGCCCAGCGCGATCCAATTTTGCTCAGGCCACTCTTTATCGGCGCGGCTGGTGGCGTGTAAAAAAACGCAATAGCTTGCCGGGAGCGCCTTATCTGGTGCGGCGTTTGCGGCATGCAGTCCGTAACTCGGCTCTCCATTTGCCTCGTAGCCAAGCGCCTTCGCAACGAGTTGGCGATTGCGCTCAACGGCATGCAAGTCTATCGCGACATTAAATTTTCGTTGATACGCGAAACTCGCCAGCGGTTCGCGCGCGCTTTCCCAATCGTAACCGCAACGCAGACCACGCGCCGCGCGCGCGATGATCGAGCTCTTAAGAAGACCCTGAGTATCGATAACGAAATCGTAGCTTTGCTCATGCAGCGCCTGTTTAAATTCGCGCCATTGTTGCCAGGTCGCGCCGCTGGAAAGATGTTTGCGCCAGCGTCGCATCGCAACCGGGAACACGCGATTTACGTTCGGATTTAGGCGCGGAATGGCCGCGAAATTTTCTTCGACCACCCAATCGATTTTCGCATCGGGAAAATGATTTCGAATGTCGGCGACGACCGGAAGATTGTGAATGACATCGCCGAGTGACGAAGTTTTGACCAAGAGAATGCGCATCTCGGCATTTTAGCTTAGTGAGTCCACTAGCTTGTCATTGCGAGCGCAGCGAAGCAATCTCGTCTTTCCACGTGCGTAGAAAAGCGAGATTGCTTCGCCGTGCTCGCAATGACAGCTTGGGGCTTTTCGACAATACGCTAGAGTTTCTCACGAAATATCAATACAATACGCGGCATTATCGAATGCTCGGAAAACAAGTCGGAATGGCTTCAACCCGTGTGCCGTTCTCCGTCGTCATCATCACGCGCGATGCGGCGGCCCAGATCGTGCCTTGTTTAAAATCGGCCGCGTTTGCCGACGAAATTGTCGTCGTCGACAGCGGCAGCATTGATGACACGATCGGACTCGCAGCAGCAAACGGCGCGCGCGTCGTTAGTCACGAATGGCAAGGTTTCGGTAAGCAAAAGCAATTTGCCGTGGCGCAGGCGGAGCATGATTGGGTGCTTTGCTTGGATGCGGATGAACGTGTGAGCGATGAGTTGCGCAACGCGATCGAGGCGGCGTTGCGAGTGCCGGAATTCAAGGCCTACAAAATGCCGCGCAGCAATCGCTTCATGGGACGCTATTTGCGACATGGCGAAGGTTATCCCGATTGGTCGTTGCGTTTATTTCATCGTAGCCACGCCAGTTGGAGTGACGACGCGGTTCATGAGAAAGTTGAAACGCTGGCCTCCGTCGGCATGCTTAAAGGCGATTTGTTGCACGAATCGGAGCAGGGCATCGCCGATTATTTGCATAAGCAAAACCGCTACACCACGATGCAAGCGCAAGAACTGCACCGCACCGGCGCGCGCGGCGATGCGATAAGATTGGTGTTGAGCCCATTGGTGAGGTTCATCAAATTTTATGTGGTGCGGCGCGGGTTTTTAGACGGCATACCGGGATTGATCCATATTTTGATCGGCTGTTTTAATACATTTAGCAAATACGCGAAATTGATTGAATATAACAGGGGAGCGTAGTTGAAAATCCTGGTGACAGGCGCGGCGAGATTTGGATAAAGTCTCGATTTTTCAACGGGTTCACTTTTGACTTGATTGCTCTTGGACTTCAATAAGGCTATTATAGCCAGATGAAAACAGCGTCAATCTCGCAAACAAAAAATCAGCTCAGTGCGCTTATCGATCAAGTTAGGCAAGGGGAAACCATTGTCATTACCGACCACGATCGACCCGTTGCGAAATTAGTGCCAGCCCAGGCGGAAAACGGCGAAGAGACAGCGGGCGCGCTCGTTAATCTAGAACGCAAAGGGATCATCCGCCGCGGCAATTCCGCAGCCTCGCGCTTGTCGGCGCCCATAAGACTGCGTGCGGGCTTTAGCGCGCTGGCGGCTTTACTCCAAGACCGCCAAGAAGGTCGATGAGATTTTGGGATAGTTCGGCGATACTTCCGTTGATCGTAGAGGAAGAATCCAGTGATCGGGCGGCACGCTACTACGCTGCGTTCCCGCAACTGGTTGTATGGTGGGGAGCGATTGTGGAATGCACGTCGGCGCTTGCGCGGCTAGAGCGAGAGGGCGCCCTTGAGGCGCGTGACATCACTCAGGCGCACAAGCAGTTACAGATTTTGCAGAGCACTTGGAATGAAGTTCAGCCTTTGGACGCGGTTCGCTCGGTTGCGCAGCGATTGCTGCGTTTGCATAACCTTCGCGCGGTGGACTCGTTGCAGCTAGGCGCCGCCTTGGTCGTAGCAGATCACAGGCCCAAGACCTGGGAATTTGTCTGTCTGGATACCCGGCTCGCGGCGGCGGCTGAACGCGAAGGATTTGGCATCGTTAGCGATTTCGCGAAAACGAAATCTCGAAAATAGCAAAGGGCTTAGATTGAAAATCCTGGTGACAGGCGCTGCAGGATTCATCGGCATGCACACGGCCAAGCGGCTGCTTGAGCGTGGAGATGAAGTCATCGGCATCGATAACATCAACGATTACTACGACGTCCGCCTAAAGTATGCGCGCCTCGAACAACTCAAACCTTTCCCGAATTTTACGTTCGTCAAGATGGACATCGCTGATCGTGAAGCGATGGAGAAACTGTTCGCCGAACATAAATTTCCGCGAGTCATCCACCTCGCTGCACAAGCGGGCGTGCGCTATTCGCTGCAAAATCCGCATGCTTATATTCAGAGCAATGTCGTTGGCTTTATGAATATATTGGAAGGGTGTCGGCACAACAAGGTTGAGCATTTGGTTTATGCGAGTAGTTCGAGCGTATATGGGTCGAATACAAAAGTGCCCTTCAGCGAGCACGACAACACCGATCACCCGGTAAGCCTTTATGCCGCAACCAAAAAATCGAACGAATTGATGGCGCATACGTACAGTCATCTATACTGCCTGCCGACTATTGGACTGCGGTTCTTTACCGTCTACGGCCCATGGGGCCGACCCGACATGGCGGCGATGTTGTTCACCGAGGCGATCCTCGAAGGCGCTCCGATTGACGTTTACAACCATGGCGACATGCAGCGGGATTTCACTTACATCGACGATATCGTCGAGGGCGTGGTGCGGGTGCTGGATAAAATTCCGGCGCCAGAAGCGAGTTTTGATCCCATGAATCCCGACCCAGCGATCAGTAGCGCGCCCTATCGTTTGTATAATATCGGCAACCATCAGCCGGTTGGCCTCATGGCTTTTATCGAGACGCTTGAGAGGATGCTGGGCCAGAAAGCGATTACCAATCTTCTCCCTATCCAAGCTGGTGACGTGCCTACGACGTTCGCCGATACCCATAGGCTGCAAGCGCTGATCGATTTCGCACCCCATACGCCGCTTGCCGAAGGGATAGCTCGATTTGTCGAGTGGTATCGGGCGCACTTTGGGCCCCCGGTTTGACGGCGCTCTTCGTCGGCTTTATCCGAAAGTTGCGGGGGAATTATTATGGCAATCATGTGTGCAATTCTGGATATTGGTTCCTGTAATTGCATGGATAATCCCGAATTAAGCTCGCCCACTTTCCGCCGCGATCGCGCAAGCGTCCTCCGCTTGCTGTAACCCTACTTATCATGCCGACAAACCCATAAGCCAGTTAGCGGCATCCGTAATTCTGATTCCACTGCGGAACTCCTCTTGACGTAATCCATAAACTATGTGCAC
>JANOLP010000044.1:0-3413 GCA_031419835.1 Pseudomonadota bacterium | reverse complement strand
GATACGGTAATCCAGACAACCCTTGCCGTTGTAGGCATCGGTGATAAAGCCGGTGGGTTGATCGCGAAATTGCGCGATGAGTTCGGCGCTGGCGCGCGGGATGTTGCGGCGGATGGTGAGCGCGACAGGATCGCCGATCATAAGTTTCTCCTCGTTTTGAACAATAAATTGACAGGTTATTCTGCCATTCTATCGAATCTGGCGGCCTTAATTATTTCCTGGTAAAGTGTGTTTGAGCCCGGCCCCCAGCGTCGGCCAAATTACGAACTACGTTAGGAGGAGAAAAAATGAAACTTTATTACGATCCCTGCACCGTCAATTGCCGCAAGGTCCTCGCGGGCTACGATCTGCTGGGCGTGCCGTACGAAACGGTGAAAATCGATTACTTTACCGCCGGACAAAAATCGCCGGAATATTTAGCGATCAACCCGAATGCGTCATTGCCTGCTCTGGACGATGGCGGATTTAAATTGTGGGAGTCGAACGCGATGTTGCAATACGGTGCCGACAAAATGGGCGCCGAGGCCTATTATCCGAAGGACCTCAAAACCCGCGCCGATATTAATCGGTGGCTGTTGTGGGAATCCAGTGCTTGGTTTCCGAGCGCGTACGTTTATTTGGTCGAGAATGTCGTCAAGCCGCTGCTCAAAGCCGAGCCCGACCAAAAAGTTCTCGACGCGCAAGCAGAAAATTTTCACAAACTCGCCGGCATACTAGACGCTCGCCTCGCCATCCAACCCTGGCTCGCCGGTAACAGCGTGACGATCGCCGACATCGCGGTCGCTGCACCGATGCACTTGCATCCGTATCAAAAGCTGCCGCTCGATCAACATCCGAATTTGAAACGTTGGATGACCGAGCGCGTAGAAAAATTACCTTCGTGGAAAAAAACCGACGCCGCGCCCTTCCTTGGTTTTCCGGCAATGTACTAAAAAATAAATGTAGGGTGGATCAAGGCAAAGCCGGATCCACCAAAAACAAGAAACTCATCAAGCGCGGCCTTTAACAGGCCGCGTTTCACGAGTAGAACGTTAATCCAATTACACCTGGCACTCGGAATCAAAAAATGAGCCTAAGCTTGTTTTCTCTAGAAGGTCGCGTTGCTTTGATCACCGGCGGCAACAGTGGCATTGGCCGCGCCTTAGCGTTGGCCTATCGCGACGCAGGCGCGCGCGTCGCCATCGCCGCACGCCGTGCCGATCGCAATGCCGAAGCGCTTGCCGAGCTTGGCCCGGATCACGCGGCTTTCGAGCTCGACGTGAGCGACGAAGCGTCGATTGAACGCGTAGTCGAGGCAGTCAAGCAACGTTTTGGCCGCTTAGATATTTTGGTCAACAACGCCGGTGCCGTGAATCGCAAATCCGTGATGGAAATGGATTTGGCGGCGTGGAATCGCGTGATGAACATCAATGTCACCGGCACATTTTTATGTAGCAAATATGCCGCGCGCGTCATGAAAGAGCAAGGTTCCGGCAAGATTATCAACATCTCGTCGGTGTACGGTTTGGTCGCGCCAAGCAAGGGTTTGCAGCCCGCCTATGTCGCATCGAAGGCGGCGGTAATCGGCCTCACGCGCAGCAACGCCGTGGAACTCGCGCCGCTCGGCATTCAAGTGAACGCGATCGCGCCCGGATATTTTTTGACGGAGATGACGGCTGAACTTGAGGGCACGCCACTGATGAAAGCGTTGGAGCGGCGCACGCCAGCCGCGACCGTCGGCGACACGGCCGATCTCGTCGGCACAGGGATTTACCTCGCCTCAAAAGCATCGGATCACGTGATCGGTGTGTGCATTCCAGTCGACGGTGGATATCTCGCGTCTGATGGATTGGATCGAGGCTAGCTGCAATGGATGCTTGCTGCGGAGCATCCGAACGGTTCCCTCGCCCCACTTGTGGGGCGAGGGCGAGGGCTAGGGTGAGGGGAAAGGCCGTTAAAGTAAAACTCGCAATTAAATTACACGAGACACAAAACCATTAGCGGTTCCGCGTTACTCAAAAAAACGCAATAGTACGAATCTCAATACTCTCACGCGGCGCGACATCCGCAGGCGTGTCCGGATGCTCAAACGCGCTATGCGCAAGAAAGCGCGCGCGGCCATCGGTTTCCGAATCGTAGGTTTTCAGCAGTAACGCGTGGTCGGTCGTCATGTGCGGAAAGTACCACCACTCGTGCTGCGGTGAATGGCGCACGACGTAAATCTCGCCCTCGCGTTCGCGATAGTGCATCTTCAAGGTGACGAAATCATCCGGCACCGACGTCGTCACGCTACACATCGCGACCGGTTTTTCGTCGACGCGGCGGCGTAGCGGCTTCCAAAAATTAAAGAACGCAACGCGGCGCTTTAACAAATCGTCCGCCTCGTCCGGCACCACCTGGCGCACCCGCAGCGGCCCCGAGATCGGCGTGTAATCGCAATGCACCAGCATCACCGGTGCGCGCTGCGTCGTGTTCTGTTCCGTCGTTTGCTGTTGCGCGTTCGCCTTGGTACGGATCGTGTGATCGAAAATCACCACGCGTTTCGCGCCGACCGTTTGCCGCACATACTCGGTAACAGTGCCGTAAAACTCGTTGCGAATCGCCGCATCTTCGTCCCAACGATCGAACGGCGAAGAAAAATCGCGTAACGCGAATCCTTCGCGATCCAGCGAAAAAGACGACGCCCGCGACCAGCCATCGCGAATCGCCATCTCATGCGGATCATCGCCCGGCGCGCGTGCCTGGGCGCTTAGCGGTGTGTCATAAAAATAGACCTCCGGCGAAACGCCCGTGTCGACGGTGTAGTTAAAATTTGCGCGAGTATCGGCTGCCATAGTTTGCATTAATTAGGAAACGAAATTTAACTCAAAGTTTAACATTACCGCATCGGCGGCGCCACGCATGGCGATTCAGACTGTTATAGGTAAAATGAAAATTTGCATTCCAAACTGCGCTGAAGTAGATTCCTCGTTTGATATATTGAATAAGTGTAGGTCGGGCTGAGGATTGATAGCCAACAGTTTTAGTGATTCATCGGGGTTGGGTTTTCTCTGTAAACGCAACCTACCTGCCAGGTAATCATTCGTCGGAAGGCGTTTCACTTTTCATTGACCTACGAGTTCTACCGCGGTGCCGGCGAGGGAACAAGTGGATTCGGTCCCAGTATCTTTATGCCCGGACGCTTCGAAGGAAATATGGCGATTATGTGCATTGGCTCAGAGCCAGCATTCATGAAAGTATGCGGCACGTTCGGTGGCACTTTCGCAACGAAAGGCCCTTGTACGGTAAAGTTTTGATCGCCGATCACATACTTGACCGAGCCCTCGAGTAGCACATGCGCTTCCTCCACGTCGTGTGAATGAAGGCGTGGGCCCCCGCTCGGATGCGTCTCAGTGATGAAGACCGATAGGGCTTCGAACCCATAGTTCTCGCCG
>JANOLP010000043.1:0-44390 GCA_031419835.1 Pseudomonadota bacterium | reverse complement strand
TCCGGCGGAAAGCGCGTTGCGACGCGGCCGGCGTGCTTGCCGCTGCGATTGTCGGCATCGATAATGTTGCGCAAAAAATTCGCGGCGCGCGCGTCAGTAGAGGGAGAATTCATAGGGTGTTGCGTCGGGAAAGACCTTAATTCTAGCGGTTTAGGCTGTAACTGCGAATAGCGAGGCTATTTGGGAACGACTCCTTGATCGTCGACGCTGCCAAAGCGCGCATCGACTGCCTCGAAGCGCCAGCGTACTTCGAATTTGCCGGGACTGCCCATGTTACAGCGAACTTCGGCGCCCAATTCGCTGGCATCGCGCATTTCGTTAATGACCAGTTCGGGACCGACAGCGATGGGGCAATCCAATTCAAGTGAAAATCGCAGCGATTCGACCTTGAGTGGCTGGGTTTTTTCGGGATCGGCGTAAAGCTTGATGATGCCTTTGGCGCGACGATGGTTACTCGACCATTCGCGGCTGACGTCCCAATTCCACCAGATTCCGGGGCCAGACGCATCGTGGTTAATTGGAAGAGCCTCTTCTGCAAAACCAGATTTTGCGGTGGACAAGAATATGGAAAAGAAAAAAATGCGAACAAGAATCATTGATTAGTCGAATGCGATAACCCCTCATGATGGGGGTGTCGTATTGTAGTCCTTTGTGGCATGCTGGCGGCAATGATTGGGAGAAAACGCTGCAAGATCGCATCGGAAACCGAATTGCGGCGATAATAAACATATGCTCAAGCTATCCGAATACTTTTTGCTGGCGCCTCGTAATAAGGAAGAGCAGCCGATTTTCAACGAGCTCCTGGGCGAGCTCTATAGTCGCATACCCGTAAATGTTCTAGCGAGCTTGGTGTTGGGTCCGTTGTTGGCCTTCATCATGCGTAATGCCGTCAGTCAGGAACGTATCGCGACTTGGATTGTGATCCTGATCGGGGCCCAATTCCTGGCATTTTTGTTGGGATTCGCGTTTAGTCGGCGCAATGATCACTCCGAAGCCGGCGACAAAAAATGGCTTTACCTACTCGGCCTGACGGTGATTGTCGATGGCATCGCGTGGGGCTTGGCGGGACTGCTACTATTTACCGACCAGTTTCCCCAGTACCAGATGCTTCTGGTGTTATTCATCATGGCCGGTGCCGCTGTGGCGACCATTACATTTTCCGCGTGGCTCGCGGTGGCGTGGACTTATATTGTCGCGATACTGACGCCGAGCGTGATTACGTTGCTACAGGCAAACTGGGAGCACTACCATTTATTGGGCTGGGCTGGCATTGTGTTTGGCATTATGTTATTTGCGTTAGCGGGCGCTTCCAATCGGAATACCGCGCGGATGTTACGGGTCCGCTTTGACAATGAACGACTGGTGGAGAATTTGTCCGAATCCCACTTGCAAATGTCTAAGTTAAACGCCGAGCTGAGAAAGAATAACGGCGCGCTGCAAAAAGCCTTAGAGAAAATTAGCCTGATGGCGACGCGGGACGAGTTGACCAATTGCCACAACCGACGTTATTTGATGGAATTTTTGAGGCGGGAAAAATCCCGTTCCGATCGCGCCGAAACGGTATTTTGTGTCGCCGTAATCGACCTCGATTATTTCAAACGGATAAACGATTCCTACGGCCATCTTGCTGGCGATGATGTGCTCCGGCAAGTGGTGACGCTGATTCAACCCCACGTTCGTGCGACCGATTGTTTCGCGCGCTTTGGCGGTGAGGAGTTCGCCTTGGTCTATTCCGCGACGCAGTTGGAAGAGGCGCGGCAAAGCGCAGAACGCTTGCGTCAGGAAATCAGCACCACCGCGATCGCCTGCGAATCGTTCAGTATTTACACCTCGGTGTCGATCGGCATCGCCGAATTTCGCCATGGCGATGACATCCCCGATCTCTTGCGCCGTGCCGATCAAGCCTTGTACGTCGCGAAAAGTAGCGGTCGCGATCGCGTTATGGCGATGAGTCGCGATCAGCTTACTCACGAGCCTGGCGAAATAGAGTAATAAGTCGTCAAGCCAAGAGGCGCGTCCAGCCTCGATCTACAAGGCATGTATCGGGAACGCCGCGCCGCTAGCGCCTCCTGGCGCAGGCAATAAAATTACCATCTTGATTTAAGGAAGCTCTGATTTTTTCCGAGTTCTAAGCGAGACAAGGCGCGAGTGAAACATATCGACGCAGCATATGTTTGATATGTAAGGCGATATTTTTTGCGAGCAACGCAATATCGAGATGAAATCGGAATAAATCAGAGCTTCCTTAACCCTATTCGCCAAACCTTGCGTTTACAGCGTTGTCTTCATCACAACAAAGGCACGCAATGAAACGCACTCTTTTTGCAGCTTCACTATTAATCGCTTCGGCGCATTCTTGGGCGCTGGGTAACCTCGCCGACATTTCCGTTTACGATCGCAGCCAAGGCCGGAACTTAACTGTTTACGAGCACGAAGGCCGACATTACGTTGTTGGCAGGCCAGGCAATCGTTATCAAATCATGCTGCGTAGTCAGTCCGAGCAATCGCTCCTGGCGGTGACGTCGGTTGACGGTGTCAATGTCGTTTCCGGCGAAACCGCGAATTGGCAGCAAAGCGGCTACGTACTCGATTCCAACGGCCAAACCGACATTAAGGGTTGGCGCAAAAGCATGTCTCATGTCGCCCAGTTTTACTTTACGTCGCTGTCCGATTCTTATGCGGCGCGCAGCGGCCGTCCCGATCATGTCGGTGTCATCGGTGTCGCGCTGTTTCGCGCTCGGGACGAAATGCCAGCACCAATACCTTATGTCGACGACAACGAACTGAGCGAACGCGATGCTCGCTCGCCCGATAAAGCGCGCAGCGAGAGTCGCGGTGCAGTGGGGGGAAATGCCGCGGCAACGCAAGCGGCGCCGCGCGCGAAAGCGGAAAAGAAACTCGGTACCGGCCATGGCAGTCATGAGACGTCTCGCACGCACCAGGTCGAATTCGAGCGCGCCGCCGATTCCCCCGACGAGGTCGTGACGATCTACTACGACAGCTATCGAAATCTGCTCGCGCAAGGTGTGATTCCACGCCATCGCACCGCGAAAGTTCCGAGCCCATTTCCCGGCCAATTCGTGCCGGATCCCCAATATTGATTGACGGAGAAAAACATGACTAATCGATTCGTAAGTTATTTTTTAGCGCTGCTGGCAATTCTAATCAGCATCGCGGCATGTACTGCAAATAATAAGCAACCGGTTGCACACGATGAGGGAAAAGCCAAGGCACAACGCGAACAAGACCCTGTCAATAAAAATCGCGTGGATAAATTAGAGTCCGCTGACTTGCTGCTACTGCCAGGCAAAGTTGCAGCGCCTTCCCCGACGGAAGCGCGACCCTATGCCAAACGCGATGCGGCGAAGCCGGCCGCGACTAGCGCAGCCGGCGCCGTGATGGCCGAAGCAACTGACGAAGCAGCGGCATTATTGGACAACGAAAAGTATGCTCATTTAGATCAAAACGGTATTCTGCAAGTCACCGACCACCCGGTTTCTACCTTTAGCATCGACGTCGACACCGGTGCTTACTCCAACGTACGCCGCATGCTAAAAGCCGGACAATTACCGCAGCCGGACGCGGTGCGCATCGAAGAGATGATCAATTATTTTGGTTATGATTATCCATTACCGCAGGGCAAAAATGTGCCATTTAGCGTGACGACGGAGATTGCGCCGTCGCCTTGGAATCAGCATACGCACTTGCTGCAAATCGGCATCAAAGGCCAGGATGTCGCTAAGCAATTATTGCCGCCGGCGAATTTAGTTTTCCTGATCGACGTGTCCGGTTCCATGGGGCCGGCAGAACGTTTGCCGTTGCTGACGTCGGCCTTGAAACTATTGACCAAACAATTGCGCCAGCAGGATCGCGTCGCTATCGTCGTCTACGCCGGTGCGTCCGGCGTGGTGTTGCAGCCGACCAACGACAAGGCAAAAATCCTCGCCGCACTGAATCGCTTGCAATCGGGTGGTTCGACCAACGGCGCGGCTGGAATCGAAATGGCCTATGCCGTGGCAAAACAGGCCTACATTCCGAATGGCATCAACCGCGTGTTGCTCGCAACAGATGGTGATTTCAACGTCGGGACGGTAAGTTTCGAAGCGCTCAAAGCGCTCATTGAAGAAAAACGCAAGAGCGGCATTTCGCTGACGACGCTGGGCTTTGGCATGGGCAGTTACGACGGTGCCCGCAACTATAACGATCAGTTGATGGAGCAACTCGCCGACGCCGGCAATGGCAATTACGCCTTCATCGACACCTTAAACGAAGCGCAGAAAGTGTTGGTGGATGAGATGAGTTCGACGCTGAATACCATCGCGAAAGATGTCAAAATTCAAATCGAGTTTAATCCCGATGTCGTTGCTGAATACCGTTTAATCGGTTACGAAAATCGCGCGCTGAAACGTGAGGATTTCAACAACGATAATGTCGACGCCGGCGAAATTGGTGCCGGCCACACCGTTACAGCGCTCTATGAAATTGCCCTGCGAGGAAGCAAGGGTGCGCTTCTTGAGCCATTGCGTTATCAAAGCACGGCGCAAGAAAAGAAAACCAATGGCGATGAAATCGCGCATTTACGCTTGCGTTACAAAGCGCCGAACGGCCACGACAGCCAATTGCTGGAATGGCCGCTGCAACGTGCTGCGATCAAGAGCGAGATCGCGCAAACTTCGGAGCGCATGCGCTTCGCTGCAGCCGTCGCGGGTTTCGGCCAGTTGTTACAAGGCGGCAAATATACCGGAAGCTACAACTATGGCGACATAGCGAAACTAGCGCAAGGCGCATGCGGCGACGATCGATTTGGTTATCGCAGTGAATTTTTGAGCTTGGTTGGTATCGCTCAGTCTTTGGCTGAATCCTCGCCAAAGCAGCAGCATCTGTCTCAACAATAAATCACGTAGAATGTGGGGGCCATGGATGGTCCCCACACTTATCAACGATTAGCGGACGAAGCCTTGATGTTGCGTTATCGCGACGGCGAGTTACCCGCGTTCGAACCGCTCTACCAGCGCCACAAAGGCGGCGTGTATCGCTATTTGTTGCGCGGCTGCGGCAGCCATTCCTTGGCGGACGAATTATTCCAAGACGTGTGGCTATCGCTGGTGAAGGCGCGCGAACGCTATACGCCGAGCGCGAAGTTCGCGACCTATCTTTATCGAATCGCCCATAATCGTTTGATCGATTATTACCGCCAACATGGAATTCAAATGGAGTCACCGCTGCCCGACGATGACGAAGGCGATGCGTGGCACGGCGCGACGCAGGAGGACCCGGAGCAAATCGTTGCTGCGCGTCAACAAGCGGTCAAGGTGATCGATGTGATCGACAATTTACCGATTGAGCAGCGCGAAGCGTTTTTGCTGTTTGAAGAAGGCGGTCTGACCGTGGACGAAATCGCCGAAGCCACGGCGGTGAATAAAGAGACGGCGAAAAGCCGGTTGCGATACGCGTTCAATAAATTGCGTCGCGCGCTGGAGCAATGACCATGGAAAATAAAGATTTCGATGTTTATCTCGCCCGCGCTTCGACGCTTTCACAGCGTTACCGCGACGAAGCTACGGACAAGCCGAGCCAGGCAATCGACTCGTTGATACTGACGGCCTCGCGCCGTGCGCCGGTTTCCATGGCGATGGTAGCGCCGAAATCCTGGTTCAAGCGCTGGCGCGTGCCGTTATCGATTGCGGCAGTCATGGTATTGAGCATCGGCGTTACGCTGCGTACGGTGATGCAGGAAGCAAAATTATCCTCGCCGCCGGTCGCTTCGCCGCAGCAAGATTCCGCGCCATCAAAAAATGCTGAACCCAAGGCGTCGACGGATTCGGCTGCCGGCGTCGTGTTGGGCGGGGCGGCAACATCAGCGCCAGCACCGGCCGCGCCACCGGCCGATGATTTGGTGAAGAAACAAGACGCCGCCATCGAGCGCGAAGTAGAAATATTGATTGAGGAACGCGCGTCGCCCTCGATGCCTGCTGCGCCGTCGGGTGTGTTGCAGGATAAAGGAGTTGCCGAAGTTGTCGTGCCAGCGCCCAGTACTAGTGCGGCTCCTAGGCAGGATGCCTTGGAGAGCAAGGCTGGGAGCGCTTCTTCAGGCAATGAATTGGCAAAGTCAAAAGCCGCGGCGCGACTGGAACAAGATGCGCCAAGTTCCGAAGCGCAGGATCAGCCGATGAAACGTGACGATGAGTCAATGCCGCGACGTCGCGAACAAGCGGCGCCGAGCGTGGTGGAAAGTGAAAAGCGTGCTGCGCCCGAGCCTGTTTCATCCGGCATATCTGAGGCATTTCCCGACAGCGGGCCGAGATTGCCGGAAGGCCATCGCCCAGTCGTAGACGCTAAAACTTATCGAGCGGAAAAAGAGCAAGTGAGTCCGGCGCCGGCCGAGAAAAGCGAGGCCAAAGCATCGGCCGATGAAGCGCCGGAAGCGTGGCTGCGCCGCGTGGCGGAGTTGCGGCGGCTTGGCCGTTACGAAGAAGCGAATGCGGAATTGGAACGGTTTCGCAAACGTTATCCGGAGTATCCGGCACCGGTAGAACATTAAGCAGTTTAAAGATTTTTAATCAATCAAAAAGAAAAATATGGCATTCGGTGCACTGATCATCGGCGATGAAATTCTCAGCGGCAAACGTCAGGATAAACATTTCGTTAAAGTCATCGAGATTCTTAAGCAACGCGGTTTAGAGTTGGCGTGGTGCGAGTATTTGGGCGACGATCCAACGCGAATTACGACTGTGCTGAAACGGACATTCGCGAGTGATGATGTGGTGGTCAGTTTCGGCGGCATCGGCGCCACGCCGGACGATCACACACGACAATGTGCGGCGCAAGCGCTGGGGCTGGCCCTGGTTGGCCATCCTGAAGCGACCAAAGAAATCGTCGATCGATTCGGCGCGGCGGCTTATCCGCATCGCGTGAAAATGGCGGAATTTCCAGCCGGCGCGGCGTTAGTTCCCAATCCATTTAATAGCATCGCTGGATTCAATGTCAAAAAGCATTACTTCCTACCCGGATTTCCGGAAATGGCTTGGCCGATGCTGGAATGGGTTCTCGATACTCACTACGCCCATCTCTTCAATACCACGCCGCCAGTGGAAGAAGCGATCATTACCGAAGGTGCTGGCGAGGGCGATTTGATCGAGGCGATGAACGATATCGTCACGCGCTACCCGGACTTGAAGCTCTCCAGCCTACCTCGAATAGTGGTCGACAATCGGCGTATTATAGAGCTTGGCATCAAGGGAAATCCGCTTCGTGTAGCGGAGGCCATGAGCAGCTTAAAAGAAACGGTCGTTAGACTGGGCTTTCAATACACGGACAAACGTTAACATTTGTTGCAAGTGCCTGTGCCCCTTGATCCTGCGAATTCGAAGGCAAATAATGACGTCGCGCTTGGTTTCGCGTAAACGTATCTTCAATCGATCTTGGAGCAGGGGGGAATTAAAATGGCAAGTATTCTGGATATCGAGGGTGTTGGCGATCTATACGCCGAAAAGTTGAAAGCAATGGGTATTGCGTCGACCGACGCACTGTTGGAAAAAGGGTGTACCGCAAAAGGCCGCGCGGAAATTGTCGACAAGAGCGGTATTGGTGCGAAGTTTATCTTGCGTTGGGTTAATCATGCGGATTTGTTTCGGATCAAAGGCGTCGCCGGCCAATATTCCGAACTTTTGGAAGCCGCAGGAGTCGATACCGTGGTGGAATTGTCCAAACGCAAGCCGGATAACTTGTACGAAGCGTTGACCAAATGCAATGCGGAAAAGCGTGTGGTTCGCGCTTTGCCGTCGCAGGACAATGTTACCGATTGGGTTGCGCAGGCAAAAGCGCTACCGCGTAAAGTACAATATTAACAAAGGGGCACGTGGCCCCGATCGTAACTCAAGGAGATAAATTATGGGACTATTAGACGGATTGTTAAGCTCGGTGCTAGGCAAAGCGCTCGGCGGCGGTCAACAAGGCAATGCATTGCTTGAAGCCGCAATGGGGCTATTGAATAACCCACAATCGGGTGGTCTAAACGGGTTGCTGGATAAGTTCAAGGCTTCGGGATTAGGCGATCAAGCGGCCTCCTGGGTCGGCAAGGGCGAAAATGCGGCCGTGTCGGGTGACCAAATTCAAAACGCACTCGGCGGTGATTTCATCAGTCAGATTGCCAGCAAATTGGGCGTTGATTCGGGCCAAGCGTCCGGCGGATTAGCGCAGTTGCTACCGACCTTGATCGATAAGCTCACACCTGACGGCGCGGTTCCGCAAGACGGCAATCAATTGGAGCAAGGCCTGGCGAGCCTTCGCAAAATGTTCGGCTAGTTAGATTTGCCTTGGGTGGGTAAATCAAAAGGCCGGAAGCATATCCTTCCGGCTTTTTCTTTTTTGAAGGAGTCAATATTAAGATGAAATGGATATCAAAATTCGTTCACGCGATTGTGGTCGGCGTCATCGCAATTATCGCGGCGCAAACATTTGCCGCCGAGGATCCGCTTTGGGCTCAGCTAAAAAAAGGCGGTTACATCATATTGATGCGCAATACCGTCGTCGATGAAGGACTCGGCGATCCAAAAGGCTATAAAGTCGGCGACTGTGCAACGCAACTGAACTTGAACGAAAAGAGCCGCGCCGAAGCAAAGAAAATCGGCGAGGAATTTAAGAAACGCAAAATTCCGATTAAACAAGTCCTCACCAGCGCATTGTGCCGCACTAAAGAAACTGCCCAATTGGCATTCGGCAAAGCCGATGTCTGGGAACCGCTGAATTCGTTTTACGACAAGCCGGCGCGTAAATCGGAGCAAACGCGCATGTTGCACCAACGCATGGAAAATGTGCCGGCCGATGGTACGAACTTGGTGCTGGTCACCCATGGATATAACATCGTCTCCGCGACCGGATTAAACCCCGATCCGGGTGATATGTTAATTATTACCCCCGCGTTTCGAGTCGGATATAAAATCATCGGCGAGCTGTCCGCTAAAAAATAATGGCTCTCCAATCGTAGCCACCCAGAAAGGCAATCCTGACACCATTCTGTGCCGGTGCATCGCCACGAGCCAATATCCATGCGGGTCTTGGCATGGATCTCAATGGCTGATCTACCTCAAGCCGGCGCTGAGAACGGCAGTTTGGCTGCCGGAGTCCGGTGCCGCGAGGTGTGGGGTTGGTCGATGTACGATTTCGCCAACTCTGGCTACACCACGGTCGTCATCACCGCGTTATTCAATGCCTATTTCGTCGGTGTCGTGGCGAAAGAGAAACCTTGGGCGACATTGGCTTGGACCATCGCGCTGTCGATTTCCTATTTGTTGATTATCGTCACCGCGCCGGCCATCGGCGCCTATGCCGACGCGCACGCCAACAAGAAAAAATTACTCAAGATCGCCACGGTCGGTTGCGTGCTTTTCACTGCGGCCTTGTATTGGGTCGGCCCGGGCGACATTGTATTGGCGATGGCGTTAATCGTCCTGTCGAATTATTTCTATGGTACCGGCGAAAATATTAATGGTGCATTTCTGCCGGAGTTGGCGCGGCCGAATGCGCTTGGGAAAGTATCGGGCTGGGGTTGGAGCTTCGGTTATCTTGGCGGCTTAACCAGTTTGGGCGTTGCGCTCGGTTACGTGAATTGGGCGCAAGCAGCGGGCAAGGGCGCCGCCGATTTTGTTCCGGTGGCGATGCTGTTAACGGCGTCGATATTCGCCTTCGCGAGCGTGCCAACCTTTTTGTTTTTACGTGAACGCGCGGTCGCGACCCCACGCAAAACAAGTTTGCTGGGCGCATCGATACAACAATTTTTCATCTCGCTTCGCAGTCTCAAATCGTTTCCGGATTTCGCGCGCTTTTTGGTATGTGGCGCCTGCTACCAAGCGGGGATTTCGACCGTTATCGCGCTCGCTGCGATCTACGCCGAACAGGTGATGCATTTTGCGACACAACAAACGTTAATGTTGATCATGCTAGTCAATATTACCGCGGCGATCGGTGCATTCGCGTTTGGTTATTTTCAGGACAAGCTTGGCCATCGTGTCACCCTTGCCATCACGCTGGTCGGCTGGATCGTGATGACGTTGCTGGCTTATTTTAGCGAAACGCACGCGGATTTTTGGGTCGCGGCAAATCTCGCGGGACTTTGTATGGGAGCCAGCCAATCCGCGGGGCGGGCGATGGTTGGCCTATTCTCGCCCGCTGCGCGGCGCGCAGAATTTTATGGCTTGTGGGGCGTTGCGACGAAATTTTCCGCTGTGGTTGGGCCACTCACCTACGGTTTGGCGACATGGCTATCCGGTGGTAACCATCGACTTGCGATTTTAATCAGCGGATCGTCATTTGTGCTTGGCTTAATTGCACTGTGCGTGGTCGATATCGAGCGCGGCGGACGCGTTGCCCGAGCGCAGGATTGAAGGCGAATTCCTAGGCGTTTTTATTGGTTTGGCGTACCGGAATCGTCGGCTTAATGACAAAATAAGTGGGGCAATTGTAAAGATCAATATCGGTTTGGTTGATCGGGTAGGCGGCACAATGGGTGTGCTCTCGCAGCCAAGTGCCGTAGATGCCGCATAAATATTCCTTTTCGCTTTGCTTTTCTAAAAACATGCAGCGACGTTCCAAACAACATTGACCGCAGCGATTGCAAAAGCCGCCGATGTTTTCGGCGATTTGCTGCTCCGGCTTGTTGTCTTCGTCGGAAAAATAGCGATGCACCGCACGCATTTTCAGCAACGCATGCAAATGCGTAAAGCCTTTGCGGATGGTTGTGAAATAACGTCGTGTGTGCTTCATTTGTCCGGTCATGACCGTAAGCATAGGCGGCCAGAAGGGGACCGTGAGCACAATGCCCGTCAGCAGGCTATAGGTCATCACACGTGCGTAAAGTGTCAAAGAAGCTCCCGAGAGAAAACGGTTTTATATTTTATTGGCGAAATGGTGTCAGGCAATGACGCGAATGTCAATCCTGCCATCTTCCCTAGCTTTCGCCAAAGTCGTCGTTAAATCGAATGATAGCGCGGCGCGCTTTTTTTGTGGGCCTGCCGCGTAAGAATGGTGTGGCGATTGCGTCGGCGCGTAACTGTGCCGCCAGTGTTTTTCGCGCCGTTTGGCTCTCTTCCGACTCGGAATAAAGCGTCGCGGCGATCGTTGCTGAGCCGCGTTTATCGCTGAGGGCAAGAACGGAAATAGAAAACGCAAACGGCCCACTGCGTATTTCAAGTTGATCGCCGACCTTCACGGCCTTCGCCGGTTTTGGCCGCTCGCCGTTGAGCTTGATCTTGCCGCCTTCGACGGCATCGGTCGCGAGGGAGCGCGTTTTAAAAAACCGCGCGGCCCACAGCCATTTGTCGATGCGCACGGATTCCTGCGCTGAAATACGATCAGTCAAGTTTGACGGAATGCAGCGTCATCGGTAGTTGCGACGAGGTATCGAATTCGCAGCCGGCGCGAACGCCGATGGTCGCAATTTCTTCAGCCCTTAAATTTTGATCGAAGGCGGTGTACATCGCACCGAGCGCGTAATCGCGCCCCGTGCCGATGGCCCAGAATTTTTGGTGCTCGAACACTTCGCGCATCGAATACACCGCAAAGATTCCACTGCGATTGGCGATCAACGCCATCAACTGGCTCGATTCGTAGGGATCGTCTTCTTCTTCCTTCGGGTTGAGATAATGCTCGTCTTTCAACACCGGATGAATTTTGCGAAAGCTTTCGAAAATTTCCACTCGGCCGTTGAACGACAGCCCCGGCGTACGCTTAAGCAGACTTTCCATCACCAGTTGATGCGCGGCGCTGCCCGCCAGACCGAAATACGTCTCGCCGTGCTTGACGATTTTTTCCCAGGCGCGATCGTAATCGGGCGTCAAGCGCGTGCCGCCGAAGGTCGTCAGCGAGTCGCCGGCGATAACGGCGGTACCATTTTTTCGAACGATGACGAGTGTGGTCATGGTGAAACGCTAGCTAAATCGGTTTTCGCAATTGCGGCCGCTGCCCCTCACGGCCCTAGGCCGCCCCGCCCCAACCTTCTCCCGCGCGCGGGAGAGGGAGTTTGTTCCCCTCTCCCCGTCGGGGAGAGGGTGCAGGGTGAGGGTAGGCGGTAATTTAGCCACGAGGTGTTTCTCAATCAAAAAAGTCTCAATAAGTCGAGCGTAGTTTAATGCAATTTTATTTGCGGTTGCGTGCGCCGTGCGATTAAGCGCCCGATGGTATCGAGCACGGTTTTGCCGAAGCCATGTAGCGCCAGCAAATGTAGTTTGTAGAGCGACACATACATAAATCGCGCGAATAAACCCTCGATGAGTATACTCCCGCCGCTCAAACTGCCCATCAAATTACCCACGGTGCTGTATTCGCCGAGTGACACCAGCGAGCCGAAATCTTTGTAGCGATATTCTTTGAGCGGCTCGCTGTTGATGCGCCGTTTCAAGTTAGTAACCATCAAGGCCGCTTGCTGATGCGCCGCTTGAGCGCGTGGCGGCACGTTGCCGCCTTTTTCCGGCCACGGGCACGCCGCACAATCGCCGAAGGCAAAAATATTCTCATCGCGCGTCGTTTGCAAGGTTTGCTTGACGATGACTTGATTATTGCGCGCCGTTTCCAGGCCGTCGATGCTCGACAAAAAATCCGGCGCCTTGATACCTGCCGCCCACACCACTAAGTCTGCCGGCACGTGTTTGCCACCCTTGGTGTCGACGCTATCCACGCTGATTTTCACCACCGGATCGCCGGTGAGGACCTGGATGTTGAGCTTTTCCAATTGCTTCATCGCTGCTTCCGACAGGCGCTCCGGCAACGCGGGCAACACGCGCGGCGCCGCTTCGATAATCGTCAAGCGAACGTCGCGATCGGGCATCACCTGATCGAGGCCGTAGGCCGCAAGTTGGCGCGTGGTGTAATGTAATTCCGCCGCGAGCTCAACGCCGGTTGCGCCAGCACCGATAATGGCGATATCGAGCTTGTGGGAATTCATTGGTGAGCGCGAGTGCGCGCGAATGAAGGCATTGATCAGGCGCCGATGAAACTTCGCCGCGTCGTAATGGGTTTCCAGCGCGATCGCGTGTTCCTTCGCGCCGGGCGTGCCGAAATCGTTGGCTAGACTGCCGACGCAAAACACTAGCGTGTCGTATTGCAAACTGCGACCGGCGCTAATTTCCAGGCCGCGATCGTCCAAAATCGGCGCGAGTTGAATATGTTTTTCCGCACGATTCAGAGCCGTCATTTCGCCGAGCAAAAAACGAAAATGATGCCAATGGGCTTGCGCGAGATATTCGAGTTCGTGCTCGAGCATGCCGCTGGTTCCCGCCGCGATTTGATGCAGCAACGGTTTCCAGACGTGGGTTGGGCTTTTGTCCACCAGCGTAATTTCTGCTTGTTTGCGTTTGCCGAGCGAGTCGCCGATTTTGGTGGCGAGTTCGAGGCCGCCCGCGCCGCCGCCGACGATCACAATGCGATGAGGTTGATTTGCGCTCATGCGAATGATTATTTTCCCTGACTTAACAAGCAATTATAACATTTACTCCATCGCTGGCGGCGTGTCGTTGCAATAAATTGAGCGCACCGTGGGCACTTTTGCCAAAGACCAATGCCCCAAGGCCCAATCCCAGAGCGGCTTCTGGCTCGATTGCCTCAATTCAATAGGAGGGCGTTGGCCAAGGAAAGTGAGCGCATCGAAGAGCAATGCGGTTGAATTGTTTACATCGATCGGTTTTGCCAAAGTCTGCTTCGACAATTTTTCGCCGGCGCGATTGGTCGCGACCGGAAGGTGGCCATACGCAGGAGTCGCGTAACCAAGCAGCCGTTGTAAAAAAATTTGCCGCGGTGTTGATGCCCGCAGATCGGCGCCACGAATAATTTCCGTGATGCCTTGCGCCGCGTCATCGACTACCACTGCGAGTTGATAAGCAACAATGCCGTCCGCGCGGCGCAAAACAAAATCGCCGATTTCCGTGGCGAGATTTTGTGTCATGGAATTTTGGATTAGATCGGTGAATTCGATTTTCGCGTCACCAACGCGAACACGAATTGCGCGGGCAGTCCGTCCAGTCCCCAGGCCGTCGCGACAGGTGCCAGGGTAAATCGGCCCTTCAATGCCGAGCAGAGAAGAATCGGCGATTTCTTTTCGAGAGCAAGTGCAGGGAAATGTCGCGCCTTGCGCTGTTAATGTTTCCAGCGCTGCGCGATAAATTTCATTGCGTTGGCTTTGATAAATCACCGCGCCGTGCCATTCAAAACCGAATTCCTCCAACGCACTCAAAATCTCACCCGCCGCACCGGGCAAGTTGCGTGGTGTGTCGAGATCTTCCATGCGCACCAGCCATTCGCCACGCTGGCTTTTCGCTTGCAGGTAGCTACCGACCGCGGCAATCAGCGAACCGAAATGCAGGGGGCCGGTGGGCGAGGGCGCGAAACGGCCGCGGTAATTTGCATTCAAAGTTGAAGCCATTGGGTTCGCGTAAAATAAAGACGACAACCATTTTTTTTCAGGTCGCCCCTCATCCCCACCCTTCTCCCAGAGGGAGAAGGGATTGTATCCCCTCTCCCTCTGGGAGAGGGGTGAGGGTGAGGGGCGGCGCCTAATAAAATACCTGACGCTCATTATCAACATTAAAGCATTAACGGAGAAATCACCATGGCAAAAGTAATCATGATAACCGGCGGTAGCCGAGGCATCGGCGCAGCGACCGCAAAACTCGCTGCGGTACGTGGCTACGACGTGTGCTTCAACTATAAATCCAACGCCGCGCAAGCGGAAGCGATTGCGAAAGAGATCCGCGCCACGGGCCGCAAGGCGCTTGCCGTCCAGGCCGATACCTCGCAAGATCAAGACGTGGTGCGGCTCTTCGAGGCATGTGATCGAGAGCTTGGTCCGGTCGACGCGTTGCTAAACAATGCGGGAATCACCGGCGGCGTCGCGTTAATCGACGAAGTCAAAGCGGACATGTTGCGCGAATTGATGGAAGTCAATGTCATCGGTTATTTCCTCTGCGCGCGGGAAGCAGTGAAACGTATGTCCACCGCGCGTGGCGGCAAAGGCGGCGCGATCGTCAACGTTTCATCGCGCGCATCAGAACTCGGCGGCGGCAACGAGTGGATTCACTACGCCGCGTCGCGCGGCGCGGTAGATAGCATGACCAAGGGTATGTCCGTCGAACTCGGCAAAAAAGGCATTCGCGTGAACGCGGTGCAGCCCGGCATTATCGATACCGACATTCAAGCGACGGGCCTCCCGAATCGTATGGAAAAAGCGCTGCCGAATATTCCGATGGGCCGCGCGGGGACGGCGGACGAAGTGGCGGAAACGATTTTGTGGTTATTGTCCGATCAGGCTTCTTATGTGACGGGGGCGATTGTCAATGTGGCAGGTGGGCGCTAATTAATTAACCGCTAGCGGTTCAAGCTTCATGCTCCTTCCCCTTCAAGGGGAAGGTTAGGATGGGGATGGGTCAAGTTATTTTCAGCAGGCAACCCCATCCCCACCCCAACCCTCCCCTTGAAGGGGAGGGGGATTTCTGCGGCCGATATCGCTTAGTCAAACTACAATTGAGCAAATCGTTGCTTCAACCAAGCCCCAATATTCTCAATCTCTTCCATCGAAACTGAGTGCGGCATCGGATACTCATGCCAATCGGCTTTGTAACCAAGACGTCCTAGTTCCTTGAAAGAATTTTCCGCAATCGAAATCGGAATCACCGTATCTTGCTCGCCGTGCGCCATGAAAATCGGGATGCTGCGATTGGCGCTACTCGCTTCGACTTCTAGCGACGAGGCCAACGGCAAATAAGTCGATAGCGCCAAGATGCCCGCCAACGCTTGCGGATAGCGCAGTCCCGTTTGCAGCGCGATAGCGCCGCCTTGGGAAAATCCGGCGAGCACGATTTTGTTTGCGGGGATGCCGCGCGAAATTTCGCGTTCGATTAACGCTTCGATTGCGCGCTGTGATTCACGGATTCCCGCCTCATCGACTTTGCGCTCAACTGCGCTAATTTCGATAATGTCGTACCATGCGCGCATCACATGACCGGCGTTGATCGTCACCGGTCGCATCGGGGCGTGTGGAAAAATAAATCGCAGCGGCAAATTGTCCGGCAAGCCGAGTTCCTTGACGACCGGAACGAAGTCATTACCGTCAGCACCCAGGCCGTGCATCCAAATTATTGTGCCGACTGGGTCGAGGCCGGTATTGAGTTCGATTGCTTGCAGCAGTGCGCTCATGTTGGATCGCTTTGTTCGTTAGTGAATCGTTTGATCATAACGGAAGGCTTGTGGAAATCACAAGCCATGATGACTTGCGTGGTAAATTTTATCTGCGCTGATGCTTTGAGAGGCAATGCTGGTGCGTCTTTTCAAGATGCCAGCGCCAGGGGCCGCGCAGGGATTGCGTCGTGGCGCAATGGTGTTTCCGGGTTATTTATACAGCGAAAAAGTTTAAGAAACCAATGTGTCATTCCCGCGCAGGCGGGAATCCATTTAGCGTTTGATTTTCCCAAGGCCCTATGGATTCCCGCCTGCGCGGGAATGACAGAGTGTTACGTCGCTGGCATTTCCAAAGTTCTCTATTTAAAAATCAAACTGCCCGCGAACGGTAATCGCCGATTCTTTGTCCGTTTGCGTCGCCTTGCCCGGCGCTGACGGCGTCACGGTAATCGTGTTGCCGAAATCCGAACGAATGTAATTCAACAAAAAGCGTGTGTTCGGGTTGACGATCCATTTAACGCCGACTGTCCACGCATCGGCGACACTGGTTCCCGATGTTGGGATCACGCCGGTGCCAGTGGGATTACTACTCTTGAAATCACCCGCGTCGAATTTCGAATAGCGCAGCCCTAATTCCCACGCGCCGCAGCAGGTTTTTCCCGGCGCAAAATTATTTTTTGGCCGAATACGTCCCAAGCGCTCGCCGCGATAGGCGTCAGCGTAGCGCTCGCCCGTTATCAGCCAGGTCAGATTTGCATAGTAAGCATCGATATCGCGGTCAAAGCCGTCGCCAGTTGCGCTGGTGCCGCTGAAGTTGGCCCGCAAATACTCGGCTTGCAATTTCACCGGTCCCCACGCGAAAAGCGATTCCAGGCCGTAGCGGGTGCGGTCGACATCGTCGCCGCTAAATGCCGTCGGGCGAAAGAACTGAATGCCGCGCGCTTCGGTGCGGCCGGTGAGCGCCGCTGCAACGGGAATGGTGCCGGTGGTGAAACTCGTGCCAATATGCATCACCGCAGTCGGCAAATTCGCTATGTCGGCAAAGTTAAACGTCAGGCGGCCAATCCAATCTTTGCCGTCGACCGATTCGTTGGTGTCGTTGCCGTTACGACCCTGACCGTTGCTATATGCGAGGCCGTAAGTCATGCCTTTGAACGGCGCACCATGCACGATAACGCCGCGTTCCTTGCCGGGTGTCAGCGGGTCGGGCAAGCCACGTTCCTGGAAATCGGTAAAAATATCGCTGGTCGAAGCCTCCAAACCAAACGGCATTTTGCCTTGGCCGAGACGAATTTGCGCAAATTTCCACCAGCCCAAATTAAACCAGGCTTCGTCGAGCGATGTTGTGGCGGATGTGGTCACGGGCGTGGTGGCGGTACAGATCGGTGTGCCGCTTGGGTTAGTGCCGACGGCGGTACACACCGTTGCGGTCGGGCCTGCAACATCGGAGAAATTCATGCGCACACGAAAGTCGATATCGTCGTAAAACTTACCTTCGACGGCGAGATAGGCGCGGCGAACGTCGAATGTATCCGCGCCTAACGCATCGTCGCCAAAGTAATCGCGATAGTCTGCCTCGATACGTCCGCGTAGGCCAATCATGGTGCTCTTGTCGGCGGATTCCCAGGTGATGCCATCCTTGAACTTTGCCGCGATCTCGTCTTTGGGTTTGTCCTTGGCCACCGGTGCGGCCGCCGTGGGTTTAGCGTCGCCTTCCGCTGCTGCCACGGGCGCTGGCGGTTTAGTTTCCGTCGCGGCCTTAGACGGTGTTTTCAGCAGCACTTGCGCTTCCTCTTGGGAAATAATGCCTTTCTTCACCAACACGTCGAGGATCTCTTCGGCCGTTACCGCTAATGCGGGCGCCGCGCTGGCAAGGAGCGATGAACCAAGAACAATGGCCGTCGCCAGGCTGCGAATTGTTGTCATTCGGGGGTTTCCATTAGCAAATAGTTTTAGAAAATATTAATTTAGGACTTCAGTTTTTTGCGCTCGGGAAGAATAATTGTTGGCCATTCGCTTTGAAACTCGCGATGAGTTGTTGGCCGGTTGCCGAGGTGATCCAATCGATGAATTGCTTCGCCGTCGCGTAATTTACATCGGGAAACCGCACCGGATTGACCGCGATTACGCCATACGGGTTATGCAACGATTTATCGCCGGAATATACCACATCGAGTTCGAGTTTTTGCGTGAGCGCGATGTAGGTGCTGCGATCCGAAAGTGTGTAGGCAGACCGCTCACTCGCTATGAATAACACTTCGCCCATGCCTTGCCCGGCGGAGAGATACCACATGCCTTGCGGCTGAATATTGGCTGTTTTCCACAGCGCGAGTTCTTTCTTGTGGGTGCCGGAATCGTCCCCGCGCGAGACGAATGTTTGCTTGGAATCCACGATTCGCTTCATCGCATCGACGCCTGATATTGCGGCACGTACGCGGGCAGGATCATCGTGCGGGCCGACCAGCACGAAGTCGTTATACATCACGTCGCGCCGATCGACGCCGAATCCTTGCGCAACGAACTTATCTTCATCAACGCGGCTATGCACGAATACTAAGTCGACATCGCCGTTCTCGCCCAGTTTCAGCGCCTTACCGGTGCCGACCGCGATAACGTGGACTTTACATTGGCATTGGGTTTCGAATGGCGGTAGAAGGTAACTGAATAAGCCGGTTGCCTCGGTGCTGGTGGTGGATGCGATGCGAAGGTCGTTTTCCGCTTGGGCGAAATCCAAGCAAAAAATTAACGCCGTAACGGCGAAGCACTGGATCAGAGTAAAGACTTTAGTCATCGATAGTTCTTTCGACAGGGTTGACATAAATATGTTGCCAAATGCATATTAATTGGCTTAAGCGTTATCTGCATTATGCCTACCGCCGATGAGAAGTAAATATGTCATAAAATGCATAATTAGGAATGTATTCGATGATCCGAATTAAACTGCTCCAACAGTGGACCACCAAGAACGATGGCGTGATGGATTTAGATGCACGCCTGTTGTCGGCGCTCGAAGCGATCCAAGCGACCGGTTCCATTAGCCAAGCGGCGAATTCAAAGACAAAGTCAACCGGTTACCGGGATACGCGGCGAAACACTGCGGAATGATTTCCGAAATTGAGCAAGTGTTTCCTTACATAGGCAATCGAAACGCTTCGCGCGCTAAGTCACGCAGGCGCTTATCAGATCTTGCTCGTGGCGATGCATGACCGGCAAGCCGCGTGGATATTGCCTCGCAGCCAAGGCGCTTAGGTAATTGTGCTGGATGTGGGAAGGCAACTACAGTCGGCGTTCGAGCGGTGTTACCGAACCAGCCACTATCGTGCAACCAAAAAATCCGTTTGTCATAGAACTTGGCGCGTCAGCCGTTGCGATGCATAATCGCGAACTTAAGCGACATTGGAGAACCTAACAATCATGAATATTTTTATCCATTTTAAATCCGCTCCCTAGCGAGTGATTGGCTTCGAAAGGAATCGTCATGCATCGTCGTCAGTTCATTCAATTTAGTTCCGCCGCCTCGTTATTCGCGCTCGTTAATCCAACACTTCGCGCTGCTCAGTGGCAAGACTATGTGCTCAAGTTGGGCATCACGTTGCTGGACACCGAGCGTGCTGCACGGGTTTGGCTGCCACTCCCCAGTTCCATCGAAGGCTATCAGCAAACGCTCGATACGCGCTGGACAGGCACGGCTGCGAACGCGCAAATTTTTCGCGACACCATGTATGGCGCGCCAATGCTCTACGCCGAGTGGACAACACCGGGTCCGCGTGAGATCGTCGTTACGAGCCAGGTAAGAACACTTGATCGCTCGAATCCGCCGACCAACGTATCGAACGAGAGCGTGCCGGTCAATCCGCCCGAGGTGCGTAAATTTCTTTTGCCGACCAAGCATATTCCGACCGATGGCATTGTTTTGTCCACCGCGCTGGAAGCGACACAGGGCGCGAACTTAACTGTTGAAAAAGCCCGGGCGATTTACGATTGGATTGTCGACAATTCGTTTCGCGATCCCAAGGTGAAAGGCTGCGGCCGTGGCGATATCAAAGGCATGTTAGAAACCGGCAACCTCGGCGGAAAATGCGCCGACATCAATTCGTTGTTTGTTGGTTTGTGCCGCGCCGTTGGTATTCCCGCGCGCGAGAATTTTGGTATCCGTGTCGGACCATCGAAACTGTTTAAGTCGCTTGGCAAAGTCGGCGATGTCACGGGTGCGCAGCATTGCCGCACCGAATTTTATGTCCACGGCGCCGGCTGGATACCGGTCGATCCGGCCGACGTACGCAAGGTCGTGCTGGAAGAAAAACTGGCGCTCGATGATCCGGCGGTAAAACAAATTCGCGAGCGATTATTCGGTAACTGGGAAATGAATTGGGTCGAGTTTAATCACGCGCGCGATTTTGTGCTCAATCCGGCATCGGCGATTTCCCCGATCAACTTTTTGATGTACCCCCGCGCCGAAGTCGCCGGCGTCCCGCGCGATGAGCTGGATGCGAAAGCATTCGTTTATCAAATCGAATCGAAGGAAATGACTGCGTAATGTCCGATAAGCCCGCAATTACACAAGAACCGATCCACGACATCATCGCGCGGCGCTGGAGTCCCCGCGCGTTCGACGAATCCAAACCGGTGCCGCCGCAAGCGATTATTTCCCTCTGCGAAGCAGCGCGCTGGTCGCCTTCCAGCTATGGCGATGAGCCGTGGCGCTATTTGGTGTGGGATAAGCTCGCCGATCCGGTGACATGGCATCGCGCGTTTTCGTGCTTGGCGGAATCGAATCAGGCGTGGGTCAAGCGTGCGCCGTTATTGATACTGTCGATGGCGAACAAAAATTTTCGCCACGACGGCAGCGCCAATCGCTTCGCGCAACACGATACCGGCATGGCGAGTATGTCGCTGGTGTTGCAAGCCGTCGCGCTGGGTTTAGTGGCGCATCAAATGGGCGGCTTCGATAGCACGAAAATACGTGCGGAATTTTCGATTCCCGAAGAGTTCACGTGTATGGCGATGATGGCGATCGGCTATCCCGCGAGCGCCGATGTTCTCGAAGGTAATCTGAAGGAGCGCGAACTCGCGCCGCGCTCGCGGCAACCGCTCGGCGCGCATTTCTTTGCCGGTGCTTGGGGTAAGGGCATCGTAAAGTAACGAAAACACGCTCCTTCCCCTTCAAGGGGAAGGTTGGGATGGGGATGGGATTGCAATTGGGCGCATCGTGGACGAATCCATCCCCGCCTTAATCCTCCCCTTGAAGGGGAGGAATTTCAAGATCAGGCTCGTCGAGTTCTTTCAACATCGCAACTCGAACTTCCTGAAGCAATTGATTCGTCGCAATGCCATCGCTTCCGGCTGGAGCAATTGACGGCATCACAACGATTTCTAGCGCGCCATAACGCGGCAACCATGATCCGGACGGTAAGTTACGCCGGCTGCCGCGAATGACCAATGGAACCACCGGAACTTGCGCAAGGCTCGCGACGCGAAATGCGCCAAGGCGAAACGGCATTAATCCCGGCTCGAGTTGGAATGTTCCCTCAGGGAAAAACGCCAATCGCGTACCTTGCTTCAATAGGTCGATCAATCGGCGTGTCTGCGAAACATTTTTATGGGCATCGAAGCGATCGACGAAGCGCATGCCGATTCGCGTCAAAAAAAATCGCAGCGGCGCGAAAGCCGCGATCTCGATTTTGATCGCGAAGCTGTGGGGTTGCGGCAGATAGGCAAATAGCAACACACCGTCGATATAGCTGGCGTGATTGGAGGCGAGGATATGGGGGCTGTCCTCCTGCAGATGTTCCAGTCCGCGAATCGTTGGCGGCATGCCCCAACACACAAAAATCAGCCGCGCGAGAAATTGCGCAGCGCGATAGGCGTGGCGTTGCACGGGCAACAACGTGACGCAGACGAGCGCGATCAGCGATAACAGGCAAAACACCACTAGGGCGTAAACCCCATAAATTTTTTGCGTGAAATGGATAAGGAAATTAGACAAAATTATTCTTTCAAGATGTCCGCATGCTATCGGGCAAATGCGCGCTGCACAACCTCAATGTGATAACATTTTGCAACTAAATCAGCCCGCAGTCATGTGCGATAAGAAAGGAAAATGATGGCGACCGTTACCTTAACGAAGGACAATTTCGAGCAAGTCGTGACTGACAATAAGTTTGTCATCATCGATTTTTGGGCGCCATGGTGCGGGCCTTGCCGCGGTTTTGCGCCGGTATTTGAAGCGGCTTCGGAGCAACACGACGATATCGTGTTCGCTAAACTTAACACCGAAGAAGAGCAAGAATTAGGCGCGAACTTCAACATTCGTTCGATTCCGACGCTGATGATCTTCCGCGAAAAAGTCATCATCTTCAGTCAGCCGGGCGCGCTGCCGGGCAAGCAATTCGAAGATCTGATCGGCAAAGCGCGCGAACTTGATATGGCGCAAGTTCACAAAGAAATCGCGGAACAAAAACCCGTTACGCCCGGCGCGTAGTGCGGTTTTCTCAGCCGTTGCAATCGGGTTGGCTGATCAAGCGCTATAAACGTTTTCTCGCCGATATCGAACTCGACAGCGGCGAAACGATTACCGTTGCGTGTCCCAATACCGGCTCGATGCTCGGCTGCAATGTGCCGGGAAGCCGTGTCTGGCTTAGTTCTTCGGATAGCCCGACGCGTAAATATCGACACACTTGGGAGTTAGTCGAGGCCAAGCCGGGTGTGATTGTCGGCATCAACACCGGCCTGCCCAATCGCCTCACTGTCGAAGCGATCGAGGCCAAAGTCATCAAAGAATTATCCGGCTACCGCGACATCAAAACCGAAGTTCGTTACGGTCACGAGAATAGCCGTATCGACATCTTGCTCGACGGCCACGCAAAAAAACCGCCGTGCTATGTGGAAGTAAAAAATGTCACGGCGGCGGTTGAAAATGGCATCGCTTTATTTCCGGACGCCGTGAGCGAGCGTGGCAGCAAACATTTGCGCGAGTTGATGGCCATGGTCGCCGAGGGATTTCGCGCGGTCCTCGTATTTTGTGTGCAGCGTGGCGACGTGCATGAAGTGCGTCCCGCCGATGGCATTGATCCGGTCTACGGAAAAACATTGCGCCAGGCGTTGGCGAATGGCGTCGAAGTGCTTGCTTATCGCGCCGAAGTTTCTCCGGAGGAAATCGTACTGGCGCAGAAAATACCCGTAGTCTGTCCTGAGTTAAAATAACGCAAGTTTTTCGAGTTGCATTTGATTTGGGCATTGCTCCGAGTGACAATATAGGAGCGGATTTCCAAGCATATGTTGCCGTGAGCCAATATCCACGCGGGTTCTGGCGTGGCGCTTAAATTAATCGGTTTCACCTCATGAATTCTCGGCTTTTGCTCGGCTGTATCGGCGACGACTTTACCGGCTCCACGGATCTCGCCAACACGCTCGTACGTAACGGCATGCGCACCGTGCAATTGCTCGGCGTGCCGGACGACGATGCGAACGTGCCCGACGCCGATGCGATCGTCATCGCGTTGAAATCCCGCACCGCGCCGGTGAAAGACGCGATCGCCGAATCGCTCGCCGCACGCCGTTGGTTGCAACGTCGCGGTGCAAAGCAATTGTTTTTCAAATACTGCTCGACCTTCGATTCCACCGATCAAGGCAACATCGGCCCGGTCGCCGATGCGTTGCTCGAAGGCCTCGGCAATTTCAGCGTCGCCTGTCCGGCGTTTCCGGAGAACAAACGCACGATTTATAAAGGCCATTTGTTCGTCGGTGACTTGCTGTTGTCCGATTCGCCGATGCGCAACCATCCGCTGACACCGATGACCGACGCCAGCCTGGTGCGTGTGCTCGGTAGACAGACGAGCGGAAAAGTGGGTTTGATCGAACTCAGTACAGTGAAGCAGGGCGCCGCTGCCGTGCGTGCCGCGATAGAACGGTGGATTAACGAGGGTTATCGCTACGCGATTCTCGACGCGACGGAAGACGCGCATCTTTTTACTCTCGGCGAAGCGTGTAAAGATTTGCCGCTGATCACCGGCGGTTCCGGCATCGCCTTGGGTTTGCCGGAAAATTTTCGGCGTGTCGGATTGCTCGCACCGAACTCGACCGCCGATACCTTGCCCGAAGCCGGCGGCTTCGCCGCGGTAATCGCGGGCAGTTGCTCGGTCGCGACGTTGGGACAAATCGCCTTCATGCAGCGTAGCCATCCATCTTTCAAACTCGATCCGCTAAAGCTTGCCGCCGGCGAAGATCAAGTCGCCGCTGCGCTCGATTTTTCCAAATCGAAACTCGCCCAGGGGCCGGTGTTGATTTACGCCAGCGCGTCGCCCGACGAAGTAAAGCAAGCACAGCAACAACTCGGCAAAGAACGCGCCAGCGAAGTGATCGAAACGGCACAAGGCAAAATCGCGCAGGGTTTAGTCGCGGCGGATGTGCGCAAATTGGTCATCGCCGGTGGCGAAACCTCGGGTGCCGTGGTTAGCGCGCTTAAGGTAAAAGCATTGCAAATCGGTCCGCAAATTGATCCCGGCGTACCGTGGACGATGAGCATGGGTGAAACCAAAATTGCACTGGCACTCAAATCGGGGAACTTTGGCAGCGAAGATTTCTTCCTAAAGGCACTAAGATGTATAGATTGATTCCCCTCGCCCCCACGGGGAGAGGGTGCCGAAGGCGGGTGAGGGGAGAGCCTCGGCAATGACGATGAAGGAATCTGCGTTACGCGAACAAATCTGCCAACTAGGAAAATCCCTATTCGATCGCGGCTACACCCACGGCAGTACCGGCAACATCAGCGCGAAAATAGACAACGGCTGGCTGCTGACGCCGACTAACTCATGCCTCGGAAGGCTAGATCCGGCGCGGCTCTCCAAGATGTCGTGGGATGGAAAATTACTCGCCGGCGATGCGCCGTCGAAGGAATCGTTTTTGCACCTGGCGATGTACGAAGAACGAAAATCATTCGGCGCGGTGGTGCATTTGCATGGCAGCCATTCCGTCGGCGTGTCGTTGATAGACAATATCGATTGCGACGATTGCTTGCCGCCGCTCACGGCTTACTACATTATGCGCATCGGCTATTTGCCCATCGTGCCCTATTACAAGCCGGGCGATAGGGCGCTTGCTATCGCAGTACGCGAAGTCGCAAAAAAACATCATGCGGTGTTGCTGGCGAATCACGGGCCGGTTGTTGCGGGAACATCGCTGAGTGCCGCGGTCGACGCCGCCGAGGAGTTGGAAGAGACGGCGAAGATATTTTTGCAATTACGTCATGATAAATTACGCACGTTGTCGCCGACGCAAGTCGATGAATTGCGCCGCGCATTTCCGCCGCCGGCTTGACGCCCAACGTGAAGTGCATTTGAATAAACGATAGATGAACGAGGAGTGGAGATAATGACCGCAGGAAAAGTATTTATCAACAATAAATGGGAAGCGCCCGCCACCGGCGAAACGATTCCCGTCATCGATCCCAGCACGGGCGAAGTGTTCACGCAAATCGCGCGCGGCACCGCGCCCGATGTCGATCGTGCCATCGCCGCGGCGCGCGCGGCCTTCGACGGGCCGTGGGGCAAGATGCCGGCGTTCGAGCGTGGACGGTTGCTTCACAAATTCAGCCAAAAAATTCTCGATCACCACGAAGAACTGGCGCAGATTGAAGCGGGTGATACGGGGAAGCCTTTGAAACAAGCCCGTGCCGATATCACCGTGTGCTCGCGTTACTTTGAGTTTTACGCCGGCGCGTGCGACAAACTGCACGGCACGACCATTCCGTTCCTCGACGGTTTTACCGTGATGACTTTGCGCGAACCGTTCGGCGTGACCGGCCATGTGTTGCCGTGGAACTATCCGGCGCAGATGTTCGGCCGCTCGTTAGGCGGCGCGCTCGCCGCGGGTAACGCGACGGTGCTCAAGCCTGCGGAAGATGCGTGTTTGTCGCACTTGCGTTTGGTGGAATTGATGGCCGATGTTGGCTTCCCGCCCGGCGTTGTGAACATTGTGCCGGGTTTCGGCTACGAAGCCGGCTCGGCGTTGTCGGCGCACATCGGCATCGATCACATGTCGTTTACTGGTTCGACCGCGACCGGCGCGCTAGTCGCGCAGGCGGCCGCGAAAAATCACATCGGTTGCATCATGGAGCTCGGCGGCAAATCGCCGCAAGTGGTGTTCGCCGACGCCGATCTCGATGCGGCGTTGCCGGTATTGGCCAACGGCATTATTCAAAACGCCGGCCAAACCTGTTCCGCCGGCAGTCGCTTGCTGGTCGAGCAAAGCCGCTACGATGAGGTCATCGAAAAACTCGGCGCACGCATGAATGCGTTACGCGTTGGCGGTTCGCAACAGGATCTCGATTGCGGTCCGATTATTCGCAAGAGCCAAATGGATCGCGTGAAAAGCTTCTTGAAAATTGCCGACGATGATGGATTGAAAATCGCGGGCAAAGGCAGCGTGTCGCCAGACGCGCCGAAAGGCGGTTACTTCGTCGCGCCGCATTTGATTCGCGACGTGCCGGCGCAACACACGCTCGCGCAAGATGAGATTTTTGGCCCGGTGATGGTCGCGATGCCGTTCAAGGACGAAGCTGACGCGCTGCGTTTGGCAAACGGCACGGCCTACGGCTTGAACTGCGGTGTGTGGACCAGCGACGGCGGGAAGCAAATGCGTCTTGCAAAAGGCATTCGCAGCGGCCAGGTTTACATCAATAACTTCGGCGCGGGCGGCGGGACGGAATTGCCGTTCGGCGGCGTGAAACATTCTGGCCATGGTCGTGAGAAAGGCTTCGAGGCGTTGTATGGATTTACATCGTTGAAGACTGTGGTGTTTAAGCACGGTTAGGGATAATCACCGTCGTCCCTCATCCCCGCCTGCACCCTCTCCCAGTGGGAGAGGGTGCAGGCGGGGTGGCCTAGGGCCATGAGGGAGGCGCGTCACTAGAAAAATTACACAAAGACTGGAGTTGCATTGAACATCGTTTGCCTTGATCTAGAAGGTGTATTAATTCCCGAAATCTGGATTGAATTTGCCGAGCGTACCGGCATAGACGCGTTACGTGCCACGACGCGCGACGTACCCGATTACGATGTGTTAATGCGCCAACGTTTGCGTATCTTGCAAGAACACAAATTAGGCCTGCCGGATATTCAGAAAGTTATCACGACTATGTCGCCAATGGCCGGTGCGAAGGAATTTTTGGATTGGGTGCGTAGCGAATTTCAGTTGGTGATTCTGTCGGATACGTTTTATGAGTTTGCGATGCCGCTAATGGCGCAGCTTGGTCATCCAACCTTGATGTGTCATCGTTTAAGTACCGATGCGCGCGGATTTGTCAGCGATTATCACCTGCGGCAAAAGGATCCGAAGCGGAAGGCGGTGAAAGCGTTTCACAGCTTGAACTACAAAGTCATTGCCGCAGGCGATTCCTACAACGACACTGGCATGTTAAGCGAAGCGGACGCCGGATTTTTCTTTTGCCCGCCGGATAACATCATCGTGGAGTTTCCGCAGTTTAAAGTGGTTCGCGATTACCAGGCATTACAGCGCGTTATTTCCGACACACAACAAGGATTCAAATGAAAATTAGAACAACAACGTTAACGATGGCGGTCACTGTTTGCTTCGCTGCAAATTTGATGGCGGCCGATGATTTGCCGCGTGCCTACGGCCCGTTTCCGCTGGGCATGAAGCTGAGCGAATTTCGAAAACTCACTGGCGCGCCAATGTTTGGCGCAAAGTCCGGCGATACCATCGGGACATTGAAAGCGGATAATCTGGAGAAATTTGTGCCGGCGAAAAATCGCGTGCGCGAGCGCAATGCCGGTTTCGTGTTCGCCGGAAAAGAGCCCGATAGCCCGCTCTATCAAATTGGATTCACGCCGGATGAAATGGATCTGAACACGTTGAAAGCGAATTACGCGCGTTATGGATCGCATCGCGTTGTGAAGCTTGAGGACACCGATCGCTCGGGACTTGAGTGGTGCCAAAACGGCAATGTTCGGATATTGGTAACCTATATGGACAAAACCAATCGCCCAACGTCAGTGACCTATGAAGAGCTGTCAATTATGGGCCGCGCGTTGGCGGAAGAGGGCGCTTCGACCGATCGCGCGGTTTGTGGCAAGTGGCCGTAAAAAATACTGCAAGAAGACAATAACCAAAGTTGTCATCCCCGCGCAGGCGGGGATCCATAGGGCAGGTAAATTTAAGACTCGTTTTGTTCTAGCCGATGCTTAATGGGTTCCCGCCTTCGCGGAAACGACAGGTTACGTTTTCTAGAAACGCTTACCGCGCACTGATCTTCTTTTGCGCGGCCTCAATCGCCGCTTTAATTCTTGGGATTGCGGCAAGCGTCTCCCGTTCGCCTAACGCGAAACAGCGTTTCTTATAAGCATCTCCCCAGCCCGTGTAGTACCCGATGTTCGGATGGATGAGAACATCGGCAAAGCGAGTTTCGTGGTCGACCATGGTCTTTCGCATGGTGCCGGTCGTAATCCAATCCACCGGGAATCCTTTGTCGGTCGGCGTATCTTCGAGATACGCCGATACATCAACGCCGATTACGACATCGGCGCCCAGTTCGCGCGCGATGCGCATCGGCACCGGGCTCACCAAATCGCCATCGAGGTGATCGCGGCCGTTAATTTTCACCGGCTGAAAACGTCCCGGAATCGCGCTTGACGCGCGCACCGCCAGTCCGGTATCGCCGCGATTAAATACCACGGCAGTACCGGTTTTGACATCAGTGCTGACGATCGCAATTTCGGTCGCCAATTGTTCCAGGCGTTTGCCTTTTACCAAACGATTGATGAAATTTTGCAGCGCTTCACCGCGAATGTAGCCACGGTCGGAATAAGAGAAATCCAGTAACTCGGTCGGTTGCAAATCCATCGCCATGGATTCGACGTCGGCGAGCGGCATACCACTTGCGTAGATACTGCCGACCAGCGCGCCCGAACTGGTGCCGACGATCAAATCCGGCACGATGCCGTTCGCTTCCAACGCTTTTAGCACGCCAAGGTGAGTGAGGCCGCGCGGCCCGCCGCTGCCAAGGGCGACGGCGATCAGCGGGCGCGACAACGGCTTACGCTGCGGTTGTTCGAAAGCGACGGCGCTTGTGCCGCGATAGTCGATCGGTGGCGATCCGCAGGCGGTGAGTGCAAGGCTTATCAACAAAATGTACCGGCGCATCAATCGCCCTCCGTGCGTCGGCCGGGGCGGAAATACTGAACGTTATCGTAGTAGCTTTCGCGTTCGTTATCCGACGACCAACCAGGAATGCCCAGCAGTGGCAACGGCAGCAAATCCCGGCCTCGAACAAAGCATGCTGGAGAGGCAATCAGTGCGCGGCTCCTGGCATCGATATGCTGAAGAAGCGCGTCCGTATTGGTTTCTAGCCATGCAGCTTCAACACTTATTAGTAACGATTTTCCCGTCACACCAACGTAGGGCTTCAACATTTGCTCCATCAATCCATGGCCGAACAAAAAAAATCTCATGTGCCGTGCGACCCGTTCGCGCTGTCGCCAAAACAATTCTTTCCATTCAAACCGCTCGATACATTCCAATAAATCCGCGCGATCACTGACGACAATCACGCCGCTTTCGTCGAACAAAGTCAGCGCATCTTGCACCGGGCCACGATTCTTTCCTGCTGAGTGCTTTTCTCGCGCCGCGATATGGCGGGCATTAATTGCCGCCTTGCTCAGCGGAAAACTAACCCAAACCAACGCGTTGAACAGATCGTGAATAGTGTCAGGCCGCGTCGGCACTGCGCCGGTCGAAAAAATTTGCGCTTCGTAACCGTAGGCGCTGGGGTCCATGTTTTGTTCGGCAAAGGAAATCGCATCGCCATTCGCGTTGACAATCGCTTGCGGGCAATTTTTCAGTAATTGATTCAGGGCACGGATATCGGGCACTTTCCCGTCGGAAAAGTTCATCTGCGCTGCTGCGGTGCGGATGCTAGCGTAACAATCACCGTCCAGAGGGAGGGACTTCTCCAGCCATTCTGCAGCGGAGTCCGAATCTTCAGGCCCATGGACGCGGCTGGTCTTTGCGAGCATTTTGAACTAAGCTGCGTTTCGGGAATCGAAAAAGCCATGAACCCATGGCATTGGCACGGAGGCTGACATGAACCTTATCTATCGCTCGCTAATTACCCTGTTGATGTTGCATTCTATCAGTGCTTTTTCCGCCGAAAGTTTTTGGCCGACGGCTACGGAATGGGCAGAGATTCGGGAGGTGATTCAAAGTCAGCTCGATGCATTCCAACAAGACGATGATGCCGCCGCTTACGCGTTCGCCGCGCCGAGCGTGAAGCAGCGTTTTCCGACCGTCGAGGCGTTTAGCAAAATGGTTCGCGATCGCTACACGCCGATTTACAATCCACGTGAACTGAAATTCCTAACGCCTTCGATCGTCCAAGGCCGAATCATGCAAGGCGTACAATTTCTTTCCGACGAGAATCAAGTTTTCCTCGCCGTCTTCACCGTGGAGAAACAAGAAGACAAGAGTTGGAAAATCAAATCCTGTGAGTTGATGCCGGTGGAAAGCAAGACGGCGACGTAGCTCGCCATCAGTTGCAGTGGCGGTCGAGCGTGATCGACTGTCATCTTGAGCAACGTGAAGCGTCTCCTTATTCTTAATGGTGGATCCGCTGCGCTTGATCCACCCTACCCGACTTATTTTTAATGGTGGTCCGCTGCTAGTGGCGGCAGTTGCTCTTATGCTACGCTTGATCGACCCCACCCGACTTTAACATGTCATCCTGAACCCTTCGCTACGCTCGAGGGTAAACTCCGTGAAGGATCTGCTTTTCAACGGCCGTGAAAGCAGATCCTTCGCGTTGCTCAAGATGACATAGGGATGTGACAACAAGGGCGCCGGAGGTTCATGGTAGGTAAGCGGTATCGGCCGCGCCGATACGGGCCGCTCGCAACGACTAGGTTCCTTACGTCAACAAACCACCACACTGCCAACAGCTAGCAAAGTTGCGCGGATTTTCTTCATTGCATTTGCCGCAAACCGATGTGCCACTTGGCATTGGTCTGTTTTCGTACGCATCGACCAGTGCTCGTGCGCGTCCTTCGTCGTGTTCGCGCAACAACCATAACTCCGGATAGGCGTGCGTAAATGGAATTTCCCCCATCCCAGCCCGGGCGTTTTGATTAAAGATTTCCGTAGGGATACCTTCTTCTTTGAGCAAATCTTTGAGTAGTTGCGCCTCAATCAAATCGGCGGCGGCGTAAAAGCGTTTCACTTTGTGATGCGAGATGGCATTTCCAATATCCTAATCCCGTTTGAATTTTTGGCAAAGAAAAAGTTGCCGACGATTTTGAGATTGAGTTGAACGTCACGACACAACAACCTATCATAAAAACAGAAAATGTACCGCCTTGGGCAAAATAGTCAAAGCTCAAGCGGACGCATATCCTCGCCAGGCAATCACCGCGGATTAGTCATCCATTTCTCCACTCGTCGCACCGCACCGCCAGTCTGCGCTTTCCCTGCGCCATTTGAATCCCAGCGCGGTTCATTGTGTTGCGACGGCAGTGGTTTATTGTTTTGCGGTAACGGTTTATCGTTGTAGGGCAGCGGACGCACGTTTTGCGGTAGCGGCCGGTTATTTTGCGGCAACTGCGTCACGTTGTGCGGCAGGGGCCGCTCACGGACGATGATCGGTACGGGTGGCAATGGGCGTTGACCGTCGATTGCGGGTATCCGCCGCTCGACTTCGCGGTGGGGAACTTGATTATCGGCGCGCCCAGTTGGATCATCGTGGCGGCGGACGTCGTTTCGATCACGTTGCTGAACGGGCACCGGCGTGCCTGCTTGAAATTTTCGTTCCGGGTGACGCTCGCGCTCTTCGTCGTCGCGGCGATCAGCGTGGTCGTGTCGTATTGTTCGTGGCAGTAGGTGACCAATTCCGGGCAAGGGTGGCAGCGGCGGTGCGATGCGGGCGATGTCGCGCAGCACGCTGCGCTCGAACGGCAGCACCGCGCGCGCGACCGGCAGATGATCGATAACGACGCGTGGATTGACGATGGTTACGCCACCGGGGTGATCGCGATTGCGATGGTGTCCGCGATCGTGGCGATACTCGCGTTCGATCACGTGATCGCGATGAACGTGCGTGACGTTGATGCGCTCGACGTAACGATGGCTTGATTCATAATAGGGATAATAGACTTCGTATGGCGCCAGCGGCACCCAACCGCACGGCTGGCCTGTGCTAACGGATACGCTAAATCCAGGGCCGCTGATAAAACTCACTAACGCCGGCGCGTAAACCGGTCGCGCGACGATCCGCCCCGGATACCATGCCCAATAACGATCGACGTAAACCCAACGGCCATAATGCGACGGGGCAAAGCCCCAGGGCGATTCGTCGATCCACGTCCAGCCCCACGGCGCGATCCATTCCCAGCGACCATGACGATAGGGCGCCCAATCGTCGGCCACGTTGTTCGGCCGCCACACGTGGCCATACTCGCCCGTTTCAAGCCATTGGCCGTACTGGTCGAGCTCGTAAACTCCGGGCGTCGTCGGCGCGACGTAACGCGAAGATGTCGCGACGCTTTGCCGACTATCGCGTTCGACTGCCCAGCGGTCGAAATTGTCTTCGTCATTGTCGCGCGTGATGCGTACGTCGCCACCATCGCGCCCGACGATTTCTGCGCGCTGTGAAGCGATCAGATTAAATCGCGAATTGCCCTGCTGAATCTTCGCTTCGCCTTGGCGCACCCTGACGCTTGCGCTATCGTCATCGAGGTCGATGCGGTAGCGGCCATTGCTATTGAGCGAAATGCTCAAGGTTGGCGTAGTGATGATGAGGTCATCGTCGCGATCCCAGTTACGCAACGTCACGCTCAGCGAACCGCGTTCGAGAAACGTTTCGATGCGTTCGTCGTCGAATCGGATGAAATCCAGCGCGGTGTTTTCCGCGAGGCGCAATGCCGATGCGCCAAGATGCAATTCGGCGCGAGCGTTGTCGCCAGCGGAAAGGCGATTGCCTTCGGTGATCGGCCAGTTGATTTTCGCTGCTGACCAATTGTCATCCTTGCCCGCGCGCGTTGGCGCGAACGAAACTTCGCCTTCGATAAAACTCAAGCGCGCGACGCGATCTGGCGGATCGGCATTCACAAAAGAAGAAAATAGGGCAACGATCAAAACGATCGGCCATTTTTTGAAGTGATGAAAAATCCTGCCCATGATTGCTATCTCCACGTCTCGCGACTTTTCGACATAACGCTTAGTTTACGACGGGCGTTGACCATTGCGTGTGGAGTTACAGACTGTTACAAATGGAACGCTCGGCCGTAAGGCAAGCGGGATGCGGCGCTTGACGATGATATGGCTGCGAGGCAAGCGGGGCGCGGCTCCTGGCATGCCTGCTGTTGGATTTTTTGTTTCGCGCGAACAGTGATGAAAGGCCCGTCTTTCGGAGTACACTTGCTTTGCTTTAGCTAAAGCAAATACGCTGACTCGCGACGCACTGCGTCGCGATCAAGCCGCTCTGGTAATCACAAAATAATCCCCTCTCAAACGAGCCGTTGCAAGTGAGAGGTGCGGGTGGCGCCCGCCGAGTCTGAGCACATAAGAGCAAGACGTTCAGACTTTCCCTAGGCTGAAACCTCGAATTCGGAGGCGACGAATCGATTCCTTTTATTTTCTTCCGGCATGGCCGTTGCAAGCCGACCCGATTTTTGCGGCGGCGCTGGTTTTGATTGTCGCGGCGTTGGCCGGCGAGGGCGTGTTCAGCGCGTTCGGCTGGCCGCGCATTATCGGCTATTCGCTGATCGGTATGGTGACAGGCGCGCTGGGTTTGGGCTTTAACACCGCCGTACCCGCGGGGAACAGCGCGCCGTTTGGCATCGTTTTCGATATGGGCATGGCGTTATTGCTGTTCGAGGCCGGTGGCCGCGTCAACTTGCGTTGGCTGCGCGCTAATCCGTGGCTATTGGCGACTAGCGTCATCGAGGCCGTGCTGACATTTACCGTCGTCGCTTTACTTATTGTTACCCTGGGGTACAGCGCGACGCTTGCAACTGCGGTCGCCATCATCTGTGTCGCAACGTCGCCCGCCGTGGTGATGCGTGTGACGGCGGAGTTCAAAGCACAGGGCCAGCTCAGCGAGCGCTTGCTTTTGTTAGCGGCGTTGAATACCGTCTACGCGGTCGTGGCACAAAAATTCTTGCTCGGTTGGCTGCACCATGAGTACGGAAATAATTTCTGGGCGGCGTTGTTACATCCCGTTTATGTGTTTGGCGGCAGCGTGGTGCTAGCGTTTTTTCTCGCCTGGGTGGTCGCGCTGTGCGAACCGTATTTTGATCTGCGCGACGAACATGCGTCGCTGCTGGTGTTCGGCTTATTGTTACTAATGATCGCATTGCTGCGTACATTTGAGTTGCCGGTGTTGCTCACGCCGCTGCTCGCAGGCATTTGGCTGCGCCATCGCGCGTCGCGGCCGTTGGTGTGGTCACGGCATTTCGGCAGCGTCGGTGGCGTGTTGGTGTTGTTGTTGTTCGTTATCACAGCTATGTCGCTATCTTGGCATCATGTGGTAACCGGCGGTGTCGTCGCGCTCGCCATCGTGTTAGTGCGATCGCTTGCGAAAATCAGCGTGCTCGCCGTGCTCGGCAAACCGAGCGGACTTTCGCTGCGGCAAAGCGTCGCGCTCGGTGTTGCGTTGTGTCCGATGTCAGGCGTAGCGTTGGTGCTAACGGCGGAGATCGCGACGCGCTATCCGGATTTCGGCGTGGCGCTCGGCGCCATAATTTTTAGCACTATCGCGATCCTGGAAATTCTCGGGCCGCTGGCGGTGAAGTGGTCCCTCAAACGCAGCGGCGAGATTCACAATGGCACTTGAATCTTTCGCAACGTCGCGTGAACTCACGCTCGGCATCGAACTTGAATTGCAGGTGGTCGGCACCCACGAATTCAATCTCACGCCCGGCGCAGCGGATTTGTTGCGTGTTATGGCAAAGAAAAAACTGCCGGGCGAAGTGAAGCCGGAAATCGCCGCCAGCATGATCGAAATTTCTACCGGTGTGTGTGAAGGATATGCCGACGCCGTCGCGCAATTGCAGGAAACTCGCGATGTGTTGGTCGAAGCGGCGCGTAAACTTGGCTTGGGCCTGTGTGGTGGCGGCACCCATCCGTTTCAGCAATGGAGCGAGCAGCGTATTTTCGACGCACCGCGGTTTCATCATCTGTCGGCGTTGTATGGCTACCTTTCCAAGCAGTTCATTGTGTTTGGCCAACACGTCCACCTCGGCTGTACCGATGCCGATTCGGCGCTGCGTTTGTTGCATACTATGTCGCGCTACATTCCGCATTTCGTTGCGTTGTCAGCGTCATCGCCATTCGTGCAGGGAACGGACACCGGCTTCGATTCGGCGCGGCTCAATTCTATTCAAGCCTTTCCCTTTGCCGGACGCGCGCCGTTCGTTTCGACGTGGGATGAGTTTCTTGTTTATTTCGACAAGATGACGCGCACCGGCGTAGTCGAAGATATGAAGGATTTTTATTGGGACATTCGACCAAAACCGGAATTCGGTACCATCGAAATTCGCGTGATGGATACACCGCTCACCATCGCCAAAGCGGCGCAGCTTGCGGCCTATATTCAAACCGTCGCGCGCTGGCAATTGCGCGAAAACACCTTTGTTCCCGAGGCCGACGATTATTTGGTGTATAAGTTTAATCGCTTTCAAGCCTGTCGCTCGGGCTTTAACGGCACGTTTGTCGATCCGAAAACGGGCGAGCATCGCAGTGTCGGTGAGGACATTATTGCAACACTCGATGCGTTCGAATCGCACGCGATTGATTTGAAAACCGATACCGCTTGCGCGGCGTTGCGCGACTCGGTAACGACGGCCGGCAATGATGCAGCGTGGATACGGGCATTGCATAAAGAGCAACGCCAGCTTCCTGAGGTGGTGCGCCAACAATGTCTACGTTGGCAGTCTTGAGCGCGCTATTGTAATTTCATTCGCGCGTCCCTATTATGGGAATTGTATTAATCAACAAAACTTAGGGAAAATCTATGCGTCTCGGAAACTGGTTACTCGTCCCACTCTTCGCCGTGCTCACGGGCTGCGGCTATAACACGTTTCAATCGCAGGATGAAATCGTTAAATCATCGTGGTCGGAAGTGGTGAATCAATATCAGCGCCGCGCCGATTTGATTCCGAATTTGGTGAATACTGTGAAAGGTTATGCGCAGCAAGAAAAAGACGTACTGACGCAAGTGACCGAAGCGCGCGCCAAAGTCGGCTCGATTCAAATGACGCCGGAAATGGCAAACGACCCGGAAGCGTTGAAGAATTTCCAAGCAGCGCAGGGCGAGTTATCCGGTGCGTTATCGCGCTTGTTGGTCGTTTCGGAAAACTATCCGCAACTGAAATCCGATGCGAACTTCCGCGATCTGCAAGCGCAGTTGGAAGGCACGGAAAATCGCGTCACCGTTGCGCGCAATCGTTACATCAAAGCCGTTGAGGACTACAACGTCACCGCGCGTCAGTTTCCAAGCAATTTGACGGCAATGATTTTCGGCTATAAAGCCAAACCTAACTTCACAGTTGAAAACGAAAAAGCGATTTCTACAGCGCCGAAAGTGGATTTCTCGCAGCCCGCGACGCAGAAATAATCGTCATCTAATTTCACAATGACAACCATGAACGCGGCGAGAGCGTGGCTTCTCGTTGCGCTCTTCTGTCTGATCGGCAGCGTTTTTGCTCAGAACCTTATTGCGGTTCCGGAGCGGCGCATTGTTACCGACCTTACCAGCACACTGAATGAGCAACAACAAGCCGCGTTAACGGAAAAGTTGCGCGCGCTCGAAACGCGCAAAGGTAGCCAAATCGCCGTGTTGATTGTCCCGACCACCGAGCCGGAAACGATCGAACAATATGCACTGCGTGTTTCCGATACGTGGAAACTTGGACGCAAAGGTGTCGACGACGGCGCGCTGTTGGTCATTGCAAAGAACGACCGTAAGCTACGCATCGAAACGCGCTATGGTCTGGAAGGGCCGATGCCAGACGCGGTCGCGAAGCGGATCATCGCCGAAGTCATTACGCCGCTGTTCAAGCATGGTGATTTCTATGGTGGCATCGACGCGGGCGTCGATCGCATGGTGACGGTCGTCGACGGCGAACCGCTGCCCGCACCGCAACCGCAAGGCTACAACGACGATAGTTGGTTGAGCGCCTTGCCGTTGGTGATATTGCTTGCGTTCGTTTCCGGCGCGATCTTTCGCGCAATCTTCGGGCGGTTTTTCGGATCGATCATCGCCGGCGGAGTGACCGGCTTGGTCACTTGGGTCATTTTAAGCGTGATGGGTGTGGCGGCGATCGCGGGTATTCTGGCGTTCATGTTTAATCTCTTCGCCGGCGCCGTAAGCCCAATGAATGGTTGGAGTAATCGCGGCCGTGGGGGTGGAATGGGCGGCGGTTGGGGCGGAGGCTCAAGCGGTGACTTCGGCGGCGGGGGTGGCGGCTTCGGCGGTGGCGGCGGCGCGTCGGGAGAATGGTGATGGGTATCGGCCGAATTTTTCGACATCTTTGCACCACGAGCCTGCATTTGCGCTCGCGCTTTTCTCGGGAAACCCTAGACGCGATCGAAGCCGAAATTGCAACGTCTGAGGACCAACACACCGGCGAATTGCGCTTTGCCATTGAAACTGCCCTGGATTTGCCTCCGTTATTGCATGGCTTGCAATCGCGCCAACGCGCGCTCGACGTGTTTTCGCTGCTGCGAGTTTGGGATACAGAAACCAATAGCGGCGTATTGATTTATTTGTTGCTGGTTGACCACAAAGTGGAGATCGTCGCCGATCGCGGCATCAATGCGAAAGTCGAGCAGTCGGAATGGGAAGCGGTGTGCCGCGAGATGGAGCAGGCATTTCGTAGCGGCGATTTTCGTGGTGGTGCAATTACCGGCGTACAACAAATTTCGGCACTGCTCGCGCGGCATTTCCCGCCGGGAATTCGCAATCCTAACGAGTTACCGAATAAGCCTTATATTTTATAGCGGCCATTCCAGGAGGCGCAAAAATAGTGGTTCGTGGCGATGCATGGCCTGCGGGCCGCGCCGTTCCATGCCGACTATCTAATTGTCATTCCCGCGAAGGCGGGAATCCATACTGAGTCGCAGCTTGCAAAAAGCCAAATGGCTTCCCGCCTGCGCGGGAATGACAAGAGGTGAAGTCTTTGGAAATTAAGCCAACTTGCCGAACTAAACCGGCTTGTCGTTGCGATGTTTGATATACAACCACCACATCGTCAAACCGACAAACGCACCAAAAATAATCGTGATGGTGTTGATGCCAAAATGTGCGGAAATCATACCGGCGTAAACGGCGTTCAGCGCGCCGATACTTAAGTTCTCGTTGAAGTTTTGCACGGCGATCGAGTGACCCGCGCCCATCAGCGTGTGACCGCGATGTTGCAACAATGCGTTCATTGGCACCACAAAAAATCCGCCGACCGCGCCGATCGCCACGAAAAACACTGCTGCGACGCGCCAATCGTTGACGAAGATCATGCAAATAATCAATACGCCCATCAGTATCCCGACCGGCAATACTTTCACCGCGTGTTCGAGCTTAACGGTCAATGCGGCGATGAATGCGCCAATGGCGATGCCGACCGCGACGGCGATGGTGAGATAGGTCGCTTTATCCAAGCCAAAGCCCAATACTTTCTGCGCCCAATCGATGATAACGATTTTTAATGTTGCGCCGGCACCCCAAAACAAGGTGGTCACTGCGAGCGAAACCTGCCCGAGCGGATCGCGCCACAGCAATTTAAAGCAATGCCAAAAATCGTGAATCATGTAGAGTGGATTTTTCTTCGGCAACTTGTGATCGATCGGCAGGCGTGGAATATAGAGATTGAACAACGCCGCGATTACGTAAAGCAAACAGATCATTGCGATTGCCATTTGCGCCGGCGATTTGACCAGAGGATGGATAAATTCGAGCTTGGCGTAGAGGCTCCCGTTCTGCAAATAACCGCCCAGTCCCAGGCCGAGAATGATCGCTGCGACGGTTAGCCCTTCCATCCACGCGTTTGCGGCCACGAGTTTGCTCGACGGCAGTAGCTCGGTAAGGATGCCGTATTTCGCCGGCGAGTACGCTGCCGCACCAAAGCCCACAATGCCGTAGGCGATTAATGGGTGTGCGCCCAATAACATCGCAATGCACCCAACAAATTTAACGGCGTTGCTGGTAGACATCACGCGGCCTTTCGGGAAGGCGTCGGCGAACGCGCCGACGAACGGCGCAAACGCGATATACGACACGACGAAAAATACCTGCAGAATCGGCACGTAAGATTTTGGCGCGCTGAGTTCTATCAACAATGCAATGGCGGCGGGCAATAATGCGTTATCGGCCAGCGCGGAGAAAAATTGCGCGGCGAGGATGGTATAGAAACTTAACGGCATGAAAAGGCTAGAATAGTGGGGAAAGCGGTTGTAATTGATCTAATAGTTACGCGTCTTCTTAGACGACTTTATACCATGAACGGGGCGTTGCTTGAAAGCAACGCAACCTGCAGATAAAAGGGGGAGAAATGTTCGAAACATTCAAAACGCAGCGCATAAAGACCAGCGGCACGGAGATTCACGTCACCTGGAGTGGCAACGGCCCACCGCTACTGCTGCTGCACGGCTATCCGCAAACGCATTTAATGTGGCACAAGGTCGCACCGACGCTGGCGAAGGATTTCACCGTCGTTGTGCCGGACTTGCGCGGCTATGGCGAAAGCGGAAAACCGCAAACGGCCGAGGATCATTCTCCTTATTCGAAGCGCGCGATGGCGCTTGATCAAGTGGAGGTGATGGCGGCTTTAGGATTTAAAGAGTTTTTTCTGGCCGGCCATGATCGCGGTGCGCGGGTGTCCCATCGGCTGGCGATCGATCATCCGAGTGCCGTGAAAAAAATTGCTGTACTCGATATCGTGCCGACGTTGAAGGTGTTCGATGAGGTCGATCAACGCGTCGCGACGAGTTATTTTCATTGGTTCTTTTTGATTCAGCCGTTTGATTTTCCCGAAAAGATGATTGGCCACGACCCGCGCGAATACTTGATCTCCAGGCTAGGTCGCTGGGGAAGTAATATCGACGCCTTTCCGCAAGCAGTGGTCGATGAATACGTGCGCCTGTTTAGCGATCCAGCGTGTATTCACGCCACTTGCGAAGACTATCGCGCCGCAGCGACGATCGATCTCGTACACGATCGCGCCGATTTGCAAAACAAGATTCAGGCGCCACTGCTGGCATTATGGGGCGGCAAAGGTTTGGTCGGTTCGGCCTATGATCCCATCGCGTGCTGGCGCGAACGCGCCGCTGACGTGCGCGGATTTGCGATCGAGTGCGGCCATTTCATTCCGGAAGAAAAGCCGGACGAAACCATCAAAGCGTTTCGCGATTTTTTCAAAAATTGATTCTGAATCAAAAACAGCAGGCTGGTAAAATAACACTCGACTTCTGCTAGCAATCCATGCCCAACGACAATCAACTCGATCTTCTGCGCGTCCCGCCTCATTCCATTGAGGCGGAGCAATCCGTGCTCGGTGGTTTGATGTTGGAGAATGTTTCCTGGGACAAGATTGCCGATCTGGTTAGCGTTGACGATTTTTATCGTGACGACCATCGCCGGATTTATCACCACATCTCCAAGCTGATTGAGGCGAATCGTCCAGCCGATGTCATTACCGTCGGTGAATCGTTAGAACGCAGCGCGGAACTCGAATCGGTTGGCGGCCTCGGTTATGTCGGCATGTTGACGACTAACACGCCGAGCGCAGCGAACATTCGCCGTTACGCCGAGATCGTGCGCGAGCGATCGATCATGCGCAAGCTCGCTGAAATCGGCACCGAAATCGCGGCGAGTTCCTATAGCCCTGCCGGGCGCGAAGCGCGGCAACTGCTCGACGAAGCAGAAGCGAAAATATTCAAAATCGCCGAAGCGGGTGCGCGCGGCACTCAAGGCTTCAATGCTATTCAGCCGTTGCTAACGCAAGTGGTTGAGCGCATCGACATGCTCTACAGTCGCGACAATCCATCCGATGTCACCGGCGTTGCCACAGGTTTTACTGATCTCGATGAGCGCACATCAGGATTTCAGCCGGGCGATCTCATCATCGTCGCCGGCCGGCCGTCGATGGGCAAGACCGCGTTTGCGCTCAACATCGCCGAACACGTCGCGCTCGACGGGAAATTACCGGTCGCGATTTTCAGTATGGAGATGGCCGGCACACAACTCGCGATGCGTTTGCTCGGCTCCACCGGTCGGCTCGATCAACATAAATTACGCACCGGCCGGCTCGACGATAACGATTGGCCGCGCCTCACCAATGCGCTCGGCCGCTTGAATGACGCGCCGATATTTATCGACGAAAGTGCTGCGATCACTGCGCTGGAACTGCGCGCGCGTGCGCGGCGCTTGCATCGCCAACATAAAGGATTAGGCCTGATCGTCGTCGACTATTTGCAACTGATGTCGTCGACCAGTCAAGGCGAAAATCGCGCCACGGAAATATCGGAAATTTCCCGTTCGTTAAAGGCGCTCGCGAAAGAACTGAAGGTGCCGCTGGTTGCCTTGTCTCAGCTCAATCGCTCGTTGGAGCAACGTCCGAACAAACGCCCGGTAATGAGCGATTTGCGGGAGTCAGGCGCCATTGAACAAGACGCCGACGTGATCCTATTTATCTATCGCGACGAGGTGTACAACGAAAGTTCGCAAGATAAGGGCATTGCGGAAATCATTATCGGTAAGCAACGTAACGGTCCGATTGGTACGGTGCGATTGACCTTCCTTGGCCAGTTCACCAAATTTCAAAATTTCGCGCAGGGAAGTTACTAACTTGAATACCTCGCGCATCGCAACCTGTATTTTTCTACTCGCTACTTTTTCCACTGCGTGGTCGCAAGATCAAGCCATTGATGCGAAGGATGAGCCGCATCATCGTCCGAAATTTGTAAATGAAGTTGTTCGCGTCCTCGATGTCGAAGTGTTGCCCGGCGAAGCGACGCAGTATCACACCCATTCGCTTGACTATCCTTACCTCATGTTGAGCACGACATTGCTCAAGAACGATATTCCCGGCAAGCCCCAGGCGGATCTTAAAATTGTTTCCGGCTTGGTCGGCTACTACCGCGCATCGCAGGGCGCTTATACCCATCGATTTACTAACATCGATAGCACGGTTTTTCGCGCCATCGGCATTGAGCTTTTGGGCGATAAACCGCTTGGCGTCGGCGCAGAGCCGTTGACAGAAGATACTAAGCTAAAGAAAGTGCTCGACAACGAGCGTGTGCGCGGATATCGATTAACCCTGCCGCCTGGAGAGTTAATCGGCCCGCTGGTTTTGCCCGGCCGCAGCGTGCGAGTCGTACAAACCTCGGGGACGCTCAAACAATCAATCGATGGCGCCGAACCTAACTCGAATACCGTTGCGCTTGGGCAATTTGAATGGCGGCAAACGGCAGCAACTTACATTTTTAGAAATGTCGGCGATACCCCGATTGAGTGGGTCGAGTTTGAGTTTAAGTAGCGCGACTTTGATTGAGCGGGTTCCTTCCCCTTCAAGGGAAAGGCTAGGATGGGTATGGGTTCGATTGCTATGCTCGCTCCGACCCATCCCCCACCCGGCCCCCCGCTTGAAAGGGGAAGAGCGAGATGACTGTTCCTTCCCCTTCAAGGGGAAGGCTAGGATGGGGATGGGTTCAAAGGTTCTCCAGCAAAGTAGCATTCGTAAAGCACTCCCAAGTTCATGCGCCCAATAAAAGCAACGATCGACCTCGCTGCGCTGTACGACAATCTGCAAGCCGCGCAAAAACTTGCGCCGCAATCTAAGGTCATGGCTGTGCTGAAGGCCAACGCCTACGGCCATGGATTATTACGTGCCGCGAATGCGATGAAGAAAGCCGCAGGATTCGCGGTACTAAACATCGAAGATGCAATGAAGCTGCGCGACGCCGGCTTCGATCAAACGATTTTGTTGCTCGAAGGATTCTTCGGTCGTGAGGAATTACGCCTTGTAACCGAATATCGCCTTGCGACGGTAGTCCATCAAGAGGAGCAGTTGCGCCTGTTAGTACAAGCAGCACCAGGCAAGCTCGACGTGCACCTTAAAATTAATTCCGGCATGAATCGCCTAGGCTTCAAGCCGGAGGATTTCCCCAGCGCGATGTCCGCGCTACGCCAAGCGCGCGTTGCAAGCGTGACCTTGATGACGCATTTCGCCACGGCGGATGTGCCCGCTGGTGTGCGCGAACAAGTTACGTTGTTTCGCGAAATCACGGCGGGTTTGTCTTATCCGCGTAGTCTCTCGAATTCCGCGGCGCTAATTCGTTACCCAGAATCCCACGCCGATTGGGTGCGGCCGGGCATTATGCTTTACGGCGCGACGCCATTTGCCGATCGCAGTGCGGCCGATATCGGTGTGAAGCCGGCGATGACGCTATCGAGCGAAATCATCGCTATCCAGAACTTGAAGAGTGGCGATTGCGTCGGTTACGGCGAGAATTTTCGCGCCGATCGATCGATGCGCATCGGTGTTGTCGCGTGTGGTTATGCGGATGGCTACCCGCGTCTCGCGCCCACGGGTACGCCGGTGTTGGTGGAAGGCGAGCGCGTCACGACTGCGGGTCGCGTGTCGATGGACATGATTTGTGTCGACTTAAGCAAGACGCCTCAGGCTCGTATTGGTAGTCCGGTGGAATTGTGGGGTGCAGGTTTACCGGTGGATGAAGTGGCGCGCAGCGCGGGAACGGTGGGATATGAATTGTTGTGCGCTGTGGCGCCGCGCGTGCCGATGACGGAACGATAAACCAAAACAATATCCCCTCTCCCTCGGGGAGAGGGTCAGGCGGGGTGGCCTAGGGCCATGAGGGAGGGTGCTAACTATGGCCATTACCCTCACCCTAGCCCTCTCCCTAGAAGGGAGAGGGGATGCCGCTTTCTTATTTTGGATTTGTAAGAGGTATTCGTTGGCCAAAACAAAATCAGTCTTCACCTGCACCGAATGCGGTGGCCAAACCTTGCGCTGGCAGGGCCAATGCCCGCACTGCAACGCGTGGAATACCCTAGTCGAAACCATCGCGGAGACTGCGTCGAAAGGCAATCGCTTCAGTGGACTCACTGCGAACAGTAGCGTGCAGTTGCTATCGGAGATCAAGCCCGAAAAAATTCCGCGCATGACCACCGGCATCGCCGAACTCGATCGCGTGCTCGGCGGCGGCATGGTGCC
>JANOLP010000042.1:0-5743 GCA_031419835.1 Pseudomonadota bacterium | reverse complement strand
GAGGATGCGAAGCCATGGCCGCGACATTTTCATACCCGCATTCACAGGATAAGCCGCTTCGTCTCTTTATCTGTGAAAAACTAAAGAATACGAATGGCGTCAAGCCAGAAGCCTTGTCCCGCCTGCCTGCTGGCATGGGATGCCTGAAGATCCGCTCTCCTATTGGGTGGAGGCGGGCCATTGCTTCGCAGGCCGATTAATTCAGCGACGGTAGTCACAATGCGATTTGCGGAAAGTTAAGTACCAGCGCTAATACGAAAGCTTGCAGCAAGATGAAGGGCCAGAGAGAAGCGAAGATTTGGTTGAGCGTAATTCCTATGGGGGCAACGCCCTTTAAGTAAAACGCGGTGGGTCCGAACGGCGGCGAGAGATAAGAAATCTGCATGTTCAAACAGAACAACACGCCAAACCAAACCGGATCGTAACCGAGTTGTTTTACGATAGGCACGAAGATCGGCATGGTCAGCAAACAAATGCCGACCCAATCCATGATGCAGCCGAGCACCACGAGGATTAGCATCATGATTAAGATAACGACGATCGGCGCGACGTTAAGTCCCGTCATGAGTTCACTGACGAAGGCAGGGCCGCCAGCGAGATTGTAAACACCGATCGAACATGGCGGTTGCGCCGAAGGAGAGCCAGAGCAGCATGCCGCAGGCGCGCAGCGTTTGATCGGCGGATTCGCGCACGATCTTCCATGTCAGATCACCACGAATGGCCGAGGCGATCAATGTACCGACCACGCCCATGCCTGCTGCTTCGGTGACGGAAGCGATGCCGGTATAGATCGTGCCCAATACCGAGGCCATCACCAGCATCGGCAACAGCAAGCCTTTTAGCGTTGCGAGTTATTGCGTCAACGGAATGTTGCGTTCCTGCTCAGGTGCGGGCGGACCAAGAGTGGGATCAATTTGGCAGCGGATGAAAATGTAAATCATGTACACCGCCGACAGAATCAGACCTGGAATGATGTTGGCGGTGAACAGATCGCCGATCGGAGCGTTAACCGTGAGTCCGTAAATTACTAACACGATGGACGGCGGAATCATCGTGCCGAGCGAACCGCCGGCACAGATCGTGCCAATCGCGAGTTTTTGGTCGTAACCCAAGCGCAACATTTGCGGCAGCGCGATCAAGCCGAGCAGTACAATTTCGCCGCCGATGATGTCGGTCATGGCGCCCATGATGGTCGCGGCGACCATGGTTTGAATTGCCAGTCCGCCAGGCAATTTGCCGGCCCACAAAATGGTCGGCGCGTTGAAGAAGTAACGGGACGCGACTTCATACAAGATCATCGCGACGACAATCAGAAAAAAGCTGCATGCGATCGCACCGATTGCGCTGACTAAAGGTTGTAGTTTTTGTTCGAGCACTGATTACGCACAAGCTATTGTATTCGTCATTCCCGCGAAGGCGGGAATCCAGTGTCTTAAGCTAAACGACACTGGGTCCCCGCCTGCGCGGGGACGACGACGCGCAAGGTTTTGGTATTTAATCAAGCACCCCAGCTTTTTTCAAAAACGCGACCTGCGATTCATTAATTTTTTTCGCCAACACACTACGCGTAGCGTATTGCTTCCAGACTTCGCGCGCGACACCGCGGAATTTGCGTCGTTCCTCAGCGCTCCACGCGATAGGTTCAAAGCCCAAAGCCTTCGCTTGCTGGGCAACTTTTTCATCCGCGGCGAGACTGCGTGCCACGAGGTTGCGTGAAAATTCTTTCACCGCGACTTCCAATAAAGTTTTGAAGTCGTCGGGCAAGGTATTCCGCTTTTTCGTGTTCATCGCGATTTCCGCCATGCCCATCGAGTGGAACCCGGGGTAGGTGGGGTACTTGGCGAGCTTGTGGTAGCCGAGCTCGTGATTCATCGACAACGTGCTCTAATCGGATGCATCGACCACGCCGCGTTCGAGTGACGTATAAACTTCGCTGCCGGGAATATTGACGGGAGCGGCGCCGAGTCGCTTAAAAATATCTTGTCCAATCCCGACCGGCGCGCGGATTTTGAGGCCTTTGAAATCGGCGATACCACGTAGCGGTTTTTTGCTGACTAGCGATTCTTTACCATACCAGGTGCCGACGATGTAATGGATTTTGAAGCGTTGATAGGCTTCGCGCGCAAGTTGGATACCGCCGCCTTGCTCCATCCACTGGGCCATTTGTTCCGGAGAGTCGAAGGCGCCTTGCGGATCGGTTAATAATGCGAGCGCGGGTTCCTTGCCAGAGGCGTAACCGCCGCAACCGTACTCGGCATCGAGCACGCCGCTGGTCACCGCGTCGAGCGCTTCCGCCGGCGCCACGACGGAACCAGCCGGCAGCGGCTCGATGACTAAACGTCCCTGGGATTTTGTCTCGACGTCGGCGGCGAATTGTTCGAAGACTTTGAATGGCAGTGTGCCCGCTTGCCACAGAGCCATTATCTTTATTTTGATCGGTGCGGGGTCTGCTGCGAGGGAGACGTTTGTCAGCGCCAGCGAAATCACCAAGAACATAGAACATCTTATTCGCTGCATGGTTCTGGCTTTGTTGTTATTGCGGCGCTTTGTGTGTACCGCGATACAAAATACGCATGGATTCTTCGTTAACAGCCGTGTGAAACGCGCGCTCATCCGCGCCGAAATCGATCTTCGGCCGTGGCTCGGGATCGAAGTGTTTATAAGTGTCGATACCGCGCACCAGCATTGCGCTGTCGCGGCTGCCGGCGGTTTGATGGACATAGGTCGGTACATAACGAATGGCGTAGCCGATGCGGCGATCATTCGAGGTATTCGGCGGCGAGCCGTGCACCAAACATACATGATGCAGCGACATTTCTCCCGCCTGCAAAATTACATTGACCGCGTCATCGGGATTCACGTCGACGGCGACTTCTTGTCCACGGGTGAGGAGATTATTCTGCGCGAAGGTATCTTTGTGCGGCAATTGATCTTTCAAATGGGTGCCGGGAATCACCTGCATACAGCCGTTGCTGACGTTGCTGCCAGTGAAGCCGACCCAGGCGGTGACGACGTCGGGCGCGGACAATCCCCAATAAGTAGAATCCTGGTGCCATGAAACATAGGCGGGATCGTTCGCTTCCTTGGTGAAAAAACTTGAACTCCATACCAATAAATTGGGCCCCAGAATCGCTTGCACCGCGTCAAGAATTACAGGGTGACGTACTAATTCGTCTATCCAAGTGAACAGCAGGTGGGGTTTATTGCGCAACGCGCCACTGAGTGGACCGCCGTGCGCGCGTTCAAACGTTTCGAGGTGGGAGCGATAGGTTGCGGCCTCCTTGCTACTTAAGACCGGTGTTGGAAAGTGATATCCGCGCTGGGAAAATGATTGAACTTCTTGTTCGCTCAGACCAGCATTATTTAACAGCGACGCGACCGCACTCATTTGTACTCCTCTGCTACAAACGCTCCTGACGCACTATTGTAGCCTAGTAAATTTCTCTAATGAGTTGAAACTTGTCAACGAAGAGCGTTATCGATAGTTCGATGATGGCAGGAGCCGCGCCCTCATTGGTTGCTGGCATGGCATGTCTGAAGAGCCGCTCTGGTACTGGCTCCTGGCGCAGTTGACTTGAAGAATCGATGCGTTTGTCAGGATGCATGTGCACGGGTACACTTTAACTTGCAATAAACAATAGGTTCCAGCCAATCGCGCATGTACGCCATGGGTGATTTGCGAGTCAAAATCAATTTGGAGGTAGTGATGCAAAATACTAAACGTGGAATCGCCGCAGCGATTGCGGCTTGCTTTACCTTGACGTTGACCCTGAGCGCGTTCGCGCAAACGCCGCTGGCAAAACTCGGCAAGCCAGAAGGCCAAGTCGACATCGTCGCGTGGCCAGGTTATATCGAGCGCGGCGAAACCGACAAGGCGTTCGATTGGGTCACGGAATTCGAGAAAAAATCCGGCTGTAAAGTGAACGTGAAAACCGCCGGCACGTCAGATGAAATGGTCGCGCTGATGAACGAAGGCGGCTTTGATCTGGTGACGGCTTCGGGCGACGCAAGCATGCGGCTGATTGTCGGCAAGCGTGTTCAGCCGATCAACGTGAAGCTTATTCCCAGTTTCAAAAACATCGACAAGCGTTTGCAGAATGCGCCGTGGCACACGGTGAATAATGTTCACTACGGCACCCCGTATCAGTGGGGCTGGAATGTGCTGATGTACAACACCAAGGTTTTTGGCGACAAGAAACCGACCAGCTGGAATGTGGTTTTCGAAGAGCAGACGCTGCCCGACGGAAAAAGCAACAAGGGCCGGGTGCAGGCCTTTGACGGCCCGATCTACATTGCCGATGCCGCGTTGTACCTGATGAAGAAAAACCCGGCGCTCGGCATCAAGGACCCGTATGAGCTGAACGAGGCGCAGTACAAGGCGGCGCTGGACCTGTTGCGCGGCCAGCGCAAGCTGGTCGGCAAGTACTGGCATGACGCTTTTGTGCAGATCGACGACTTCACCAATGAGGGCGTGGTGGCATCCGGTAGCTGGCAGTTCCAGGCCAATATCCTGGGCTCCAAGAAGGCGCCGATCGCCACCGTGGTGCCGGTGGAGGGTGCTACCGGCTGGGCCGATTCCACCATGATGCACATCGACTCGAAAAACCGCAACTGTGCCTATATGTGGATGGAGCATTCACTCAATCCCAAACTGCAAGGAGACCTGTCGGCCTGGTTTGGCTCGGTACCGGCGGTGCCGGCGGCGTGCAAGGGCAACGCCTTGCTGGGCGACGGGGGTTGTGACCGTCAGGGGTTCAAGGATTTTGATCGGATCTCGTTCTGGAGAACCCCCACGGCCCAGTGCAAGACACAAAACAACCAGTGTATTCCTTACCACAAGTGGGCTTCCGACTACATCGCGGTGCTGGGCGGACGCTGACCGGTCCCGCAGCGGCGGGCTGACGCCGGCGTGCGGGCGGCGGTTATGCGCCGCTCGGCATCCGTGGCGGCCATGGCCGGTTGACGCATCGCATTGAATGGAAGGTCGGGATCGGATGGTTGCCGCTGTCGCTTTGCGTGCCGTGTCGTGTGTTTTTCATTCCGGCGGCAAAGCTGTGGTCGCGGTGGATCACGTCAGCATGGAGGTCGAGGCCGGCGAGTTTTTTACCCTGCTGGGGCCCTCCGGATCGGGCAAGACCACCTGCCTGCGCATGATCGGCGGCTTTACCCTGCCCAGCGCCGGCACGATCGCGATCCACGGTGCGGACGTGAGTCAGCATCCGCCTTACGCGCGCCCGGTCAACACCGTGTTCCAGGACTACGCGTTGTTCCCGCACATGACGGTTCTCGACAACGTGGCCTACAGCCTGATGGTGCGTGGAGTTGATCGCACAACGCGCGAGCGCCGCGCCCACGCCCTGCTCGACACGGTGCGGCTGGACGAGGTGGCACAACGCAAACCGGTTCAGTTGTCGGGCGGCCAGCGCCAGCGCGTGGCTCTGGCGCGCGCCTTGATCAGCGAGCCACGGGTGCTGCTGCTCGACGAACCGCTGGGTGCGCTGGATCTGAAGTTGCGCGAACAGATGCAAAGCGAGCTCAAGAGCCTGCAGCGCGAGTTGGGCATCACCTTCATCTTTGTCACACACGACCAGCATGAGGCCTTGTCGATGAGTGACCGTATCGGCGTCTTCAACCGGGGTCGGCTGGAGCAGGTTGCGTCACCGTCCGTACTCTACGAGCGGCCCAGTACGCGTTTTGTGGCCGAGTTCGTCGGAGCGGCCAACCTGCTGCATGGTGCCGATGC
>JANOLP010000041.1:0-10252 GCA_031419835.1 Pseudomonadota bacterium | reverse complement strand
CTGAGAGGCGCATGGCCTTAGGCCAGCCCCTGGATAGTGCTTCTCAGCGTATGCCATGCCACGAGGCAATAGCCCACGGCCAGTGGCTAGCCTCGGGCTACCCCGGCAGGACGCGGCTCTCGGGCCATCCTGCGATGTACCAGGATTGGCGCCGTGACAACAAAATAGGAAATTGAATCAGCGAATTCCTGGGTTACGCCGCGCGCGTCTAACCCAGGCTGCGGCTATTATTTTTTCTTTGGCTTATTCAAGCAACCGCGCGGTGCGGCTCTGAGCAGGGTTTCGGCTTTTTTTGCATCGCCCCAGTGAATGAGGTTCATTTTTTCGCCGGACGATTTCAGCGTGGCTTCGACCTGCGGTCCGCCGGCGATGTCGCCGCTGATTGCGTCATCGGCTTTGGGCTCCGCGCCGGAGCGCCATTCATAGAGACCAAAACCCTCGGGCACTTCAACCAGCATGTAGCGGCAGCTGACGTCGTACCAGGTGATTTTGGCGTCGTCGGCCCAAGCCGGGAGGGTTACCAACACGCTTGCGCCAAACACGACCCACCGTAAAAAATTCATAGCGTGTTTGCTCCGTTAGTCGTCGTCTTTGCGTTTCGCGGCGGCGGGTTGGTTTTGCGCCTCTTCTTGCGCGAGGAGTTCTAGGTTCGCCATATCGATGACGCAATAATCGGTGACTTCGCAGAAAAGCACGACTTTGGCTTTTTCGCCGGTCCAGAAATATTGCGGCACGCGTTTGTTGGGTTGTTCGGGCGGGCCGTAAAGTTCGAACATTTTTGCCGTGATCGCTTTTTTATGGCTCGCGCCGAATAGCTGCAACGTCGAGCCGCTGAAGCGGCCTTTAAAATATCGGTAGGAAATTTTTTGTATTTCGGCGCCGCCCCAACTCATTTGATCGGCCGGGCGGCGGTAGTACGCTAGATCGCCACGCGCTGACAGAGACACTAATTCCTTTTGATGATCTTCGATGGACGTACCCCAGCTAATCCCGCGAAACTCGGTTGGCTCGTTCGTCATTGCCGCGGAACAAATTGAGTAGGACGCAACGAGCCCCAGCCCGATGCCAATTAGTTTTTGTATGTTCATAGTTCGCCTGGAAGTTAAAACGCTGTGCGCGCTGGTACGTTAATTTTTGACGCCTTCTTTCCAATTGGCGCCCTCCATTGCCAGGGTTTCGAGATAGGCGCCGATTTTAAGCAGCGTTGGATCATCCAATACGCCGCCCCACGCCGGCATATCTTTAATTTCTCGTCCCGGCGTTTGAACGCCATTTTTAACAAGCTCCATGTACTTTTTAAAACCCTTGTTGAATTTTCGCAAATCGGCCGGCGTTTTTGCGCTGCTTGCACGCTCGCCGGCGCCGTCTGCTTTTCCGCCGTGGCACACGGAGCAAATGGCGCGATAGTCGGATTTGCCGCTGCGTATTGCTGCGGCATCGCCGGATAGTGGGTTCACGTCGGGAACGTCCTCCGCGCTGGCCGATTGGCAAACGGGGAGCGCGAGAACAAGACCGACTGCAATAGTTTTTACCAGGCTTCGCATGCTATTTCTTTCCCATCAAAATTCAAAGAAAGGGCGCGCACTTGCGTACGCGCCCTTCATTTTACAACGTACTGAGTCAGGTTAAGGTTTACTCAACCGTGAAAGCGATCAACATATGGCCGAATTCCGCTTTGTGAGCGTCGTCGCGACCAAAGCCAGGTGTACCGCCAAGCGCCTGGACGATCATTTGCTTACCGCCAGCCGTATAAGTGGCTGGGCCCGCTTTAGCAGCGACACCCGTATCCATGCTATACAAAGTCTTGCCGGTTTTTGCGTCGGTGATGCGGAACGAGCCGCCTTGGGTGGTGTAGATCGTCACACCGCCCGCGGTGGTCAACATGCCGCCTGCATAACCGGGTTTGCCTTCATCGTTAGTCCATACGACTTTGCCTGTCTTCGGATCGTACGCACGATTCATTTCGTTGCCCCAGATAAATTCTTGGTAGGCACCGAAGTGACGTGCGTTGCTGATGACTTTAATTTCTTCAAAGCCATACTTCATGCCGGATTCCGACGACGCCAAATACATCAAGCCGGTCTTCGGGTTATAGGCGTTCGGGTACATGTTTACGCCACCGAGCAAGCCCGGCCAAATTTCAACCGGATCGCCACCCTCTTTTGGCAATGGCACCATATCGATCGGACGACCTTCCTTGCTATAACCCTTCACCCAGGTCAACTTGTCGATGAACTTGTCGGCCTTGATGTAGCTGCCATCCTTGATGTTCAGGTAGTGGACATAGCCCGTCTTATTGGGCTGCGCGACAACCGTTTTACCATCCATCTTGATCAGCAGCGGCGTTTGCGGCAGGTCGTAATCCCAGGGGTCGCCCGGAACACCGCACCACCGCCACGTGACTTTGCCGGTATCCACATTGGTTGCAACGATACTCGCCGCACCGACGTTATCCATCTTGCCTGCACCACGATTTTTCGGGTTCCACTCATAGGCATTGGCCGTGCCGGTGACATACTGCTTGGTTTCCGGATCGTAGGAACCGATGATCCATGGGCCCGCGCCGCCGTAGGGCTTTGCTTCTTCCGGCCAGGTATCGCCACCGGGCTCGCCCTTGGCGGGGATCATGTTGGCTTTCCATTTGATGTTGCCGGTTGCCGGATCGGCGCCGACGACATAACCCTGCAGGCCGCCGGTGTCCGTTGCGTTCATTGGGATGATGATCGTGCCGGGAACCGCCATCGCGCCAACGGTCAAAAAGTAACCATTGGAATCTTTCGATTTCGCGAAATCTTTCGGATAGGGAAAGCCTTCCGGCGCGTAATCTTTCACGAAAGCGGCCTTACCGGTTTTCATGTTGATCGCGTGCATTTTCACGTCGTTGGACAAGAAATAAATGTTGTCGCCATACACCGCGAGGCCACGATGTTTGCCGGTAAAGAATGGCACGTTGTAGCCGCCCCAATCGTCCGGCAGTTTGTGCTCGTATTTCCAAATGATCGCGCCGGTTTTGCCATCGATTGCGAACACTTTATTGTCTTGCGGGAAATAGATCACGCCGTCGACGACGGTGGGTGTGGCTTGCGCATCGGTTTTGCCACCGACCGTTGTCATCCACGCGACTTTAACTTTACCGGCGTTGCCGGGATTGATTTTGTCCAGCGTGCTGTAACGATGACCAGCGTAGTTACCGTTGGTGTGAATCCAGTTATCTCCAGCTTCAGCGGCCAGGTTTGCGTCGGTAACGCCAGCGTACGCTGCGGTGCCAAGGCATGTCAGTGCCGCGGCAAGCAAGCTTAATGCAGGTTTGCGTAATGAATTACTCACGAATTTCCTCCTCGTTTAAGTTTTCATCTCCATCGTTGCTGATGGAGTTGTCCCAAAAATTAGCGGCGCTGCAGTACTTTGTCAGTTCCGCCGACCTTACTTTTTGATGCTCCCTTTGAAAATGGCATCGGTCTACTATTGAGACACGTGTGCCATGGGGACAAATTATCTTAAACCTATTTTTCTTAAGCGGCGAGAACTATTTGTGAGGGTTTATTGCGGCGCGGCATCCTTGCAAGCCCCGGGCATGGCCGTGAAGGCAAATCGTCGCGGATCGTCCGTTTGGCTCAAGAATTTGTTTTGAATATCGTAGGCCTCGACCTCTTCCGCCTCATAGCGCGCGCAACCATTTCCGTCCGCCTCAAAGCGTCCGCTGCTATGCTGCACGGCGTGAACCAATTCATGCACCAAGATTGATTGGTCGTACATGCTTTCCTTAAGATTAAGCGACACATCAAGAAACACGCCTTCGCCTTGTACGAAGATTGCGCGGGCACGACAAGGTTTGCTGCATGCGCGCTTTTGAATTTCTACGCCGGGAACGAGACTAACTTTGGGTAAACTTTCCGGTAACGAATAGCCGGAGATCGCGCTAATGTTCAGCAACAGGCTGCCGACCAACGCTTGAAGCGATGCGACGTCCATAGATGGAAATGATGTTGTTCTTGATCTTGTTCGAACGCCGTGACCAAACTAAGTTCACAAGGAATGAAATGCTTTTGGTGAATTCGTCCATTTCGCAACTAATGACATGATCGCGTTGTTGCAACGGGTAACGAACGCGAGTGTAAGTGTCGATGGCGAAATAATCGGCGCGATCGCCTCGGGCACGCTCGCGCTCATCGGCGTAGAGCGCGGCGATACCGAGGCGCAAGCGAATCGCTTGTTGGAGCGTGTGCTCAACTATCGCCTGTTCAACGATGCGGCCGGCAAGATGAATTTGTCGCTGAGCGACACCGGCGGCGGCCTGCTGCTGGTGTCGCAATTCACTCTGGCCGCCGACACGAATAGCGGCAATCGCCCGAGCTTTACGCCCGCTGCAACGCCGGACGTCGGCGAGAGATTGTTTGATTATTTAGTTGCGCAGGCGCGATCGGCGCACGCCATCGTCGAGACGGGACGCTTCGGTGCCGATATGAAAGTGAGTTTGTTGAACGATGGACCCGTGACGTTTTGGTTGCGAGTCTCGCCGCGTGAGCCGTAGCGAGCGCGGCAACGCTAACTCTGTTATCCTAGAAACTCAACAATAATCCTCCTCTTCTTGGAGGAAAACGGGACGAATTCTTCGTCGCCGATTTCACCAACCGCCATACGTCGAAATCAATAGATTTCGTACGTCAAAAATTTGCACGTCCCGTAGGCCCATCCCGCTTGCCCATCCGGGCATGCTTTGCCAAGAGCAAGGCGGGGCGCGGCTCTCCTGGCATGTGTGTTGATTCGAAAAAGCAAGATTCATCTGAGAGGGAGATGTACCCGTATGGCCGAACGACCGAACTACATTTATCAAGGCGGCAACGTCATGATGCATTCGCCGCTGAATTTGACGAATTCCGAGATGTACGGCTTTTTCGTCAAAGGCGACTTGAAAAAATTGCAAGCGAGCGTCGACATGACGTTGAATCAAGTGGCCGCTGGGCGTATGAATTTCAAAGTGTTGTCGCCATTTGTGATGTTGACGTTTACGCGGGTAAACCATGCGAGTTCAGCAAACCCTGTCGATCACGCAAAAGGCTGGGGCGAGGAAACCGACATTGTCACTTGGGTCATGGTCGGGCAAATGGAGGAGCAAAACGGTAAGACGGTGCTGACGGAAATTTTTTCCTATCCGTTTCACATTTGGGTGAACGACTGCATGGCCATGATCAATGGCCGCGAGTTGTATGGTTATCCGAAGTACGAATGCGAATACAGCATGCCCGCGACCGGCGGCGATCCCGATACCTTTACGCTCGCGGCGAAAGGCTTCGAACCGTTTTCGCCGACGACGCAATTGGCGAGTCATCCGTTGTTCGAAATTACCGCGACGAACAAAAGCGGTGCGCATCGACCATTGAACAACTTTATGCATTTGATGGAAGAAGGCTTCAAAATTTTGATGTCCGAACCGGATTTGCTCGATCTGGATGTCGCGGAATTACCGAAATTTACCAAGCTGCTGTTCAATCCGCAGGTTCAGCAAATTTTCTTAAAACAATTCCCCGATAGCGCGGGCGTGAAAGCGGTATACCAAGCGATCGTTGCGGCGCCAGCCAAAGTCGACGCGGTGCACAAGGTGGAATTGCTCGGCTACCAATATCAATGCAATTTGCACAAGTTCGATAGTTTTCCCTTGAACGACACGCTGGGATTCAAACTCGGCGCACAACCGGCGATTTTGCCGTTCCATGTGAATTTCGATTTCTCGGTAACCGAAGGTGAAGAGCTCGTCAACAACTCACAAATCCAGCCGAAGAAAATCGCCATCCTCGGTGGCGGGGTGAGTTCGATGACGGCCGCGTTTTGTTTATCCGATCAACCGGGCTGGCAAAACAACTACGACATTACGGTTTATCAAATGGGCTGGCGGCTCGGCGGCAAGGGCGCGAGTGGCCGAAACGCGAAATACGGCCAGCGCATTGAGGAGCACGGGCTGCACATTTGGTTCGGGTTTTATGAAAATGCCTTTGCCGTGATGCAAAAAGCGTATGGCTTGTTAAATCGTCCGCCGGGTGCCGCGCTGCGAACATGGGAAGATGCATTTAAGCCACAGCATTTCGTCGCGTTAACGGAGTTCATCGACAATCAGTGGAAAATTTGGCCGGTCGACACGCCGATCAAACCAGGCGTGCCGGGAACCTCCAGCGAAGAATTGACGCTTTGGCAGATTGTCGTGACCGTTTATGAGTGGATCAAGAAAATATTCGGTGAACTGATGGAGCATCATCGAAAAACCAGCGCCGCCACCCCATCCGCCCCCGAGCACGCCGGACTGTTGCACAGTTTGGCGATGGGCGCGCGGGCAATCGTTTCCGACGTCGAGGCGACAATGGGTGCGCTGGAATCGGTGCTCAAGCAATTGCCAACGCTGTTGGATTCGCATCAAGACGGCAAACATCCCGTGTTGCACGCGGCGTTAACGGGCATTCGCCATTGGCTGGACAAAGAGATTGTTCACAAGCTAGACGAGGACGATACATTGCGGCGCCTTTACATCATGGCTGATCTTGGCATCACGTCGATCATCGGCATGCTGAAAGACGGTGTGTTGAAGAACGGTTTCGATGTCATCAACGACATCGATTTTTATGATTGGCTGACTAAGCACGGCGCCAACAAAACCTTTACGGTGCATTCGGCGCCGGTGCGCGGTTTCTACGATCTGGTGTTCGCCTACGAGGATGGCGATTACGCCAAGCCGAACATCGAAGCCGGCACCATGTTGCGCGGTATGTTGAAAGTCGCGTTTGCGTACCAAGGCGGCATGATGTGGAAGATGCAGGCGGGCATGGGCGACACGGTATTTACGCCGCTCTACCAAGTATTGAAACAGCGCGGCGTGAAGTTTAAATTCTTCCACAAAGTCGACGAGCTCATTCCGGACGGCGATCAAGTCGGCGAGATTCGCATGACGCGGCAGGTTTCGCTTAACACGGCGGACTACGATCCCTTCGTCAACGTCAAAGGTTTAGATTGCTGGCCAAGCGAGCCGAACTATCAATATATCGCACCGGCGGAAACGGCCTTGCTACAAGCCAACGACATTAATCTTGAATCGTTTTGGACCAATTGGCCGGTGATTTACCAACAAAAATTCGGCAAACCTCTCCCCACCGTTACGCTCAAGCGCGGCGTCGATTTCGATCAAGTCGTGTTCGGCATCTCGGTCGCGGCCCTGCCGAATCTTTGTCCCAAGTTGCTCGCGCAAAGTCCGGCGTTAAAAGCGACGGCGGACAATGTTAAGGCCGTCGTGACGCAAGCCTATCAAGTGTGGCTCACCAAAACCGTCGAGGAATTAGGCTGGAATGACTGGCCGAAGGATGGCCAACAGCCGGTGCTTAGCGGCTTTACTGAGCCTTACGATACTTGGGCGCCGATGGATCAGTTGCTGCCGCGCGAAGATTGGCCACCCGCGATGGCGCCGAAAAACGTCTCGTATTTTTGTAGCGTAATGCCGATGAAAGATTTTCCACCGCCGACTGAATATAGTTTTCCGGCAACGTGCGCCGCCGAGGTTAAGCAGGACGCCGTCAATCAACTTGCCCATCAGATTTACGCGCTCTGGCCCAACGCCGCCACGCGCAATTCGTTCCAATGGGATTGGCTGTTGGCGCCGCCAACGCGGACCGGCGAGCAGCGCTTCGATAGCCAATTTTGGCGCGCCAATATCGATCCATCGGAGCGCTATGTGATTTCACTGGTCGGCAGCAGCCGGTATCGACTCGCTACTGACGGCTCGGGATTTAAGAATTTGTATCTGACCGGCGATTGGATCAAGACTGGGCTCAATGCCGGTTGTGTCGAGGCAGCGACGATGGCGGGCATGCAAGCGTCGCGCGCGATTAGCGGATATCCGGCTGTGATTAAGGGAGAGAATGGTTTTTAAGCGCTCGAAGCATGCCTGAAGGACTAATATCGGTGCAGGTTTCCAGGCATGCAATGCCACAACGTAGGCGGAGAGCGGCTCGTGGCGATGCAATCAGTGGCGTTTAGGTTGGGGGATGATGTGCGAAGCCCACCGCGACGTCGATTGATTGTGCCGTATTGAGACTTGACGCGGACGTTTTCAACCTAACGTTTTTGTATGCTCGAGGTAACCTGCAGGATTCATGATCGGGATTTGCTGAAACGTCGAGAGCACCAGCAGATCTTGATCACCTGAGACGATGTAATCTGCCTTGCCATTTATGGCGAGTTCGAGAAACATATCGTCCTTCGGATCACGGCTGGCTCGAACCATGTAGGTGATCGGCACTCGTTCTACAATACGGGCAAGCTGCTGAAAAAATGCCTGCCGATCTGCTAAATCAACATAACGATCAAATTTATCGCGGGATAGAACGTCTGCCAGTTCGGTTAGCGTGGCATCCGAGGCCAATAACTGAAAGTGTTCAACGACGTGCCGGACCGCGCGCGCCGAGACGGAATCCGGGAGCAACAGCCGACTGACTAGAACATTAGTATCGACAACAACCCGTGCTCGGGGCATTAGGTCGCCAGGATTGCCGCAAGTTTTTCCTCCGTCAGGCCACGCGCGGCGGCTTTTTCACCGACTTGATCGCAAAAACGCTGGAAATCGGCAATCGCAAGGCCGCGTAGCCGATCGTACTCTTCCGGTGAAATTAACACCGCCGCGGGCCGATCTTGTCGGCGAATTTCCACCGGCTCACGCTGAACGGCATCAAGCATGGCCGCGAAACGCTGTTTTGCTTCGGTCGCTGAAATGGTACGCATCATCATTCTCCTTTTGATTACTTTAGACGAATTGATCATTTCGTACAAGAAAATCATTTGAAATTCGCACATCGTATTGACCGTAGGGGTCGCTTGCCTGTCAGGAAATTGCAGGAATCAGATTTTCGCTATTTCTGAAGAAGGTTATGGCGTTAGGCTAAGCGGCGCGATTTGCGGCATCGGGCCGAATACGCCGTTAACCCGGCGGCGCGAGATGGGCGACCAAGGCGTCGATAGACGCGAGCACCTTGGACTAACTCGGCTGAACCGCCGCGTTAGGCCAGGTTTTCTTCATGAATTTTTGCTCGTACATGCGCATGTCGGCGGCGTTGAAGACGTCTGCTGGCGCGCTGCTTTCGCTGGCGAAGGCAACGCCGAAGCTGACGCCGGAATCGCCGAAGCCATGGGCGCTCAGCGATCGATCCGTGGCTTCCAAGCGTTCGCGCAACATTGCGTCGTGGCGTTTTTGCGCCAGAATCGCAAACTCGTCGCCACCGAGGCGATAGCTGCTGACCTGATCGATTTTCAATTCATCAAGCGCTTTGGCGAAGGCTCGCAATAGATCGTCGCCGCGCGAGTGGCCATACTTGTCGTTGATCAGTTTAAGGCCGTCGAGATCGACCAAGATTAACATCGGCTGATGTTCGTCGTCTTCCATGAAGGAAATCTTCAGCGCTTGATCGAATTGCTGATCGAACGCGTGGCGATTGCCGATGCCGGTCATCGAATCGGTATGAGCCAGTTTGAGGGCGTTGTTCAGCCGCATTAAGTAACTATCTTTCTCGAATCCGAGCAATTTGATTTTGTCCGCCAACGCAAAGGCAAGCAAGATGGCGTCGATGGTTCCGCCCACCAGCGTAAAGATTTCCGAGTTGCGCACGACATCACCCATCAATCCCAGATTGGCCGGTAAAATGAGCGCGCCGGGGATCAGTAATGCAATAAACGCCATCGCGAAAAATCGCGCTGGACGATAGCCGCTGCGCCATGCGACGATGCCGCACACGATCGCGAGCGGCAGCCACAGGCTGATGACGATAGTGGCCGTTATGTGTGCGTATTTTTGTGCGAAAAAGTTGATCGGCAACAGCGCCAGCGATATCGCGATCGCAACGACGCAAAGCTTAGCCAGCGTTGGGAATTTTTGCCGGAGCTTGAGGAAATCCAGGCAAAACAGCGCGCTGGTAACCGGCATGAGGAAAAATGGAATGTAGTGCAGCGATAAATTGTGTAAGCCGAACAAATGCGCCGGAATATGAAAAACAAACGCCCAGCCCATACCGAACGCGACGAGGTAAAGCGCGTAATAAAGCGCCGCTTTGTCGCGGGTCGATGCAAACAACATTAAATTAAATGGATCATCGCGTAAGAGTGTGGGTGAATTGGGGGCATTTTAGAGCACTGGCAGCATGCAAGTGAGGACTTTTAGCCGCAGGTATTCTTCGTCGCGTAGCCCGTATGCGCGGCGCTGGATAACGCGAATCTTATTGTTGAG
>JANOLP010000040.1:0-3110 GCA_031419835.1 Pseudomonadota bacterium | reverse complement strand
TCGATCAACGCGTGGCCGGTCATGCGCGCGCCGCTCATGCCGTAGGGATGGCCGATCGCGACCGAGCCGCCGTCAACGTTGAGGCGGTCATTCGGAATGCCTAAATGATCGCGACAGTAAATCACTTGCACCGCGAAGGCTTCGTTTAATTCCCACAGGCCGATGTCGTCCATTTTCAAATCAAAACGCTCGAGCAAGCGCGGTACGGCGAAGATTGGGCCGATGCCCATTTCGTCCGGCTCGCAGCCGGCCACTTCGAAACCGCGGAAAATGCCTAGCGGTTTGATGCCGCGTTTTTCTGCGAGCGCCGCGTTCATCACCACACAAGCCGATGCGCCATCAGACAACTGGCTGGCGTTACCGGCGGTGATGTGGCCATGTTCGCCGATCACGGGTTTGAGATTATTCAAGCCTTCGATGGTTGTTTCCGGGCGATTGCCTTCGTCTTTTTCCAGCGTGATTTCGACCATGGTCGACTGGCCGGTTTCTTTATCGACCAGTTGTTTATAGGTGTGCAGCGGCACGATTTCGTCTTTGAAGCGGCCCGCCGCTTGTGCGGCCGCCGTGCGCTGCTGGCTTTGCAAACCGTATTCGTCTTGGCGCTCGCGCGAAATTTTGTAACGCTCCGACACCACTTCCGCCGTTTCGATCATCGGGAAATACAGTTGCGGTTTGTGGCGCTTAATCCACTCTTCGTGCGCATGCCAGTTATTTTGATGATCGTTCTGCACCATGCTGACGGATTCCAATCCACCCGCGACCATGATCGGCACGCGGTCGACAATCACGCGATGCGCCGCCATGGCGATGGCTTGCAGGCCCGAGCTGCAGAAGCGATTAATGGTAACGGCCGATGTTGTCACCGGTAATCCGGCTCGGATCGCGGCTTGGCGCGCGATGTTATAGCCGGTCGCGCCTTCCGGGTTGGCGCAACCGATGATGACGTCCTCGATTTCTTGCGGTTCGACACCGGCGCGTTCGACCGCATGCTTGATGACATGGCCACCGAGTTTCGCGCCGTGGGTCATATTGAAGGCGCCGCGATAGGCTTTGCCGATCGGCGTGCGAGCGGTGGATACGATCACTGCTTCAGTCATTTCTAGTCCTCCTCGTTATCGTGGCATGGTTTGCCCATGCAGTTATGTTGATCCCTGAATATATGTTATGCCTGTCGGGGGTAAGTTCACAAGGGTAATATTTTTTCGCGAATTACTTGTCGGTTGCGCTCTGGTAGATCGAGTTCTTCGGCTTGGCGAACAGGCGCTTCACCATCGGTTCGAAAAATTCCAGCGGCAGCGTTTCGCCATTCGGATCGAATGCCGGGCCGTCGTATTTTTCGCAGAATTCGGCGGTCATTTCGAAACAGGGATGGCCGCGAAATTGTTCGCGCATGTTGCGATCGAGTCCCAGATAATGGAAAAAATAATAGCCTTGAAACATGCCGTGTTTTTCCACCATCCAAAAATTCTCGGCGGAAATGAATGGCTTCAGAATCGATGCGCCAACGTCGGCATGATTGAAGCTGCCGAGCGTATCGCCGATATCGTGGAGTAGGGCGCAGACCAGGTATTCTTCGTCTTTCCCGGCGCGATGGGCGCGGGTCGCGGTTTGTAGCGAATGGGTCATGCGATCCACCGCGAAGCCGCCGTAGTCGCCGGAGAGGAGCTTCAAGTGATTCAACACGCGATCCGGCAGTGCGTCGGCATACGGAACGTATTCGTCGGCGATGAGTTTCCATTCAGCCGCCGTGCTTTGTTCCATGTTGGTGAAGGTTGCGCGTAGTGCTTGTTCGTCGTGTGAGCCCATTTCTATCTCCTCAATGTTTGAGTTCCCTCCCCTTCAAGGGGAGGGTTAGGGTGGGGATGGGTTACGTGTTTGTTTGCCGCGAAAACCCATCCCCATCCCAGCCTTGCCCTTGAAGGGGAAGGAGTCTGTTGCTACCGATTAAATGTGTTACCTTCGTCCGCCAACTTCTTCAACAACGGCGCGACTTTCCAGAAATGCCCGTTGCGGCCTTTCTCGAATCGCTCCATCGTTGCGACAACTTTCTTCAGCCCGACAGTGTCGGCGTAAAACATCGGCCCGCCACGATACAGCGGAAAGCCATAGCCGGTCATGTACACCATGTCGATGTCGCTGGCGCGCATCGCGATGCCTTCATCAAGAATTTGCGCGCCGACATTCACCAGCCCATAAATGCAGCGTTCGATGATTTCTTCGTCGCTGATCTCGCGGCGAGGAATATTATGTTCTTTCGAATAGTCGACAATCAGTTTGTCGATAATCGGATCGGGAACCGGCTTGCGATTGCCCGCTTCGTAAATGTAAAAACCGGAACCGGTTTTTTGCCCGAAGCGGCCCATTTCGCAAATGCGATCGCCGATGGCGGAGAATTGTTCGCCGGTTTCGGCCTTTTTGCGTTTGCGAATTGCCCAGCCGATGTCCAGACCCGCGAGATCGCTCATCGCGAACGGCCCCATGGCCATGCCCCATTTTTGCAGTGCGCCGTCGACTTGTTGCGGCAACGCGCCTTCTTCCAGCAAAAACGTCGCTTGGCGAATGTATTCTTCCACCATGCGGTTGCCGATGAAGCCATCGCATACGCCCGATACCACGCCGACTTTGCGCATTTGCTTTGCAAGTTTCATCGTGGTGGCAAGAACCGAATTCGAGGTTTTTTTGCCGCGCACGATTTCCAGCAAACGCATCACGTTCGCCGGTGAAAAGAAGTGGGTGCCGATCACGCTTTCGGGCCGTTTGGTGACGGCGGCGATGGCGTCGACATCCAACGTCGACGTGTTGCTCGCGAGGATTGCGCCGGGCTTGATCACGCGATCAAGTTCGGTGAAGACTTTTTTCTTCACGTCCATTTGCTCGAACACCGCTTCGATGACCATATCTACGTCTTTCAGATCATCGTAGGACATCGTCGTCGAAATCAGCGCCATGCGCTTGTCCATGTCTTCTTGCGATAACCGACCCTTCGCGACGGTGTTGGCGTAATTTTTCTTGATGGTCGCCAAGCCGCGATCGAGCGCTTCTTGTTTCATCTCCAACATTTTTACCGGGATGCCGGCGTTGGCGAAGTTCATCGTAATGCCGCCGCCCAT
>JANOLP010000039.1:0-9604 GCA_031419835.1 Pseudomonadota bacterium | reverse complement strand
CCCAACATGGCCGCCATGCCGATTCTGTTCGAAAAGAATGTCATTAATTTCTTTCCGCTCAGTGGCGCGCGGGAAATGTTCGAGCCGGCCGACAAACTCAAAATGGCATTTTTTGCACCCTACTTTGATCAGATGCGCATTATCGTTCCGCAACTTGTGAAACAAAAATCGGCGAAGAAAGTCGGCATCATTTATCAAGACGATGAGTATGGGTTGGAAGTGCTGCGCGGCACCGAGGCGGGGCTGAAGGCGGCGAATATGACCCTCGTCGAGAAAACCTCATTTAAGCGGGGCGCCACGGATTTCTCTTCCCAGATTGCAAAGCTCAAGGCGGCGGAATGTGATCTGGTCGTACTCGGAACGATCATTCGCGAGACCGTTGGCGCCGTTGCAGAGGCGCGCAAGAATGGTTTTAGCCCAACCTTCGTCGGTCCGAGCCCGATGTACACCCACTTAATTCACACGCTCGGTGGCAAAGCCGTCGAAGGTGTGTATGGCATTCATACCGTTGCCCATCCTTATTTGGACGATCCCCATCCGCCGGTACGCGCATGGGCGGCCAAGCACAAGACCAAGTTCAGCGAAGACGCGACGGTGTTCTCGGTTTATGGCTACTTCATCATGGACATTTTTGCGAAAGCAGCGGATAAGGCCGGCACGAATCTCACTACCGATACATTCAACAACGCAATGGAGACAACGACGTTTCCACGTGACATGTTCGGTGCGCCGGAATGCCATATCACCAAAACCGATCGTTTGTGCAACAGCAAAGTTCGCCTCGCGCAGATAAAGGGCGGGCGCTGGGTTTCGATTTCCGATTATTTTGCTGCGGAATAATTTTCGTAGAGATGTGCTCGTAGAGCCAATATTCATGCGGATCTACAGATCATTTCGGATGATCGCGGAATGGCAATCAAAGGCGTTATTTGAAGGGAATGCGTAACAATAACTCGCCTGCGATTGCCATTTAATTGTTTGATATCGTAAAGGGGCAAGAGCTGAAGCATCGAGCGCAGGAGGGTATGTTTAAAAATAAATACTGCGCCGGTGAGCAGGGTCTTTTTCAATAGCGCAAAATGCTCTATAATCCGCGTCTTGCGATTGAGAGCTTAAACGCTTGTTCTAAGTTTTTCAGCGCAAATCTGAAATTCACCGAATTATTCCCCGATAGCTCAGTTGGTAGAGCGACGGACTGTTAATCCGCAGGTCCCTGGTTCGAGCCCAGGTCGGGGAGCCAATAACGACGCGGTATTCCGCGTTTTGTCGAAATTCTAGCATTTCCCATGTATATGCTATGTATAGGTTCGAGGCAAAAAGTTTTCGAACTAACCCAAGCAATACCGCGCGCGAGCGCACCTTCAGCCTTTACCTCAATAGACTTAGCGGGGATTAATTTTCCGACTATCGTGGAAAATTCAGTGCGATTGAGCGACGTGTGTCGCCGCCATGACGTTACATAAATTTGTTGACCCGAGACGTATACCGCACCACTGAGACTGCGAAAGTTTCTCGGGTGAATGTAGCAAGGCCGAATTGTTTATGACGAACCACTGAAAACGGCAAGACTGTCTAATATTTTTTCAATATCCTCGATTCGATAATAAACGCTGCGCCCGATCTTGATGAACTTGAAGCGCCGTTCGTGGAGACGATCCGCTCTTAAGGTAAATCGCGAAATCCCATATTGCGCTTCCACTTCGTAGTCTCGAAGTAAGCGTCTAGGTGTTGCCACCGGAATTTCTGCACGGGCGGACTTTCTAGCCGTGGCGATTCTATGCATAGGTTATGTCCATTATCCGTCGACGGTCACCACCGCACCCGTCGAAACAAAGCATCATTGATATACACATCAATAATTCTTGGCGACCCGTGCGGCCGAAACGTCGTCACCCGATCGTAAACCGAAACTCGAAACCGCGATCGCCCATCCGGACTTATTGAGGTCGTCGTAATTTGATTACCAACACAAACTAAAGGCATCGTCCTCGCGTAACGATCGCTGAACGAATAACCCTCGCCATCACCAATGCCCGTTAGCACATCGGAAACGCTGGCTGGTTTCCATGATGTACGCGTGCCGCCACCCATGGTTGCCTGAACTGCGCGCTCACCCAGCGCTAGTGGGCGCGTCCCCGCCGGACACGGATCAAAGAAGTTAAAGCCCAGCTTTGCATAAGCGCTAGACTTCCCATCCTTTGCCATATCGCACGTCGGAAACTCATGACCATCGCGAAGGTGATCCCGTAACCGATGGATCGGCGGTTCGCATTCCTTTACAGCGGTGGGTCCTGCCGGATTGGATAAACACAGCAATACCTCGCAACCCCATTGATCAGCCGATGCAACGTGTGAAGTAAGGCCAATTGCCAAAGCAAAACATAAACACCAGAGTCGAGCGTTCATTCAGACCACCCCCCCATCAAATACTGATTGATAATTTCGGTATCGACGGCGAACTAAACTCCACCAGCTGCGCCGAGACGTTAACCTGCTCGATCCCCGTCCCAATGGGCGCGGTATCTCGACTCGCTTGGGATGGTGTCACATGAAACTCAACTTCCGCCACGAGCGCAGGGGTTCCGTCATCGAGCGAAATCCGAACACGATTTTCGCCAATACCGGAGTCGATCAGGACGTGCCTAATTGCCTTGGCACGCGCTGCAGCAAGTCGAACGCTGGCGCGCCGTTTAGGATAAAACGGTCGAACCCGAATTTCCACGTCACCGGCACTTGCCGTTGTGGTGATCATTTCCGAAAGCAATTTACGACTGACTAGGCTTAATAACGCCGAATTTCGACGAAATCGAATTTGACGAATGCTGCTTGAATCTGAAGCTCGGTTATTGACCGCCATGGGTAATGGATCAGATTCGACTTTCGGCGTCGATTCTTTCGTCATCTTAGGTAAAATCACCGGCCCTAAGCTTGCCATCGGCGCAATCGCGCCCAGCTTTTCTATCTTGATTACCTTTGCTGCCGCCGGAATCGAACTGAATCGATATACGCCGCGTAGCACGGCATAGTTCCCCATAATTTCGTGGGGAATAATTGCTTCACCGTTTGTTGTCTCCGCGCTGACCACCAGCGCCTCGGGCGGATTCCCCCGAAACTGAAAATACGTACTGCCGCCATCGTCAAACACCCGAACCAACGCAATCGGCTCGCCGTTCTTCACGTTGTAATCAAACTGATACTTGGACTGCGGTATCTGATCTCGCGCAGCCTGCGGTTTCGACTGCCAAGTTCCGCAGCCGCCCACTAAAAACAGCATTGCCAATAACCAAAGAGAATTCATGTCCATCTCCTCTCCAACATGACGTCAGCCTATTTGAACCCACATCACGATCTTGGCAAAAGTGTAGGCCGAACCCGCGACAGCCTGGTAGCAAATTTGACCCCTGAATTTGCCTTGATGGAATTATCAAAGTGTGTTACCAATTGAGAAGAAACCAAAACAGATTCCGACGCGGTGGCTTGCTCCACGACGAACAAGATTGATCGAGTCGTCGAAGAAGATTGATCAACAACCCGTGATGTTAAGAATTCAGTACGGTTTACGAAACCGACATTGCGGGCATACACTAAGGCTGTATTGTTGTGTTGGATTGCCGACCATGTTGAAGTGGCATTTCCATCAGTATTCTGGCTACAAGAGGCCGTTTGTCTGGCACGTCATCGGCGAGATGCCAAGTGGCCGTCCAAACTATGAGTTTGTTCCCAGCACCATAACCCGGCGCTCGCAAACCGGCAAGTTCGGCGATTTTGAATTCGCCATCCTTGAACCGGGCCTCTACAAAGTCGGTAACACCAAAGATCAAAACGGCTATCGATTCGTCTTCCAGCACAACAACATTTGGCGCTACCGCTCCCTATACGATGAGGCTGACGCCATAAAAGTCGCCCGAAAACTTCAGACCGGCGAAACATTCGAAGATATAACGGAGGAATTAATTGAACATCACCACTGGCATATCGCTTATCAAGCGCATTGATACTTGGACCGTCCTCAAGTTTTTATTTCGCTGGAGCGGCAAGCTGATTTGGTACAGCCTGATCGTCGCTGGCTACATTACGCTCGTGGTACTTGACCTCATCGGTGCCATTATCGCGGGCCTGACCTATATGTCGATCCAAACGGATCGGGCGACTCGCGCCAGCCACCGCAATTCGTTTCACCGCCACCGCTAGTTCCTTATGGCCGAAGCACGATTATTTACCCAACGAGAGCTTATCCTACTCACCCAAACCCATCTCGACATTCAAGTCGACGTGCATGAAGTGAAACACAAGCGTGAGCGCGGCTGGCAATTACGAACTCCATACGAGGACAAGAAAAATCAAGAACTGCAGTACATGACGCTTGTCACCGCCCGCGGTAACGTCCGGACGTTTAAAAACCTTGATACCGTGGTCGACTACATCATGGAACACTGCGCCCACATACGAGCCTTCGGTGTTTATTTGATGGAACCCAGCGTAAAAATTGGGACGCGCAAGTCGGCGCGAACAAGACCGGCCAACGAAACGGCGCCCACGAAAAAAACGAAAACTAAGCGAGTCGAAATCAAAAGTAAGCCATTGCCGTTACGAAGAACGAACTCATAATGGCGAACGACGCAAGATTTCGACTGCAAGCGTAGTTTGACGCAGATGCAACCGAACTTGGCAGCCAAATCTACATTGCGCGGCAGGCGGTGGCATCAATGTTGATCGCCGATCAACAGAGCTCTGATTGACTGTAATTCGCCTAGTTGTCGGAAGCGCTCGAGAAGGTCGACGCTCATGATGATCTCTCGAATTCTCCGAGCCGGCCAGAAGCGGTAGGCGACATGGCGAAGCTCGCCACATGCAAGCCGTCGTTCGAATTGGGTTCTGCTGCCTCGAAAGCATTTGGTAACGAGTAACCGACATCATCTAAATTTCGAGTGTGTCGTAAACAATTCATCTTAAACAAATGGAACCAATGCTACTTAGCTAGACTCGACCCCATTGCTATGCTACGTTTAGCGGAGTTAAGTATGAAGAATCGAATCGCAAAGGAAATTAGGCAATGAGCGAAACTGAGAATGGGGGCAACTGGACCGCAGCATGCGATGCTGCAATTATTGTCGCGCTTCGTGAGGAATTAAAGTCGGTAGACATATTCGAGGATGGCAGCGTCGAGCCGATTGATAACGATCTCGAATTAGAAATACACAAGAGGACCTTATCCGAACTCGGTGGCGGAAAGCTAAATGTCTTAACTTTACTTATCGACGATCAGGGACCAGAAAGCGCGGCCATCGCAACGACCAAATTTCTACTGCGCTTGCAAACTAAGCTCGTGATATTAGTGGGCATAAGTGGAAAGATCAGTGATGACTGTAAGATAGGCGACGTAATTCTTGCCAGCGGCTGCGATAACTCACTATATCGCGGTAAACTAAAAGGTGGGGAAGTGTTGCCAGGTGGAAAAGAATGGCATCTCAATGCACTTGCAAAACCATTGTTCACCGCAATTAACGCGTCGCCGCCATTTTATGAGTATGCGGGAATTTCGGAAGCGATTCACCGAGAATTGCAGGATAAAAATTTAATTCGCACCTCTCCGACTACGCACTATGGGCTCATATGCGCCACCCCACTTCTAGTTGACGACCCATCATTTGGAGATTGGCTAAAGCATTCGCGTAATCGAAACATACTGGCTACCGATATGGAATCGGTGGGAGTTGTTCAAGCCGCGCACGATTGTGGAGTCCGGAATGGACGCATCCTAGTTATTCGGGGTGTCTCTGATCCAGCAGATGGAACGAAATCTGCTATTGATACCGTTGGCAATGGAGTGTTTCGGAGAATCGCGATGCGAAATGCTAGTCAACTTGCAAGCCACTGTATCTCTAACTTGCTTACCTTCGCAACAAACCCTATTACAGTTAGCAGGGTACTGAGCGCCAATTCCGAGCATCATGCTGGGTTAGCGTCCTTCAAGGAAGCGCTGGATGTGCTCGGAAGAATATCCAAACTAATCGAACAAGCCAGCGCAGAGACAGACGTTTGCAATTGGGCTTTCAATCAGCGCAAAAATGGTTCGGTTGGGAATCGAATTACTGCGTTAGCAGAAAGCGCTTATAAGAAAGAAGTTTTAAGGACGGATGACAATCACAGCCCTGTACTTGAATCCCTTGACCAGACATCGCGGGACTACTTGGTGGCAAGTTGGATAATGGACAGCCTAATCGATAGCGTAAGTCAATCCGAAGCGCTTATTGCAATGTTGTCGAATGTTTATCCAAGTCGGGTCAATCGCTTTTGCAAAGCTATGTTAATGAATCTGCCGGATGAAAAGCTTCTTGTTGATACACTAATCAATGCATATAACTGGCGGCCAAAACGGCGTGCTCGTGGTCCGCAAAAAGAACGAGAGCGAGCCAAGGCCCACATATGCTATCTTTTGGGCCGCGTGAGAACAGCTCAGCAACGTCAACGTGCCGCAAAGGAAATGAATGAGTGGCGCAGGCAACTATCTACGCCATCTAAAGGAGCGACTTCAGAGCTCGTGGCTTACGATCTCGCGAAAAGGTTTACGCATCTAGACACGCCGGAAAAACGACTCCTATTGCGTACGATTTGTATTAGCTTGATTCTACTTGAGCGGCAAGGAGAGACAGAAATCTATGTTCGTGCATGCTTAAAGAATCGTGATTTTGATTCGCTAAACCGTGGGTTCCATCTCGAGTATTACGGTGATATTGACTATGATGTGCGAGAGTCAATGGAGAACCTCGATAAGCTCGGTGACTGCGATAAAACTTTTGAAGAATTGTTTCCCAAGCTGACCGCATCTTTTGCAAACCAGCGACCCTATCCGCTGCGAGACGTCGAATTACAGACACTTTTGTCGCTCGCACAGCATCGCTACGCCAATGGTGTTCTAAAAGATGAGCACAGAGGTAGGTTGGTAACGCTTCTTGAAACGCATCCCGATTCGCAGTTAAGTAGCTTTAACATGCTTCAAGCTTACTGTGGAATGATTCGAGAACATATTAAGGTGCCAAACTTCAAGCGCTCTCGGCTGATACGGAAACTATTTGAATTGAAGAAGCTTCCAAGGAGCGGTTGGAATGATGTTGACTATCGCCACACGCGTGCAAACCCAAATCCAGAAACTGTGCTTTCGCATACTGCCGGCGGATTACTTTTAATTCAATTTTTTTTACCTGATCGATTAACGAAAGATGATCGTGACGAAATTGGTAATGAGGATGCTAACGACTATTCAAAGGAAATAATCAGTCGAATGTTTCTTTGTCATGATCTGGCTGAAGCCTATACAGGGGACCTTAACCCACGACAGCGAAATGACGTTACTAAGTTAAGGGAGAAGACCGTCAACTCCGTTATCGATTTGTTGTGCACTTATTCCGGATTCTATACATTCCCGATGTACCGAGAATGGGAAGATTTTGACAGTCAAATAACGATCAATGGCAAAGTGGCGCGGGAAATCGACGTTCTCGAAAATCTACTTCAACTCGAAATTGAACACGAAGAACACGACGTAACAATTTCAGATTATAAAGAGTGGCGTGAGGACCTCATCAATCAGATTAACACACCTATGGCGAAGAGAATTCTGAAAATTATTCTGGAGTGAATTGAGATGCTCAGTGTCGTTAAGTTGTCCAGCGTTCAGAAGAAGTTGTCGCGCCAATACGAACAGTGTTTTATTTTTCACGCTGGCTGTTCGCGAATGCAAGGTACTGTTGACCTCGCTTAGGAAATCGCCCGTCTATTCCATCTCGGTGGAAATATTCCGACCGCGTATTTACATTGTCGACCGACTAGAATCTACTGCCGACACGAGCACCTAGTGAGGCACGAGCGTGTCTCGCGCGTAATCCGGCGTTTTATTGGTGATGTGCCGATTCATTACCCAACGCCAAATCGGCGGAAATAATGCGGTGATGAACATCACGAAATAGCACGCCGGTAAATAAGGCGCGTTCGGATCGCATCTCAATTCGTAGTAAGGCTTGGAAACATTCATGTGATGATCGCTGTGGTGGGTGATGTTTAATGTGATGCAATTGGTTAACCAACAATTGTGTGCCCAGGCATGTTGCGCGCCGATGTTCTCACCCGGTGCGCGCGATACGCCATAGTGTTGAATGTACGTAATCATCTCAATGGCGAATACCGCGAAAAGTGCTTGTGCGGCGAAGACGGCCAAACCCCAGCGACCCCAAAGTGCGGTAAATCCCGCAGCCGCGGCGAGCGCCAGTGAATAGTCTTGAACGATCCGATTGTTCCACAATTTCAGATTTTGAGTATGAAGGCGTCGTTGTTCGATGCCCCACGCATTCTTCGCACCTTGCCAGAAATTGCGTAGCACGAAGTGGTAAGAAGCTTCGTTCTTGCGCGGCGTGCCGCCAATCTCGCTATCTCCGACCGTTGCATGATGATGCAAATGTTCCAGCAATAGATGTCCATGACCACAAATTGCCATCATGATTCGCGCGATGCCTCGATCAAGTTCAGCAGCGCGATGTTGAAGTTCATGCGCGACACAAGTTGCAAATGCGCTCGTGATGGCAAGACTGAACAACAAACCGCCGATTTGCCAGCCCGAAAATTCTGTGGTCGCCAAAAGATTGGCACCCCAGGCGAGATTGCCGATCCAAAACGGAACAAAAATGAGGGGCAATAAACTTAGTATCATGCGAAATATCGGCGCTTAAATCGGAGGTGGTACCAAGTACCCTGAGAGGTGTGACGGAATACTCCGCAGCGTGTTGAATGACAATACAAGTCGCAGCCTGTGTGTGCTGCATTGTAATCGTGGCGTAAGATAGCAAGGAGGAGCTGTAATGCAGACCAAATCATCCATCAAACTAATTGGTGAGGCGCCGGTTTTCCTCGACGTATTGCGCCAGATCTCCGAAATCGCGCGAATAGATGCGCCCGTTCTAATCGAAGGTGAAACTGGTACCGGCAAAGAACTTGCAGCCCGCGCAGTGCACTATTCTGGCCCTCGAGCGGAGATGCCCTTTATCCCAGTTAACTGCGGCGCGTTGCCTGACAGCTTGGTGGAGAATGAGCTGTTCGGCCACAGTCGCGGCGCCTACACGGACGCTCGCGAACCACAGCAAGGCCTCGTCGCTCAAGCCCATGGCGGCACGCTATTTCTCGATGAAATCGATGCGCTTCCTTATCGTGGTCAAGTAGCGCTACTGCGATTTCTACAGGATTCCCACTACCGACCGCTTGGCGCGGCGCGAGACCAAGTCGCAAATGTGCGAGTCGTCGCTGCAACAAATGTCGATCTTGATGAAGCGGTAGCCGCAAAGCAGTTCCGTCCAGATTTGCTCTACCGTTTGCGAATATTCTCGCTGACCCTTCCGCCCCTGCGCAATCGCGGCGAAGATGCACTTCTACTGGCGCGGCACTTTATATCAATATACAGCGGACAATACAAAGTTACGCCACGCGCGATCAAAGCTTCCGATCTTGCAGGCATCGTCAACTATCCTTGGCCCGGTAACGTTCGGGAACTGGAAGCCCTCATGCATCGCGCAGTAGTGCAGAGCCAAGGCGGATCAGAACTGGATCTCAAATTGCC
>JANOLP010000038.1:0-21065 GCA_031419835.1 Pseudomonadota bacterium | reverse complement strand
GGATGCAAACCCGACGGCGGTTTCCATGCGCGATAACGCACACCGGCAACAAACTCGCCATGTAAGCCGGTGGGAGTAAGGGGAACCGGTCGACCGTTACAAGTGACGATGTGGCGCGTGTCGGTCATGCCGTTAATTTTGACTTGTACGCGTTCCACCGAAGAATCGACATAACGAGCGGAACTTGATCGCACCATTTCCTCACCTAAGACATGCCATGGCTCGATCGCCTGGCGCAATTCAAGCTGAATGCCATCGTGAACAAGGGTGCCGTAGCGGGGGAAACGAAATTCCAAGAAAGGTGCAAACCAATCGTTGTCAAATGCATAGCCGGAATCTCGCAGTTCGCGAACAATGTCGCGCATATCCTGCGCGATAAAATGTGGCAGCATCCATCTATCATGCAAAGCTGTTCCCCAATGCACTAGCCGCTCCTTGTATGGCGCCCGCCAGAAGCGCGCAACCAGGGCGCGTAGCAGCAACACCTGCACCAAACTCATGCGCGCATGCGGTGGCATTTCAAAAGCACGAAATTCCACCAAACCCAACCTGCCCGTCGGGCCATCGGGGGAATAAAGTTTGTCGATTGAAAACTCCGCTCGATGGGTATTGCCGGTCAAATCAACGAGAAAATGACGCAGCAAGCGATCGACCAGCCACGGCCGTTTGCTTTCCTCGGTTGAGGCCCACGCCAGATCCATTTGTTCGAAGGCGATTTCCAGTTCGTAAAGATTGTCGTTACGCGCCTCGTCAACCCGGGGCGCTTGGCTGGTGGGGCCGATAAACATCCCCGAAAAAAGATAGGACAACGCCGGATGATTTTGCCAGTAGGTGATCAGGCTTTTTAGCAAATCCGGTCGACGAAGAAACGGACTATCGGCGGGTTTCGCACCGCCCAACGTAATGTGATTGCCACCACCGGTTCCGGTGTGACGGCCATCGAGCATGAATTTTTCCGTCGCAAGCCGCGTCTGGCGCGCCGTTTCGTACAATGCCTCGGTCGTAGTTACAAGCTCCGGCCACGAGGTCGCGGGATGGATATTCACTTCGATCACGCCGGGATCGGGCGTGATGTTGAGCACTTTGATTCGAGGATCCCAAGGTAACGGATAACCCTCCAAACGCAATGGAATATTGAGATCAGCGCAAGTATGTTCGATTGCCGCAACTAGATTTAGCGCATCTTCTAAGCGTTTTAGCGGCGGCATGAAAACATAGAGTACGCCATCGCGAACTTGTGCGCAGCAAGCGGTACGCACAACTTCCTTTGCTTTTGGCGATTTATTATGTGTGCGCGTGACCACACTTGCTTTATTTGCAGCGCCCTTGGGATCGACAAGCTCACCGCGCTCCTCAAAAGGATCACGATCGAATTCAATTTCAACATCGTGGGAAACTCGCTCTGGAAGCGATGCTAAAGGCAGCCGATACCCGAGTGGTGAATCGCCGGACAACAAAAAAAGTTGTTCGCGCTTAAGCGGCCAAACCGATGTGTCCCAGTGCGAATCGGCTTCACTGTCTTTGCTTACTGCTATTGCTTTCAGAGGAAGCACAAAACCTGCCGGTTGCGCTATGCCCTGCTGCAACAATGTCGCAAGGCGCGCACGTTCGCTGTATTCCTTCATCGGAACCGACAGGGGATCGAGATTGATCGGTAGGTTTGCTTCGATCTTTATTACGTTGAAAGGATCTTCAAAAGCGGGCATGACATAGTGCTCGGAAATTCCTAAGTTCACTGCTAGCGCTTGCATGAAACGCTGTGCGTCGGAAATCGTAAGCAAATTTTCTTCAGACACGCGCTGAGCACGATTGGCATCTCGCCAGATCGGTGCGCCGTCGGCGCGCCAGTAAATCCCAAGCGCCCAGCGTGGCAAGGGTTCGCCGGGATACCATTTTCCTTGGCCGTAAAATAGGAGTCCCTCCGGCGCATACTGCGCTTTCAGTTTTGCGGCGAGGGTTTCGGCCAGCGCCCATTTTTCATCCGATAGCGCGGTGTAATTCCACTCTGCGCCGTCCATGTCGTCAACCGATACAAAGGTCGGTTCGCCGCCTTGGGTCAGCCGTACGTCTTGCGCAGATAACTCCGCGTCTACCTGTTGGCCTAGCTCGTTAATCGCTTGCCACTGTGAATCGGAATAGGGCTTGGTCACACGCGGGTCTTCATGGATACGTGTGACGTTCATTTTGACCTCAAGGGTCGATTCGCAAACATCTGTCGCGCCAGTTACCGGCGCCGCGCTGGAGGGGTACGCGGTGCAGGCAAGCGGGATGTGTCCCTCCCCCGCCATTAACCCGGACGTGGGATCCAAACCAATCCATCCAGCACCGGGCAAATAGACCTCAGCCCAAGCATGCAAATCAGTGAAGTCGCTGGCGGGTCCCGACGGCCCGTCAATGGCCTTGACGTCGGCTGTTAGTTGAATCAAGTATCCGGAAACGAAGCGCGCAGCCAAGCCGAAATGTCGGAGTATTTGTACTAACAACCAACCAGAATCCCGACATGAGCCCGACGCGAGTGAGAGCGTTTCCTCGGGTGTTTGGACACCCGGCTCCAGCCGAACTAAATAGCGAATATCCGATTGCAACTTTTGGTTAAGCAGCACCAAATAATCGACAATATTTAAGCCGAGCGATTGTGGATTTTGCTTGAATTGCGCAAGCCAGGTCTTTAACTGTATTCCCGGTGTTTCTGTCGCAAGGTATGGGGCAAGTTCGATCGCAAGTTGGGCTGGGTACTGGAAGGGGTATTTTTCCGCATACTTTTCAACGAAAAAATCGAACGGATTAATTACCGTCATTTCGGCGATCAGGTCGACCGAGAAACTTAATGCCTTTGCTTTTTCGGGAAACACTAGGCGGGCGATATAGTTGCCGTAGGCGTCTTGCTGCCAATTTAAAAAATGATTAGATGGTTCAATGCGCAAGGAGTAGCTGAGGATTGGCGTACGACAATGCGGGGCAGGGCGTAAGCGAATTTCGTGTGGCGCTATGTCGACCGGGCGGTCAAATCGATAGTTGCTTTTATGGTGAAGCGCGACGCGAATAGTCATGGTTAGAATTTAAGAAATGGGGCCGGTAATATTCATCGTCGCAACGCGGGCCAACGACGCGTTAACTTGGATAGCTAGCGATCAATAGGCACTAGAAAATGACTGCTGATTTCAGAATTTAGAACCGCCAACTGATCAATAAATTCCATTAAATATTCGTGCAGCCCGTGCTCCATGATGCGTTCGGTGCGTCCATAGTGCAACTGCGCGTGGATTTCGCCAGCTAGTCGCTCGGGCTCAAGAGAAGAAGAATCGCACAGTTCGTTCAGGATACGATAAATATCATTCAAACACGCATGAAGCGACCGCGGAATATCGTCGCGAAGGATGAGTAATTCCGCGACACGAATAGGCGTAATCGCGTCTCGATAAATTTTTCGATACGACTCTAGCGATCCGACTGAGCGCAACAGCGCTCCCCATTGGTAATAGTCAACGGCGCCGCCGACGTCTTCTACACTGGGTAGTAAGGTATGATACTTAACGTCCAAGATTCGGGCGGTATTGTCAGCTCGCTCGAGAAATTGCGGAAGGCGAATGAATCGATACGCTTCATCGCGAAGCATCGTTCCAAAAGTGATGCCACGAAAAAGTTGCGATCGAGTTTTGACCCATTCGAAAAACTCCGATACGCCACGATGGTGAATGTGGTCAAAATTCAGTTCACGCATTTCCAGCCACGTCGCGTTCAAACACTCCCACATTTCGGAACTCACCGCCCCGCGTTGCGCCCGGCCATTTTCTCGGGCAAGTTTCAAACACGACAAGATGCTGGACGGATTATTCGGGTCCAACACCATGAACCGCAGCACATCATCAATTGTGATTGCCGAATATCGCTCATAGTAAGGCGTTACCAAACCGGTAATCACCAACGGCACCACCCACGGCTCGGCCCACTCCTGGCCTGGTTCCAAAACGTGATACGGCAGCAGCGACATGCGATACGTGACATCGAGCATGCGAGCGACGTTTTCGGCACGCTCCATGTGGCAAGACATCCAAAATAAATCGTTCGCAGTTCGGCTTAACATGGCGCGTTCATTGTTCTAACACCCACGTATCTTTAGTTCCACCACCTTGCGATGAATTTACCACGAGCGATCCTTCCTTGAGCGCGACGCGCGTTAGGCCACCCGGAACCATTCGAATTGACTTTCCCGAAAGAATAAAGGGCCGTAAATCGATATGTCGCGGGGCGATACCGGCGTCGACGAATGTCGGGCACGTCGACAAGCTTAAGGTAGGTTGCGCAATATATTTTTCAGGGTTTTTTAGAATCCGTTCGCGAAAATCGTCGCGCTGCGCGGATGTCGCCGCAGGGCCGACAAGCATGCCGTAACCACCAGAGCCATGCACTTCTTTGACAACTAACTCATGTAAATTCGCGAGCGTGAAGTTAAGATCGTCCTTCTTATGCAATTCGTAGGTTGGTACATTGCTGAGAATCGGCTGTTCATTTAAGTAAAACTGGATCATGGCCGGAACATAGGGGTAAATTGATTTGTCATCCGCCACGCCGGTGCCAATGGCGTTTGCAAGGGCCACATTTCCTGCGCGATAGGATGCCATGAGCCCCGCAACGCCCAACATGGAATCCGGACGAAATTCTGCGGGATCCAGATAATCGTCATCGACGCGCCGATAAATTACATCCACTCGCTTCGGCCCCCGTGTCGTGCGCATGTACACAAAATCGTCCTTGACGAACAGGTCTTGCCCCTCGACCAGCTCAATACCCATTTGTTGCGCCAGGAAACTGTGTTCGAAATAAGCGCTGTTCCAAGCACCGGGTGTTAACAATACAACGGTTGGATCGGGCACACCGTCCTGTGCAATACCGCGAAGCGTCTCGAGCAGAAGGTCCGGATAATGCTCGATGGGCGCCACGGCATGTTGCGCAAATAACTCCGGAAACAAGCGCATCATCATCTTGCGATCTTCAAGCATGTACGACACGCCCGAGGGAACGCGAAGGTTATCTTCAAGAACATAAAATTCACCCACGCCTGCGCGAACGATATCTATGCCGGCGATATGCGCGTAAACACCTTGCGGCACATCCAGACCTTGCATTTGCGGACGATACTGGCTGTTTTGTAAAACTCGATTGGACGGAATAAGGCCCGCGCGGAGGATATCTTGGCCATGGTAGATATCGTGTACAAAATTGTTGAGGGCTTTAATTCGCTGGCGCAACCCACGCTCTAAAATTTGCCATTCGTTAGCCGGGATGATCCGCGGCACGATATCGAATGGGATGGTACGTTCCGAACCGGATTCCTCGCCATAAACCGCGAATGTAATTCCGACTCGATTAAATGCAATCTCGGCCTCGGCTCGCTTTTGCGCAATGCGTTCCCGCGAAATCGAGGTTAACCAGGCATCGTACGTACTGTAATGCTGACGCACGCCCTCCCCCGCCATATGCATTTCGTCGTAGGTACCAGCCATTTTCTTTATCGGTATCAAATAGTTGTCCTAGTTACACGCAAGTCGCATGCCATGAGACGGGTAAACAGCCAATTTTATGTCTAACAGGAAGCGCTACGCATCAAAATCCTTCTCGTACACCCTCGAAAGGAACATTTTGCCCCGTATAAGCAGGGTGCCTGCGCACCAAATGAAAGCAAAATGCATCAAATCAGTGCATGAATACGCGGAATACTGCCTGACCGACCTGTTATTGTGTTTTGGCTATCCGTTTCGGACCCATTAAGGCAGATTCATGGTGTAAGCCAACTCGTCAAGATCCCGCAACTATACGGCTCACAAGAAGTTACCTCAAAAACAAAAAGCCGGCTTCGCCGGCTTTTTGATTGATGATGTTTGATGCTTTACTTGGTCTCTCCGACCGGCTCTGCGGTACTATCTGGCCGATCAAGCAATTCGACCAACGCCATCGGCGCATTGTCGCCCTGGCGGAATCCAAACTTCAGAATTCGCAGGTAACCACCATTGCGATTTTGAAAGCGCGGGCCAAGTTCGTCGAACAACTTAACGACTACATCGCGATCGCGTAGACGATCGAACGCTAAGCGGCGATTTGCTAGGCTAGGCTTTTTTCCGAGTGTGATGAGCGGCTCGGCGACGCGACGCAATTCTTTTGCTTTCGGCAACGTGGTCTTGATGACCTCGTGTTGCAGCAGGGAATTGGTCATATTGCGCAGCATAGCCAAACGGTGGCTCGTGGTGCGGTTTAGTTTGCGATTACTTTGACGGTGACGCATGATATTTTTCCGTTTGGTGTCTAGGCGCTCGGCTTCTCAACCAGCCCGGCGGGCGGCCAATTTTCGAGTTTGATGCCCAGCGTGAGGCCTTTGGACGCGAGCACTTCTTTAATTTCGTTGAGCGACTTGCGGCCTAGATTCGGCGTCTTAAGCAACTCGGTTTCCGTGCGCTGAATCAAATCGCCGATGTAGTAAATGTTTTCCGCTTTCAAACAATTTGCGGAACGCACCGTGAGCTCGAGATCATCGACCGGCTGCAACAGAATCGGATCGACTTGCTGTGCTTTCGGCTGCTCGATAGAAATCGGCGTGCCTTTAAGATCAGCAAATACCGACAACTGATCGACCAGCACGCGAGCGGCGTAACGCACCGCTTCTTCGGGCTCGACGACACCGTTGGTTTCGATGTCGACGATGAGCTTGTCCAAATCGGTACGCTGTTCGACGCGGGCGCTTTCGACCGCATAGCTTACGCGGCGCACCGGGCTGAAGGACGCATCGAGCATAATGCCGCCGATGGCGCGATTTTCTTCTTCGGTGTGGCGATTGACAGCGGGCTCGTAGCCACGGCCATGCTCGACCTTCACTTGCATCTCGAGTTTACCGCCTTGCGCGAGGTGCGCAATGACATGCTCGGGATTGATGATTTCGACGTCATGCGTCAACTCAATGTCGGCGGCGGTCACGACGCCGGGGCCGGCTTTTTTGAGCTTCAGCACGATTTCGTGGGCATTGTGCAGCTTGAATACGATTCCTTTGAGGTTCAAGAGAATGTCAACGACATCCTCTTGTACGCCTTCCAGCGCGGAGTATTCGTGCAGCACGCCGGTGATCTTAACTTCGGTCGCCGCATAGCCTGGCATCGAAGACAGGAGAATGCGACGCAACGCATTACCTAGCGTGTGACCATAGCCCCGCTCGAACGGCTCCATGACAACCTTCGCGTGGTAAGGCGAAATATTTTGAACATCGATAATGCGCGGCTTGAGAAAGCCCGTACCTTGATTCTGCATAAGGTCAAATCCTTTGAGCGGCGATTACTTCGAATAAAGCTCGACAACGAGGTTTTCGTTGATGGTCGGTGACAATTCCGAACGCTGTGGTCGGGCCTTGTAAGTGCCCTTCAACCCTTTCACATCCACTTCAACCCATTCCGGAAAGCCACGCTGCTCTGCCGCCTCAACCGACGCTTTGATGCGCAGTTGCTCTTTAGCGCGCTGCGCGACTTCGACGATATCGCCGGGACGAACTTGATAAGACGGAATGTTGACGCGATGGCCATTCACTTTGATGCCGTTGTGACGCACGATCTGGCGCGCTTCGGTGCGCGACACGCCAAAACCCATGCGATACGACACGGTGTCCAAGCGGCTTTCCAGTAGTTGCAATAGCGCCTCGCCGGTCACACCACGCGAGCGCTCGGCCTGCTCGTATGTTTTGTGGAACTGGCGCTCCAACACGCCATATATACGACGCACTTTTTGCTTGGCACGTAACTGATTAGCGTAATCGGACAGCCTAGAATTTTTTTGGCCGTGCTGACCGGGCGCGTAGTTACGACGCTCGATAGCACACTTGTCTGTGTAGCACTTCTCGCCCTTCAAATACAGCTTTTCACCTTCACGGCGACATTGACGGCATTGCGGATCGGTATTTCTAGCCAACTTCGTCTCCCTTAGATACGGCGACGCTTAGGCGGACGGCAGCCGTTATGCGGCACAGGCGTCACGTCAGCGATACTGGTAATCTTAAAACCAATTGCGTTCAAAGCGCGCACAGCAGATTCGCGGCCTGGGCCGGGACCTTTGATGCGAACTTCCAAATTCTTCACGCCACATTCCTGCGCGGCTTTGCCCGCCGCTTCAGCGGCGACCTGCGCGGCGAAAGGCGTACTCTTACGGGAACCTTTAAAACCGCCCGCGCCAGAGGTTGACCACGACAGCGCATTACCCTGCCGATCAGTGATGGTGATGATGGTGTTATTGAATGACGCATGCACGTGGGCAATGCCCTCGGCGACGTTCTTCTTAACTTTTTTACGGACTCGTTGAGCCGTAGCTTTAGTTGCCATTTAAATTGTTCCTCGTGTTACTTAGATGCGGGCGTACGGGCGGCCGAACGCGCTTTTTTCGGACCTTTACGCGTGCGCGCGTTGGTGCGTGTGCGCTGTCCGCGAACCGGCAAACCGCGGCGATGACGTGCGCCACGATAGGAGCCAAGGTCCATCAATCGCTTAATGTTCATGGATATCTCGCGACGCAAATCGCCCTCGAGCTTGAATTTGCCGACCTCGCCGCGCAGCTTGTCCATCTGCTCGTCGCTCAGATCTTTCATCTTGACCGTGAAGCCAACACCCGCCGCCGTGCAAATCACACGTGCGCGACTACGGCCAATGCCGAAAATCGCTGTGAGCGCTACGTCGGTGTGCTGATTATTTGGAATGTTTACGCCTGCAATACGCGCCATTTACCTACCCCGCTGGGGAAACCTTAGATTATATCGGATCAACAACTTACTTATCAACTAGCCTTGACGTTGCTTGTGGCGAGGATCGGAACAGATCACACGCAACACACGCTTACGGCGCACTAGTTTGCATTTACGGCAAACTTTTTTTACAGATGCTTGCACTTTCATTTCTAGCTCCAGTTACTTCGCGCGGAACACGATTCGAGCCCGCGACAAATCATACGGCGTCAATTCAACGGTGACTTTGTGACCTGGCAAAATGCGTATGTAATGCATGCGCATTTTGCCGGAACTATATCCTAAAACTCCATAGCCATTTTCTAACCTCACTTGGAAGGTGGCATTCGGAAGGGTTTCTACAATCTCTCCCAGCATCTGAATGGTATCTTCCTTAGCCATGGACTAATATCGCGCTAGCGAGCAGGGAAGCCTCCGCCCTTGAAGTTTGCTTTCTTCAAAAGACTCTCGTATTGGTGCGACATGATGTAGGACTGTACTTGTGCCATGAAATCCATGGTCACCACCACGATGATTAGCAACGACGTGCCGCCAAAATAAAACGGTACGTTAAATTTCACGATCAAAAATTCCGGCAACAAGCAGACCAGGGTAATGTAAATGGCACCGACCATGGTGAGACGCAGAATGATTTTCTCGATGTAGCGCGCCGTTTGCTCACCCGGACGAATGCCCGGCACAAACGCGCCACTTTTCTTCAGGTTATCGGCCGTTTCCTTCGGGTTGAAAACCAAGGCTGTGTAGAAGAAACAGAAGAAAATAATTGCGATGGCGTAGAGAAGAACGTAGATCGGTTGTCCTGGCGACAACGCTGCAGCGACGTCCTTGAGCCAGGTTAAACCTTCGCGATTCCCGAACCAACTCACGGCCGTTGCCGGGAGGAGAATGATACTGGAAGCGAAAATCGGCGGAATGACGCCTGAGATATTGAGCTTCAACGGCAAATGAGAACTTTGCCCACCATAAAGCTTATTGCCAACTTGCCGTTTGGCATAATTCACCAAAATCTTGCGTTGCCCGCGCTCGACAAATACCACTGCAGCAGTGACCAAAACGACGAGCGCGAAAATGATAATCACGGTCAGCGGATGCAGCGCGCCGGTGCGAGCGAGGTCTAAGGTGCCGCCAAGTGCTTGCGGTAGTCCGGCGACGATACCGGCGAAAATAATGAGGGAAATTCCATTGCCGATGCCACGTTCGGTAATTTGCTCACCCAGCCACATCAGGAACATTGTGCCGGTGGTGAGGGAAATAATTGTCGTTAAGCGGAACAGAAAACCCGGATGTAAAACGAGGCCAACCTGAGATTCCAACGCAATCGCAATACCCATCGATTGGAACAGCGCCAATCCGACGGTGCCGTAGCGCGTGTACTGTGTTATTTTACGACGGCCAGACTCGCCTTCTTTTTTCAACTGTTCTAATGTCGGCGAAACGACAGTTAGCAACTGAACGATGATCGACGCCGAGATATAGGGCATGATTCCGAGCGCGAATACCGTAAAACGCTGCAGCGCGCCGCCAGAAAACATGTTGAACATGCCCAAAATACCACCTTGCTGGGACGCGAATAATTTCGCTAGTTCATTCGGATCAATACCGGGAACGGGTATATGCGCGCCGATGCGGTAAACGATCAGCGCAAGCAATAGGAATATCAGGCGTTTTTTCAAGTCCCCCATTTTTCCTAAAGACAACGCGCTATTTGGAGCAGTAGCCAATATATTTACTCAGCGATGGAGCCGCCGGCCGCTTCAATGGCCGCCCGCGCGCCCTTGGTCACGCCCAAGCCTTGAATTTTAATCGCACGCTTGATTTCACCTTTGAGGAAAATCTTGCCAGATTTAGCCAGACCGGATGCTAAGCCCGCTTGTTTCAAAGCCAGCAGATCAATCGTGTCCGCTTGGATCTTATTTAAGTCTGTTAAGCGAACCTGCGCGATATCGTCGCGTGTAAGCGAAATAAAGCCGCGCTTCGGCAGCCGACGCTGCAAAGGCATTTGACCGCCCTCGAATCCGACTTTGTGAAATCCGCCTGCACGAGATTTTTGACCTTTGTGGCCACGCCCGGCCGTCTTTCCCAGCCCGCTGCCAATACCGCGTCCAACACGACGCTTAGGACGCTTAGAGCCAACGCTAGGTTTAAGTGTATTTAATCGCATAAATGACTCGCTTCGCTCAACCAACTTTGACCAAATGGTTCACGAGATTAATCATCCCGCGAATGGCCGACGTATCTTGAACCTCGACGGTTTGGTGCATCGTACGCAACCCCAAACCCTTTACTGACGCACGGTGATTGGATTTCGCCCCGATTGGGCTTTTCACCAGTGTCACCTTGATCTTTTTGCTATCGATGGTCACGAACTTACTCCGTTAAATCTTCAACACGCAAACCGCGTTTAGCCGCAATTTCCGAGGGTGTATTCATCGCCAGCAAGCCGTCCAACGTTGCACGCACGACGTTGTAAGGATTAGTTGAGCCATGACATTTAGCGAGGATATTCGTCACGCCCATTACCTCAAACACCGCGCGCATCGGACCGCCAGCGATAATTCCCGTGCCTTCTGATGCCGGCTGCATGAACACGCGTGCGGCGCCGTGATTGCCCATTACGGAATGATGCAAGGTGCCACTTTTCAGACTCACCTTGACCATATTGCGTCGCGCCTGCTCCATTGCCTTTTGTACAGCGACTGGCACTTCGCGAGCTTTGCCCTTACCCATACCGATACCGCCATCGCCGTCTCCGACGACGGTCAGCGCTGCGAAACCCATAATCCGGCCACCCTTAACCACTTTGGTGACGCGATTAACCGCAACCATCTTTTCGCGAAGACCGTCGGACCGCTCTTCTGCTTCGACTCTAGCCATGCTTGGTTTTTCCCTTAAAACGCCAGACCGTGTTCACGCGCTGCTTCAGCAAGCGCCTTAACACGACCATGATATTTGAGTCCCGAACGATCAAACGCGAGTTTCGCAAGCCCAAGTGACTTTGCGCGTTCGGCGATGCGCTGGCCAACGGCAGCCGCAGCTTTAGTATTTCCGCCATTAGCAATTTCTTTGCGAACCTCGGCTTCAGCGGTAGAGGCGCTCGCCAAAACCTTACCGGCAACACCATCGATGATCTGGGCATAGATGTGGCTATTGGTGCGATGCACACAAAGACGTACCACCTTAAGCTCAGCAATTTTGGCCCGGGTTTTACGGGCGCGGCGCAATCGAGCTTGTTTAGGATTGACCATAATTCTGTCCTCTGTTACTTCTTCTTGGTTTCTTTAAGCACAATGACTTCGTCGGAATACCGCACGCCTTTGCCCTTATAAGGCTCCGGCTTACGGTAAGCGCGCACTTCTGCGGCCACTTGTCCGACACGTTGTTTATCAACACCTTTAATCAAAATCTCGGTTTGAGTCGGGGTTTCAACTTTGATTCCATCGGGCATTTTATGCACAACGGGATGTGAGAACCCGAGAGTGAGATTTAATACTTGACCTGCTGCCTGGGCGCGATAGCCCACGCCGACCAGATTCAATTTTTTCTCGAAGCCTTTGGTTACACCGTTAACCATATTGGCAATCAGCGCACGCGCGGTGCCGGACATAGCGTTCGCTGCAATAGAGCCATCGGCCGGTTTAATCTGCAATTGGTTGCCTTCGCGAGCGATCGCGATATTGCTACCAAACGCATGCTTAAGCGAACCAAGCGGACCTTTAACGGTAACTTCATTGCCGGCGATACTAATATCGACTTTTTCCGGCACAGAAATGGGAGCTTTACCAACGCGGGACATAGGATTTCTCTTTTACGCTACGATACAAAGGACTTCGCCGCCCAGACCCGTGGCTCGCGCCTTGCGATCGGTCATCACGCCCTTGGAAGTCGAAATGATCGCCACACCCAATCCATTCATCACTTTGGGTAATTCATCGCGGCCTTTGTAAATACGTAAGCCTGGCCGGCTTACGCGCTCAATTTTTTCAATGACTGGATTGCCGGCGTAATATTTAAGCGCAACTTCCAGCACGGGCTTTTTATCTGCCGTGTGCACTGCGAAATCTTCGATGTATCCTTCATCCTTAAGCACTTTGGCAATTGCCAGCTTGAGGTTCGACGAAGGCATCGAAACCGCCGTTTTTTCCGCACCTTGCGCATTGCGAATGCGCGTCAGCATGTCGGCTACAGGGTCACTCATACTCATTCTATATCTCCGACTACCAGCTTGCTTTAACTAGGCCAGGAATCTCGCCACGCATTGCAATCTCACGCAATTTGATGCGGCCGAGACCAAATTTTCTAAACGTGCCACGCGGGCGTCCCGTCAACGCACAGCGATTGCGCGTCCTCACCGGGCTCGCGTTTCGCGGCATTTTTTCTAATTGGGCCCGAGCTTCCATACGAGCCTCAACGGTCGCTTTGGAATTACGAATAATCGCGATCAGCTCTGCACGGCGCGTGGCGAATTTCTTCACCGTATCACGCCTCTTTGCTTCACGATTAATTAACGAAAGTTTAGCCATTCGCCACCTTAATTTCGGAAGGGGAATTTAAATGAAACCAATAGTGCGCGAGCTTCCGCATCAGTCTTGGCCGTTGTTGTAATCGTAATGTTCATCCCGCGTAGCGCATCGATCTTGTCGTACTCAATCTCAGGGAAAATAATCTGTTCTTTGACACCGAGATTGAAATTTCCGCGACCATCGAACGATCTTGCCGAAATACCGCGGAAGTCGCGAATCCGAGGAATTGCGATCGTGACAAGACGATCCAAAAATTCGTACATACGGCCGCCGCGCAAGGTGACCTTGCAACCAATTGGGTAATTATCGCGAATCTTAAAGTTTGCGATCGATTTACGCGTCTTCGTCACCAGCGGCTTTTGGCCGGCGATTTTCTGCATGTCTGCTACGGCATTATCCAATACCTTTTTATCGGCAACCGCCTCGCCCACACCCATATTCAAGGTGATTTTGGTGATTCGCGGAACCTCCATTACCGATTTATAACTGAACTCTTTTGCCAGTTGCGGTATGACGGATTCTTTATAGAAACTTTGCAAGCGTGCCATCGATTAATCCTTAGCGGTCTATCACTTCGCCGTTCGACTTGAAGAACCGCACGCGACGGCCATCTTCAAGCACTTTAATACCAACCCGGTCAGCCTTTTGCGTGGCGCTGTTGAACAACGCGACGTTCGAAATGGCGACCGGCATGTCTTTGTCGACGATTCCACCAACCTGCCCCTTCATGGGGTTCGGCTTCATGTGTTTTTTCGCGCGGTTGATACCTTCAACAATCACTTTGCTTTCGGGCAAAATACGCAGCACGGTACCGCGCTTGCCTTTATCTTTACCGGTAATGCTGATGACTTCGTCACCCTTTTTTATCTTTTGCATGATCGCCTCTTACAAGACTTCCGGGGCCAGAGAAACAATTTTCATGAATCGCTCCGTCCGCAACTCGCGGGTAACGGGCCCGAAAATGCGCGTTCCAATAGGCTCAAGCTTCGCGTTCAAAAGCACCGCCGCGTTGGCGTCAAATTTCACCAGTGAACCGTCGTCACGACGCACGCCTTTTGCGGTGCGCACCACTACCGCGCTATAGACTTCGCCTTTTTTGACGCGGCCGCGCGGTGCAGCGGATTTAATGCTGACTTTAATGACGTCACCGATGCCGGCATAACGACGTTTAGAACCGCCTAATACTTTGATGCACATTACCGAACGCGCACCGGTATTGTCGGCCACATCCAAAATGGATTGCATTTGAATCATGATTTTTCATTCCAACTTTTTTGCCAATTGCTTAAAACAACAACCCAGGCAAATAGTTTTGGATTCCGTCAAGAGTTGATTAAACCCAGAAGCAAAGGAGTATAACGTGTTCTCGTTTACTTAACAAGCTCAGACACCACGAGATTTCTCGACAAGCTCGGCGACACGCCATGCCTTGGTCTTTGAAATTGGGGCCGTCTCTTCAATAACCACGACATCACCTTCGCTATAAGTGCCTGTATCAACATGTGCGTGATATTTCTTTGAGCGACGCTGGACTTTGCCATACACCGGGTGGGCAACCGTACGCTCAACCAAAACCGTCACGGTCTTTTGCATCTTGGCACTTACTACTTTGCCGGAAAGTCGACGTTTTTCTTTAGTAGTACTCATTCTGCGCTCGCTTTCTGATTGATCACCGTTTTCACACGCGCGATATCGCGACGCACTTTGCGAATTTCCGACAAGTTAGTCAATTGCTGTGTCGCCAACTGCATACGCATGCTGAACTGCGCTTTGCGCAACGAGAGCAACTCTTCATTCAATTCATCGGCCGTTTTAGCGCGTAAATCTTGTGCTTTCATGATTCTTACCCTAATTGCCGCGTGACGAACGTTGTTGCGAGCGGAAGCTTGGCTGCCGCGAGTTGGAACGCTTCACGCGCGAGTTTTTCATCTACGCCGTCCATTTCGTATAGTACCTTGCCGGGTACAATTTCGGCGACGTAGTATTCCGGATTACCCTTTCCGTTACCCATACGAACTTCCGCGGGCTTGGTTGAAATTGGTTTATCGGGAAAAATTCGAATCCAAATACGGCCACCGCGTTTAATGTGGCGAGTCATCGCTCGTCGCGCAGCCTCAATCTGGCGCGCCGTAATACGGCCACGCTCGGTTGCCTTCAAGCCGAACTCGCCGAAGCTCACTTTCGCACCGCGAGTCGCAACGCCGCGGTTACGGCCTTTTTGCTGTTTGCGATATTTGGTTCTAGCTGGTTGCAGCATTTCTCACTCCAGGTTTTCTCGTCTTCTTTTCTTGCTCGACTGGTGCGGCGGTCGGTTTGTCGCCGGCACCCATCACTTCGCCCTTATACACCAACACACGAACGCCGATTACGCCGTAGGTGGTTTTTGCTTCGGAGAAGCCATAGTCGATATCGGCGCGCAAGGTATGTAACGGCACGCGACCCTCGCGATACCATTCTGTACGCGCAATCTCGATTCCGTTTAGCCGCCCGGCGCTCATGATTTTGATGCCTTGGGCACCGAGGCGCATGGCGTTCGTCATGGCTCGTTTCATTGCGCGGCGGAACATCACACGCTTTTCAAGTTGGCTCGCGATACCATCGGCAATAATTTGTGCGTCGAGTTCAGGCTTGCGAATCTCTTCGATGTTCACATGCACTGGCACGCCCATCATTTTTTGCAACGCGCCGCGCAACACTTCGATGTCCTCACCTTTTTTCCCGATAACCACACCGGGGCGAGCACTATATATCGTGATCTTGGCATTCTTCGCGGGACGCTCAATGACAATCCGGCCAACCGATGCATGCGCCAGCTTCTTTTTCAAATAGGCACGCACCATCAGGTCATCTTTAATCATCGCGGCGAAGTTCTTGCCTTCGGCGAACCAACGGGACGACCAGTTGCGATTGACGCTTAGGCGGAAACCAATTGGATGTATTTTTTGTCCCATAAATTATCCTTTGTCTGCCACGGTCAAGAAGATATGACACGTCGGCTTTACAATTCGATTACCGCGGCCTTTAGCGCGAGCGCGCATGCGTCGGAGCATTTCGCCTTTTTCAACATAAACCGTCGCGACTCTCAATTCGTCGACGTCGGCGCCTTCGTTATGCTCAGCATTGGCGATTGCCGACTCAAGCACTTTCTTCATGATCTTGGCGGCCTTTTGCGGCGCGAACGTTAACAGATTTAGCGCACGATCGACTTTGAGGCCACGAATCTGATCGGCGATCAAGCGACCTTTCTGTGCCGACGAACGAACTCCCAATAACTTTGCTGAAACTTGCATCATGTCCCTCGTTATTTCTTCGCGGGTGCCGCGACTTTTTTATCGCCAGGGTGACCCTTAAACGTACGGGTGTGCGAAAACTCACCAAGCTTATGACCGACCATATTCTCCGTGACGTACACCGGAATGTGCTGCTTGCCATTGTGTACGGCGATGGTCAGACCAACGAAATCGGGTAGAACCGTCGAACGACGCGACCAAGTTTTGATCGGACGCTTGTCCTTAGTTGCCTGAGCGGTTTCGATTTTCTTGATCAAGTGGCCATCTACGAAAGGGCCTTTTTTAACTGAACGTGCCATATGGATTTCCCTTATTTCGCGCGGCGGCGGACGATCATGACATCCGTACGCTTATTTTTGCGAGTACGATATCCCTTGGCTTGTTGACCCCAAGGACTGACCGGCGGCTGGCCCGCCGCTGTCTTACCACCACTACCACCATGAGGGTGATCGACCGCATTCATGACCACACCACGAACCGTCGGGCGAACACCACGCCAACGCATCGCGCCGGCTTTACCGATCGATTCGAGGTTGTGTTCTTCGTTGCCAACATCACCAATCGTTGCTCGGCAATCGACATGGACTTTGCGAATCTCGCCGGACCGCAAGCGCAACTGAGCATAGCTGCCTTCGCGTGCTAGAAGCTGTACCGAGGCTCCCGCCGAGCGCGCAAGCTGCGCGCCTTTACCGGGCAACATTTCAATGCAGTGAATTGTCGTTCCCACCGGAATATTCCTCAACGGCAAGGTATTACCGGGCTTGATCGGCGCTTCGGGCCCGCTTACTAATTCCATGCCGACCGCAATACCTTTCGGGGCAATGATGTAGCGGCGCTCACCATCGCGATAACATAGCAACGCAATGTGGGCTGTACGATTCGGGTCGTGTTCAATGCGCTCAACTTTCGCAATGATGCCGTCCTTATCGCGACGGAAATCAACCATACGATAGTGTTGCTTATGACCACCACCTTTGTGGCGAGTGGTGATATGCCCATTGTTATTGCGCCCGGAACCGCGGGTTTGACTTTCGACCAATGCCGCAAACGGTGCGCCTTTATGCAGACCTGGGGTAACGACGCGAATAACGGCGCGACGTCCCGGTGATGTAGGTTTTAGTTTTACGAGTGCCATGATTATCCTCTATTCACCGGTAAAGTTGATTTCTTGGCCGGCTTTAATCGACACGTAGGCGCGTTTAGTGTCACCGCGCTTTCCGATGAAGCGGCCAAAGCGTTTGGTTTTACCCATGGTGTTGGATACGCGCACGCCGGTTACTTCGACTTTGAACATCAACTCCACTGCGGCCTTAATTTCAGGCTTGGTCGCATCCGGAACCACTTCAAAAATCACTTGATTGAACTTGTCCGCGACGTAGGTGCTCTTTTCAGAAATCACCGGCGCTGCCAAAATTTGCGTTAATCGTTCTTGGGTTGGTTGAGCGGTCATACCAGCACCTCTTCCATTTTCTTTACGGCGTCGCGCGTCATCAAGACTTTTGAATAGCGCACCAAATTTACCGGATCAGCGTGACTCACTTCGAGTACCAAGACGTTCGGCAAATTACGGGCTGACAGGAATAAATTATCGTCGGCCTGGCCGGTAATAATCAGCACATTGTCCATGCCCATGCTTTTGAGCTTTTGCGCCAATTGCTTGGTCTTCGGTGCATCAAGCGTCAAATTTTCTACCACGGTCAAACGACCTTCGCGCACCAGTTGCGACATGATCGAACACATTCCGGCGCGATACATTTTTTTATTCAGCTTGTGACTGAAATTTTCATCGGGGCTGTTCGGGAAAATCTTACCGCCACCGCGCCACAATGGACTAGACGCCATACCGGCACGAGCACGGCCGGTACCTTTTTGACGCCAAGGTTTGCGCGTGGATTTCGCGACTTCGCTGCGACCCTTTTGCGCGCGCGTTCCTTGGCGACCGTTGGCTTGATACGCTGTTACAACTTGGTGAATCAGCGCTTCATTAAAATCGCGACCGAACAATTCATCGGACGCGGCGAGATTGGAAACTGTCTCGCCTTTATCGTTAATTAGTTTGAGTTCCATTATGCCCCCGCTTTCACTGCAGGATGAACGATAACGTGACCACCTTTGGAACCCGGCACCGCACCCTTCACCAACAACAATTGGCGCTGCGCATCGATGCGGATGATTTCCAAATTCTGCGTGGTGCGCTTAACTGCACCCATGTGACCCGACATGCGCTTACCGGGGAACACGCGCCCAGGATCCTGCGCCATACCGATGGAGCCCGGGACATTATGTGAACGCGAGTTACCGTGACTTGCACGTCCGGATGCAAAGTTATAACGCTTGATGGTGCCGGCGAAACCTTTACCTTGCGTCACGCCCGTCACATCGACCATTTGGCCGACTTTAAAAACGTCAAGCGCGATGACTGAACTCGGCTTCAGTGTGGCCAACTGTTCGACGGTCGGTGTGAATTCGCCAAGAATGCTTCCTGCCTCTACACCAGCACGAGCAAAATGGCCTGCTTGCGCTTTGGTGACGCGATTCGGCCCGCGCTTGCCAAATGCAACTTGCACCGCAGCGTAGCCATCGACTTCGGGCGTCTTAACTTGAGTAACGCGATTGTTGGAAACATCGAGCACAGTGACTGGGATGGCGCTACCATCGTCAGTGAAAATGCGTGTCATGCCGACCTTGCGGCCGACTAATCCTAAGCTCATCTTCTTACCCTTTTGAAAGGTGCCGATTACAATTGATCGGCGCTACATTTAGGGACGGTCACCCGTCCTCTTAGCAAATCTTACAACTTAATTTCGACGTCTACGCCTGCGGGCAAATCGAGCTTCATCAAAGCATCGACGGTTTTATCAGTCGGATCGACAATATCCATCAAGCGCAAATGCGTGCGAATTTCAAACTGATCCCGCGAGGTCTTATTCACGTGCGGCGAGCGCAACACGTCAAAGCGCTCGATGCGCGTCGGCAACGGCACAGGGCCTTTGACCACCGCGCCAGTGCGCTTCGCTGTCTCAACGATTTCTAGTGCCGACTGATCGATCAAACGATAATCGAACGCCTTTAGGCGAATGCGTATTTTTTGATGCTGAATTGCGGTTGCCATTTAGTTTTTCCGATCACTCAATAATTTTCGCCACAACACCGGCGCCGACCGTACGACCACCTTCGCGAATCGCGAAGCGCAAGCCTTCTTCCATCGCGATCGGCTGAATCAGGGCAACGGTGATGCTGATGTTGTCCCCCGGCATCACCATCTCGGTACCGGCCGGTAACTCAATGCTGCCGGTGACGTCGGTGGTGCGGAAGTAGAACTGCGGACGATAGCCCTGGAAGAACGGGGTGTGTCGTCCGCCTTCTTCTTTGGAGAGGACGTAGATCTCGGCCGTGAACTTGGTGTGCGGGGTGATGCTGGCGGGCTTGGACAATACTTGGCCTCGCTCGACTTCTTCGCGCTTGGTGCCGCGTAGGAGTACACCGACGTTGTCGCCGGCTTGGCCTTGGTCGAGCAGCTTCCTAAACATCTCGACGCCGGTACAAACAGTCTTGATGGTGGGTTTTAAGCCAACAATCTCGATCTCTTCGCCCACTTTGACGATGCCGCGCTCAATTCTTCCGGTGACCACGGTTCCTCTTCCGGAGATGCTGAAGACGTCTTCGACGGGCATGAGGAAGGGGCCATCCAGGGCGCGCTTGGGTTGGGGGATGTAGGTGTCTAATGCTTCGGCAAGTTTAAAGATGCTGCCTTCACCCATCTCGGAGGTGTCGCCTTCCATGGCCATCTTGGCCGAGCCAATGATGATGGGGGTGTTGTCGCCGGGAAATTCGTATTTGTCGAGTAACTCGCGCACTTCCATTTCGACCAGCTCTAAGAGCTCTTTGTCGTCAACCATGTCGGCTTTGTTCATGTAGACGATGATGTACGGCACACCGACCTGACGCGCTAACAGGATATGTTCCCGGGTCTGGGGCATGGGGCCGTCGGCGGCGCTCACCACCAAAATAGCACCGTCCATTTGGGCGGCGCCGGTGATCATGTTCTTGACGTAATCGGCGTGGCCGGGGCAATCGACGTGGGCGTAGTGGCGATTGGCGGTCTCGTACTCGACGTGGGCGGTGTTAATGGTGATGCCGCGCGCCTTTTCTTCGGGGGCGGCGTCAATCTGGTCATACGCTTTGGCTTCGCCGCCATATTTCTTGGACAGCACTAATGTGATCGCCGCCGTCAGCGTGGTCTTGCCATGATCCACATGCCCAATGGTCCCCACGTTTACGTGCGGCTTGGTCCGCTCAAACTTAGCTTTTGCCATTTCCTAGTCCTTACTATTTTTTGTTGATGACCGCTTCAGCAACGTTTTTGGGCGCTTCCGTGTAATGCTTAAATTCCATGGTATAGGTCGCGCGTCCTTGCGTTGCTGAACGAAGTGACGTCGAATAACCGAACATCTCGGCCAACGGCACTTCTGCCTTAATCACTTTGAT
>JANOLP010000037.1:0-2352 GCA_031419835.1 Pseudomonadota bacterium | reverse complement strand
CATCATGGTTAATTGCAATCCGGAAACCGTGTCGACCGATTACGACACGTCCGATCGCTTATATTTCGAGCCGCTGACGTTGGAAGACGTGCTCGAAGTCATCGACAAAGAAAAGCCAGACGGTGTGATCGTGCAGTTCGGTGGCCAAACCCCGTTGAAACTTGCGCCGGGCTTGGAGGCCGCAGGCGTGCCCATTATTGGCACCAGCCCTGATTCCATCGACCGCGCCGAAGATCGTGCGCGTTTCCAGCAACTGTTGCATGAGCTTGGCCTGCGTCAACCGCCGAATCGCACCGCGCGCCAACCGGACGAAGCCATCGCCTTCGCGCGCGAACTGGGTTATCCGCTCGTGGTTCGTCCGTCGAACGTGCTCGGTGGCCGCGCGATGGAAATCATTCATGCCGAATCCGATCTTGAGCGTTACATGCGCAACGCGATGGAAACGTCAAAAATGTTTCCCGAGCGTATGCCGATTTTGCTTGATCGATTTTTGAACGACGCGACCGAAGTCGATGTCGATGCGGTGTCCGACGGCATTGACGTGATCATCGGCGGCATCATGGAGCACATCGAAGAAGCCGGCGTGCATTCCGGCGATTCGGCGTGTTCGTTGCCGCCTTATAGTTTGTCGGCAGAAATTCAAGTCGAGATCAAACGTCAAACCATTGTGATGGCCAAAGCGCTGAATGTCATCGGCCTGATGAACGTGCAGTTCGCGATTCAGAACGGCACGGTCTACGTGCTCGAAGTGAATCCGCGCGCGTCGCGCACGGTGCCGTTTGTGTCGAAAGCGACCGGTGTGCCGTTCGCGAAGATTGCCGCGCGCTGCATGGTCGGCAAAACGTTGAAAGAGCAGGGCATCACCTCCGAAGTCGTGCCGCCGTATTACTCGGTGAAAGAAGCGGTGTTCCCGTTCATCAAGTTTCCCGGTGTCGACACGATTCTTGGGCCGGAAATGAAATCGACCGGCGAAGTGATGGGCGTTGGAAAAACATTCGCCGAGGCGTTTTTGAAATCGCAACTCGGCGCGGGCGTGAAGTTACCGAAGAAAGGCAAAGCCTTTATCAGCGTGAAAAGCGAAGACCGTCCGCGCATCGTCGACATCGCCAAGACCCTTACCCAGCTTGGCTTCCAGCTCGTTGCCACACGCGGCACGGCAGGCTATTTGACCGAAATGGGCATCGTCGTAACGCCGGTCAACAAAGTCGCGCAGGGCCGTCCGCATATCGTCGACATGATAAAGAACAAAGAGATCAGCTTGATCGTGAACACGGTTGAAGACAATCGCCGGGCGATTCAAGATTCCTGGTCCATCCGCAACGCAGCTTTACAAGGCAAGGTTACGTATTACACGACACTCTCCGGTGCGCGCGCGGCGTGCTTGGGCATGCAGCAGATGAGTGAGATCGACGTATATAGTTTGCAAGCACTACACGCCAGTATTCGATAATTTTATTTAAAAGGTAAGGCCATGCAAAAAGTTCCATTGACCGTGATCGGCGCAGAACTATTGCGAAACGAGTTGAACCAACTCAAGACCGTTGGCCGCCCGCAAATCGTTCAGGCGATCGCCGAGGCGCGCGCCCACGGTGATTTGTCGGAAAACGCGGAATACGCGGCGGCGAAGGAACGGCAAAGTTTTATTGAGGGCCGCATTCAGGAATTGGAATCTAAGTTGTCGAACGCGCAAATTATCGATCCCGCGTTACTCGATCCGGATGGCCGTTGCGTGTTCGCATCCATTGTTGATTTGCAAGATATTGCGGGCAAAGTCAGCGTGACTTATCAGATCGTTGGTGAGGACGAGGCGGACATCAAGCATGGAAAAATTTCGATTAGTTCGCCGACGGCACGCGCGCTGATCGGCAAATATGCCGGCGATGTGGTTGAAGTGATGGCACCGGGCGGCGTGCGCGAGTATGAGATTCTGGATGTTAGGTATATCTAAGTTAGCCTCGTGTCATTCCCGCGTAGGCGGGAATCCATACTGAATCTGCGCGAGCGACGGCCCTATGGATTCCCGCCTACGCGGGAATGACACGTCGGTTTGTTGTTGGTTGACTAAATAAAGATAGGCATCGAGCCACAAGGCAATATTAGCGCGGCGATACGAGGTAAATGGCCTGCAAGCCAATATCCATGGGCCTCTGGCCCTAGGCCGCGCTGTCCAGGCATGTTTATTCAGGCAATTCGATCTTCGGTTCTTCTGTTGCGCGATAAACGATTAGCGTTTTCCCGATATTTTGCACCGGCGCGGCGGCAAGCTCGTCGCATATTTCGGTTAGCATCTTTTCGCGGGCCGCGCGATCATCACCCGAGATTTTGATTTTAATCAATTCGTGATGGCGCAGG
>JANOLP010000036.1:0-9604 GCA_031419835.1 Pseudomonadota bacterium | reverse complement strand
ACCACTTCACTGGCGCTTGCGTAACGCCCGCCATCCACTTGGTTTCGAATAAAGTGCTCAAAATGTTCACCAATAGCATAACTTGAAGGCATAGTTGATGTCTCCTTTCCTGCTTAATTTATCAAAGATTGATAATTAGTTCAAGCGGAACCGCCATCGCTGTTTCTCAAGACATCAGTCCCGCGACAGGTATCGCGCCGCAGGCAATAATTGCGACATCGTTCCCCGACGCTCATCTCGCTCGCGCAACCTTGGCGAAGCGGTTTATCAGTACGGTGATTCACCGACAAACTCAATGCTACGTCCACATCCGCGGATCGAATTGAAACACGCGCGCTGTCCCTATCTTTAACTTTGACGCATCGGGATGCAAGGGATTTAGAATCAAATTCGTCTCCGATGGAATAATCGCCGAAGGAACCTCTAACAACACCGAACTGTTGCCCGCTAGCCATCGATTACCCACTCGCATTGAAGCCTCCGTCGGCGGCTCGTTGCGCCAGCCTTTCGGCTTACGGGCAAGTGATAGGATCGATACCGAGGCTGGGATTTCGACGTCGAAATAAACATACTCCAATCTTGCCGCGTCATCGCCCAAATGAACGAAGGTTTCCAGTGCCGCCAACGACAAGGTCGATGAAAGATACACTGCGCGTTGCGCCGGGCTATTCCAGCGGCCGCCGGCAAGTCGCGCGCCGTCGCCGTTGAAAGCGTGTTTCGCGTGGCGGTGCTTAACGATGCGAAAAGCGTGCCTCAAGAATACACACCGTGCTCAATCCGCAACAGCAGTTGTTCGACTTGATCGGAGCCCGCTTCGGTCGTCATCAGCGCAAACGGAACCTTGCCGCCTAAACCGATTTGACTACGCCCGAGCCATGCAATGCCGCGTTCGCTGCTTTCTAATACGGTACCGGCCAAGGCAACGATGCGCGCCGTGCGAAACAATCGATCGCTGGTTACGGGATCTAACCGCTTGCCGGTGCCGCGTGCGCGTTGCAATGTCTTGCCGCTGATGCCGATAAGCGTCGCCACCTGCGCATCAGACAGAGCAGTAACTTGCTTAAAGCTCTCCAGGGCGTTGAGAGGAAGGCCGCTTTCCAATAAGTCATGCCAGTCGTTTGGTGTTTTGGGTGGCGTCTTGAATGTTGCTTTGCCGCCCAGCATGCGGTTTAGCGAAATTTGCGATTCCATCTCACTCTTTCCATAAGGACATATGTCTGTATTATATGCCGCAAATGTCTTTCTAACAATTTATTACTACTACGGTCCGTCGGTTATCGCTTCTCCAGCAATTCCCGACACGCTGTCACAATCGCTTCCGCACTCATCCCATATTTCTCCCGAACTTTAACAGTCGGCCCCACCACCGCAAACACATCGGGCATACCGATCATGCGCATGCGCGTCGGCCGTTCGACGGCGAGTAAATCGGCAACCGCGCTGCCAAGTCCACCGACTAAGTGATGCTCCTCGGCAGTGACGATACCGCGAGTTTCGGCGGCGGCTTTGAGTACCGCGTCGCGGTCGAACGGTTTGATGGTGTGCATGTTGAGCACGCGCACATTCACGCCTTGGCTTTTCAATTGATCGGATGCCTTCACGGCTAAGTCCACCATCGCGCCGCAGGCGATGATGGCGATGTCATTTCCGGTTCGTAACTCCAGTGCGCGGCCTAACTTGAACGGCGTGTCGGCGCCAGTGTGCGGCGGTTCTTCGACGCGGCCACCAAGTCGCATGTACACAGGGCCGTCGATGTCCAGCGTCGCCAGCGTGGCGCGATAGGCGTCATCCGCGTCGGCGGGAACGATGACCGTCATGTTCGGCAGGCTGCGCATCAGCGCGATGTCTTCTAGCGCGTGATGGGTACCACCGGCAACGCCAAGAGAAATGCCGCTCGCGCCGCCACCGATCACGACGCGTTGATTGGCATAGGCGACGTCGTTACGCACTTGCTCCATGCTGCGCGCGGTGATGAAGGGCGCGTAAGCGCACACATAGGGACGCAAGCCCGTGGTGGCGAGTCCCGACGCGACACCGATCGTATTCTGCTCGGCGATGCCCAGTTCCAAGAAGCGCTCGGGATAGTGTTCTATATACGTTCGGATGCCGAGCAAATCTTGCGTGTCGGCGGAGAGCACGACGGTGCGCGGTTCGCGCGCGCCGAGTTCCAACAAAGCTTGTCCGAATGCGAGTCGTGTTTGATTCGCGGCTTTCGCGCGCCAATCGTTCGTAATGGCATTCATGGTGACAACTCCGCAATAGCTTTGGCATAAATTTCGTCGTTCACATTGTTGCTGTGCCACACGTAAGTATTCTCGGCGAAGCTCACGCCTTTGCCTTTGATCGTGTGAGCGATGATCGCTGTCGGGCCCTCGGCGTTGAGCGGCAACGCGTCGAACGTGTCGACTATTTCGGTCATATTGTGGCCGTCGATTTCTTTTACTTCAAAACCGAACGCCTGCCATTTATCGACGAGCGGATGAATGTCGATGAGCTCGTTCAGCGGCCCACTCTGCGCGATCTTGTTGTAGTCGACGATCACGGTGAGATTCGCGAGCCGATAGTGCGATGCCGCCATCGCCGCTTCCCAATTCGATCCTTCGTGCAATTCGCCATCGCCAATCATCACAAACGTATGAAAATCTTTTTTCTGGATGCGCGCGCCGAGCGCCATGCCCACGGCAATCGCGAGTCCATGGCCGAGTGCGCCGGTACACATTTCGACGCCATTCATTTTGATATCGGGATGCATGCCGAACGGCGATTCGAATGCGTAAAAACGATCGAGCACTGCTTCGTCGATAAATCCCGCCTGCGCAAGAACCGCGCCCAGCGCGGCGTTCGCATGACCTTTCGAAAGCACGAAGCGATCGCGATCGGGCCATTTGGGTTCTGCCGAACGAATGCGCAAGCGATGAAAATACAGCGCCGCCAAGATGTCCGCAGCGGAACTCGAACCACCCGCGTGGCCGCTGCCGCCTGCGCGAAGCGCGCGCCAAATGTTGCGGCGAATTTGTTTTGCCTGCGTTTCAAGATGCGCGATTAGATTGGCGTTGGTTTCTTTCATTAGTTTCCCCCCAGCGAAGTTAGATTTCGCGAATGCTTTTTGACCGATTGAAATGGTACAACGAATTTTCGATGCATTTACAAAGGAAATGACGAAAACTTCGATCGTGCCAACAGCCAATCAGAAAGCCGGCCTTCAGGCATGCCATGCCACGAGGCAAGCGGGGAGCGGCTTCTGGCAATCCACTTGAATCAGACTGTCATCCTGAGCAACGCGAAGGATCTGCTTTTACCGCCGAAAAAAAAGATCCTTCACGGAGTTTACCCTTGAGCGTAGCGGAGGGTTCAGGATGACATGTTAAAAGCGGCATTTCCGTTAGGGTTCGTGGATAGGCGAATTTCGGCTAGTTAAATCGCATTGCCGCACACCCCCAAGCAATTTACAATCGCCCTACATAATACAAAGAAATCGTGTCCATGGCCTCCGGTGAAGAAAATCGCCGTCCGATTCAAGCGCGCTCCGCCAAGTGGGCGCAGGGCATGGCGCAATGGCTGGCACACAACCACGTTTCGCCGAATCAAATTTCTGTAGCGAGCGTTTTTTTCGCTGCCCTCGGTGCTATGGCATTGTTACTTATGCAAAGCTCGGCTGGCATGATCGTTTGCGCAATCGCGATCCAAGCGCGGCTCATTTGTAATTTGCTCGACGGCATGGTGGCCATCGAAGGCGGAAAAAAATCCAGCGTCGGTCAGTTGTATAACGAGTTTCCCGATCGGCTTGCTGATTCGATGTTAATCGTCGCGCTAGGTTATGCGGTCGAATTGCCGTGGCTCGGCTGGTTCGGTGCGCTCGCGGCGGCGCTCACCGCTTATGTGCGCGTGTTCGGCGGCGCCATCGGACTCGTGCAGGATTTTCGTGGGCCGATGGCAAAGCAACATCGCATGGCGGTCATGACGATTGCTTGCGTGATCGGGGCGATTGAATGGTATTTTTCTTCAACACGCTATACGCTGATTATCGCAGCGTGGGTAATCGCGCTTGGTTCGGTTGTGACTTGTGTTACGCGCACCGCCGCGATTGCCGGGCAACTTAATAAGTAGGTGAGATGAAAAATTCCGCGCATGCCCTCATCCCCACCCTTCTCCCAGAGGGAGAAGGGAAAGTTGTCCCCTCTCCCACTCGTGGGAGGGGTAGGGCGGGGTGGCCTAGGGACATGAGGGCGCAGCGTTTATTTTAATGAGAGAAATTTTCTAAAATCATGTGGCTCTCGGAACTGCTAATCGGCTCAGTCCGCCTACTCGTCGGCGCTTATCCGCGCTGGGTGCGCTCGGCGCCGAGCGCCGCGCAGGGAATCTATTTCGCCAATCACTCCAGCCATATGGATACGCTGGTGTTGTGGTCCGCCCTGCCGCCGGAACTGCGCCGGCAAACGCGGCCGGTCGCGGCGAAAGATTATTGGGGCGGTAGTGCGTTTCACCGCTACGTCTCGGGCAAAGGTTTCAATGTCGTCCTGATCGAGCGAGCACGAGAAGACCGCAGCGTCGATCCGTTGCAACCGCTGTACGACGTGTTATCGAGCGGCCAATCGCTGATCATTTTTCCGGAAGGCACGCGCAAACCGCAAGCCTTGCCCGATCCATTTAAAAGCGGCTTGTATCATTTATCGCAACGCTTTCCCAACGTGGAGCTGGTGCCCGTGTACTTAGAAAATTTACATCGATCGATGCCGAAGGGCACATTTTTTCCGTTACCGCTCATTTGCACGGTGCGCTTCGGCGCGCCGCTCGCGACCATCGAAAATGAATCGAAAGAAAATTTTTTAGAACGGGCACGACGCGAAGTCATGGCGCTCGCATGAACGTCCAACCAAAATTTTATTGGCTGATCGGCGGCGTTGTCGTGCTGCTTTTTATCGCAACTGTCATCGGCATGTTGTTGAAAATGCGCGCCACCACCGACAGCAGCCGCACTGTTGTCGACAATCTCAACCAACGCACCCGCGCCTGGTGGTCGATGATCGCGATTTTCGTGCTCGCATTCTTCATCGGCAGAAATGCGACCTTGGTTTTGTTCGGCATCATTTCGTTTTTGGCTTTGCGCGAATTCATCACGCTCACGCCGACGAAATCCGGCGATTATTATCCGCTCGCACTGTCGTTTTTTTTGCTGGTGCCGCTGCAATATTATTTGATCGGCATCGATTGGTACGCGCTGTTCTCGATCTTCATTCCGGTCTATGGATTTTTATTGCTGCCGGCATTCGCGGCGCTGGCGGGCGATGTCGAAGATTTTCTTGCGCGCATCGCAAAAATTCAATGGGGCGTGATGATCGCCGTTTACTGCGTGAGCCACGCGCCTGCGCTGTTGCTGCTCGATGTTCCCGGCTATTCCGAAAGCGGCCAGAACGTGTTGCTGTTGTTTTACTTGTTGCTGATCGTGCAGATGAGCGATGTGATGCAATATGTATTCGGCAAATTATTCGGCAAAACCAAAATCGCGCCGGTGGTCAGCCCCTCGAAAACCGTCGAAGGATTCATCGGCGGCGGCGCCAGCGCCGTCGCCATCGGCGCGGCGATGTGGTGGATCACGCCATTCACGCCGTTGCAATCGGCAGGCATGGCATTGATCATCGTGCTGATGGGATTCTTCGGTGGCCTGGCACTCTCCGCCATCAAACGCAGCCTCGGCGCAAAAGATTGGGGCACCATGATCGAGGGCCACGGCGGCGTCATGGATCGCATGGATTCCGTTAGCTTCGCCGCACCGATTTTCTTTCATGTGACGCGCTATTACTTTACACCGTAGCTAAGCTTTAACTGGAGAAACGGCCGCGCAGAATATTTTTCTGTACCTTGCCCATGGTATTGCGCGGTAACTCGTCGACGAAGTGAACACGCTTTGGTACTTTGAAATTGGCTAATTCAGATCTGACTTTCACGATGATGTCGGCTTCCGTTAACGTCGCGCCATCTTTCGCGCGAACAATAACGGCGGTGACGGCTTCGCCAAAATCCGGATGCGGCAATCCAATGACTGCCGATTCGGTCACGCCCGGAATGACATCGATCACCAGTTCGATTTCTTTTGGATATACATTGAAACCGCCGCTAATGATGAGATCTTTGGCGCGGCCTACAATTGATACGTAACCCGCCTCGTCGACAGCGCCGATGTCGCCGGTTTTGAAGTAACCATCGGCGGTGAATTCCTCCGCGGTCTTTGCCGGCATGCGCCAATAACCGGAAAAGACATTTGCGCCTTTGATTTCGATACCACCGGTGTCGCCGCCATCAATGCGTAGCGACACACCTGGTAGGGGATTTCCGACCGTGCCACCGCGGCGTTCGCCGGCGTAGGGATTGGAGCAAATCATGCCCGCTTCCGACATGCCGTAACGTTCGAGAATGGTATGGCCGGTACGTTCGCGGAATTCGTTGAACGTATCGAGCAGTAAGGGCGCGGAACCCGAGACGAACAAGCGCATCGATTTGCAGGCATCGCGAGTGAATGTCGGCTCGCTAAGCAAGCGCGTGTAGAACGTTGGCACGCCCATCAACATGGTCGCATTCGGTAATGCGGCGATGACGGCAGTTGCATCGAACTTACGATGAAAGATTAATTTCGCGCCGCTCAACAAAATCGTATTGAGCGCGACGAATAATCCGTGAATATGGAAAATCGGTAAAGCGTGAATCAAGGTGTCGTTCGCCGTGATGTTCCAGGCATCGCACAATACTTGCGCGTTTGACGTGAGATTGCTGTGGGTCACCATCGCGCCTTTGGAACGGCCCGTGGTGCCGGAGGTGTAGATGATTACGGCGAGGTCATCGGGGTTTGACGTTGCGGTGACAAAAACTGTCGATGAAGATCGCGCTGCGTCCGCAAACGAGCCATTGCCGTTTTGATCGAGCGTAAACGTATGCGGCACTTTTGCTTCGGCACACAACGCCGAAAACCACGGGAGATTTTGCGGCGAACAAATCGCAACGGCCGGCTCTGCGTCGTTTAAGAAGTATCGAATTTCGCCTTGTTGGTAGGCGTTGTTAAGCGGCAGATAACATAAGCCTGCGCGCAGGCAGGCAAGATAAATCAGAATCGCTTGCGGCGATTTTTCGACTTGAGCCGCGACGCGATCGCCCGCTCTTAATCCGAGATCAATCAGGAAATTCGAGTAGCGCGCGGTTTCACGTTCGACGTCGGCGTAGGAAAAACTTTCACCAGAATCGGCTGATAGAAATACGCGACTGGGTGACTGCAGAAACCGTTCGGCAAAACTGGCGTAAGTATTCATTGCGATTCAACTACAAATGAGGCGCGCCGCAGAGGCGCATGAATACTGCCTCTTTGGGCATGCCATGCCAGGAGGCAAGCAGGATAAGTGTCGTGGTGGGGTAGGGTGCATTTATGCACCGAGATGTTGAACGGTGCATGAATGCACCCTACCTTTTAATCCCCGCGTAACAATTCGTTAATACTCGTCTTCGCGCGGGTTTTCGCGTCGACTTGTTTTACGATCACCGCGCAATACAGACTATATTTCCCGTCGCTCGACGGCAAGTTACCCGACACCACAACGGAGCCCGGCGGAATTTTTCCGTAGCTGACTTCGCCGCTTTCGCGGTTGTAAATTTTCGTACTTTGCCCGAGGTAAACACCCATGGAAATCACCGATCCTTCACCGACGATGACGCCTTCGACGACTTCCGAGCGCGCGCCGATGAAGCAATTGTCTTCGATAATGGTGGGATTGGCTTGCACTGGCTCGAGCACGCCGCCGATGCCGACGCCGCCACTGAGGTGGACATTTTTGCCGATCTGGGCGCAGGAACCGACGGTGGCCCAGGTGTCGACCATGGTGCCTTCATCGACGTAGGCGCCGATGTTGACATAGGAGGGCATTAACACGGCGTTCCTAGCGATGAACGAACCTTTGCGCGCGATGGCCGGCGGCACGACGCGGTAACCGCCTTTTTGGAAATCTTGCGCGGTGTAGTTGGCGAATTTAGAATCGACTTTATCGAAGTAGTGGGTGTTACCGCCGTCCATGATGTCGTTGTCTTTTAAGCGAAACGACAGCAGCACGGCCTTTTTGATCCATTGATGGGTGATCCATTCGCCGCTGATTTTTTCTGCGACGCGGATGCTGCCGCTGTCGAGATTGTTCAAGGTTTCTGCGACGGCGGTTTTAACATCGGCCGGTGCGGACGTGGGCGAAAACTCAGTGCGCCGCTCCCACGCGGCGTCGATAATTTGCTGCAGACTCATATTTCTCCCTTAAAGCGTTTTGACAAATTTAGCGATGCGATGGGCTGCATCGATGCATTCGGTTAGCGGCGACACCATCGCCATCCTGACATAGTTTTCACCGGGGTTGATGCCATGCGCATTGCGGCCGAGATAACTGCCGGCAAGCACGGTGACGTTTTGATCTTGATATAAACGCCGCGCAAATTCGGTATCGGCGATCGGCGTTTTTACCCAAAAATAAAATGCCGCATCTGGCATGGCAAGCGGCAATACCGGATTGACGATGTCGTAGAACGCACGAAACTTTTCGCGATACAAGCGGCGATTTTCGATCACGTGCGCTTCGTCTTTCCAGGCAACTTCGCTCGCTGCTTGCACTGCGGGACTCATCGCGCTGCCATGGTAGGTGCGATACAGCGTGAATTTCTTCAGAATGTTCGCGTCACCCGCCGCGTAACCGGAGCGCATGCCCGGTACGTTAGAGCGCTTTGATAAACTGCCCATCACCACCAGGCGCGCATAGTCGCTCAGGCCAAGCTGCTGCGCGGCTTCCAGCGCACCCAGTGGCGGGTTGGCGTTGTCGAGATAAATTTCTGAGTAGCACTCATCAGACACAATCGTGAAGCCGTATTTTTCCGAGCGATTGAACAGTTGTTCCCATTCGTCGATCGACATCACTTTGCCCGTCGGATTGGATGGCGAGCAAGGGTAGACTAACTGGGTGTGCGCCCAAACATCATCGGGAACACTCGCGGCGTCGAAACGGAAATTGTTGCTTGCGACGGTATTGATGAAATACGGTTGTGCGCCAGCAAGCAGCGTCGCACCTTCGTAAATTTGGTAGAACGGATTGGGACAGACGACGGTCGCATTCGGTTTTGTACGGTCGACCGAGGTCTGCGCAAGTGCGAATATCGCTTCGCGGCTGCCTAATGTCGGTAACACTTGCGTGTTGCCGTCCAGCTGACTCAGTCCGTAGCGACGCTTTAGCCAGGCGGCGATGGTCGCACGCAACGAATCGCTGCCAAGGGTGAGCGGATAGCGCGCCAAGCCGCCTAAGTTATCAACCAGTGCATCGGTGATGAATGGCGGTGTCGGGTGTTTCGGCTCGCCAATTGATAGCAAAATCGGGCTAAGCGACGAATTGGCGGTAGTGTCTTTAAACAGACCGCGGAGTTTTTCAAACGGGTACGGCTGTAGGAGAGCGAGATCGGGATTCATGTTTTTGCACCGTATTGTTTCCTACGGTGTAGTGACCTAATGATTCTTGCTTTGAGTGATAAGATGCGTGGCAAGTTCCGCCGACGAAATTCAAGGCCGTATTATATTCCCGATGCCCAATCAACCAAA
>JANOLP010000035.1:0-4158 GCA_031419835.1 Pseudomonadota bacterium | reverse complement strand
AGCGCCATTTCCACCGCACCCGTCGCGCCCGCCGAGCATGCGGCTGTGGCGCGTAACGACTTCGTTGTGGCTCGCGATTGCGACGCAAATCGTGCCGCCCAAGTCGATGCGGTCGGCACCTTCGTCAATTTCAACCAACACCGCTAGGGCGCGCAGCATGGAGGTCGAACTGACGGCCGAAGGGATCGAAGAAAATTCCTAGGCCGAGCACCTGCTCGCCTACGGTTGTCAGTGGGGTCAGGGATATCTGTCCGGCCGGCCCATGCCAGCCGAAGACATGGAAAATCTGTTGCAGAAGCAGCGCTTAGTGTAGTGTTGCGTAATTAACGGGACAAAATGCGTTTTTTTCGTCCGGCCACCCAAGGCCGCAAGGAGGAATTCGGTTCTACTACTTTTGAACTAAGCTTTTCGACATATTGCTAACGTAGTCGGGAATGAGGATAATCAAGAAACCTTAGTTGAGCTAAGTGAAGTTTTGGTTTCAGTAACTATAACGTCGGATGACATTCTGTTCGTTGCCAGCCACCAGAAGCAAAAGGGACACGAAGAGAAAGGAGAAATTTCATGGAATCCTTATCAGCATCCGTTTCGACCAGATTGGTGCGCAGCCTTGCGGCAGTATTCGTTCTCTTTTTCGTTTACTCGGCAATTGGGCACGCCGCGCCCAAGGCAATCGCGCCGCCCAAAGAAATCGCAGCCCCTGCAGCCGGCTCCTATAGCGGTGCCGTTGCCGCCGCGGACGGCAGCGTTTGGATTACTCAATTCGACCTTAACCGCGTGGTTCAGATTGTTCCCGGCGTTACGGCGCGAGTATTTGATGTGCCAAGCCCAAATTCCGGCCCCGCCGGAATAGCCATTACCTCCGATGGGGCGATTTGGTTCGCGCAGTTTCGATCAGGAAAACTCGGGCGAATCGATCCCGCCAGTGGCATTGTTGCGGAGATTTCACTGCCATCGGCAAACAGCGGTCCGTTGGATGTTGCGACGGCGCCGGATGGCTCGCTGTGGATTACTGAACAGATTGACAGCAAATTGGCTCGCCTGCGCGGCAATGACAAAATTGAAGAATTTCCGCTGCCGCAGCAAGGGCGCAATCCGACCAAACTGACGGCGTCTGCTTCCGGTTCGGTGATCATTAAGGTCGCCGATCCGGCGCTAGCGATCGTCGCCTCTAGCCGAGGCGCGGAGGTCGATTTTCAGGTGATGCCGCTCAACGATGGGAGGGTGCATGCGCTGGCGGCATGTCTAACAGTGCAATGGGATCCGGCAATTGTTCCGACGATAACGCCATCGCCAATAAAAGCAGGGACAGCAGTAGACATAGCTGGCGCCCTCACGTGTATCGATCCCGCCGGTGGCATTATAGGCGGTACACTTCGGTTAGAAGCGAGGGATCCGCTAGGGAATCAGGTACTAGCCAATTCCAATGCAGTAGTGATTGCCAATGGGGCCCCGGGCGTCACATATAAAGTCTCCATCACATTTCCGTCACCTGGGGATTATAAGATCTTCGGGTTCTTCAATGATGGGGCGAACCCTGAATATGGTGTGTTCCCCGATTTTGGCGTGAGTCCCTCGGTCAGCGGTGGCGGCGGAGGCGGCGGTGGTGGCGGGGGGTGTACCGCTTCAGTCAATTCGTCTTATGAGCCGACGTTGCCGGGACTGATTCTGCTGGCGTTCCTTTGGCGCCTGTGGCGGCGCCGTTACGGCCCATAGTATTGCGCCTTCTTTCGTCGACTAGCAGTCGGGAACGGTGATCGCAACGGAGGAAGCCGTCGCGGTTCGGCGCGACGGCGCTCGGCATTTTTCTCGTTGTGCGCTCGCCTGCCTGTTTCTTGCGTTCAGTCTACTGCTTGGCCGAGCGCAGTCGGCACTGGCGCAAGATGCAATGACGGTAGAGTGGATCGAAGTACAGGGTCGCAAAGTTCAGCGTGCCGAGGGCGTAGTAATCATAGGAATACGCTTTGACGAGGATAAACGCGCCGCTATTTCCGTATCCCAGGCACTGATCAAAGGCATTCGCTTAGAAATTCCGGCATTGACGCGGGTTCACTTGCGTTCTCCAAACGGAAACCAGGTGACGTTGTTTCCCCACACACGCTTCGTCGTGTTGGAGTTGACGACGGGCGAAAGCTATTCAGCGTGCGGGGAAAGTTTGTTCGACGTGCGTAAGCTGCTTAAGTTCTTCAACGTGTCGTGTAAGAGCAGCGTTGCGTCGGTGCGCGGGACCAAGTTTTGGGTGCGCTCCAACCAAGAACAAATTACCTACGTCGTGGAACAGGGCACCGTATCGATTTCGCGTGATGTTTATGTAAGCGTTCGCAATCGGCCCGGGGAATTGATTCAGACGGTGAATGAAGAGTCACTTTCTGCCGGTGGTCGGGCCGAGGCATCGTATCGGCTCGACAAAAAAGAAATCGTCAAGGAATTTCGCAGCCTTTCAGATACACGCAAGTATTTTGAAAAGGAACTCGGTGCTTCGCTTAATTCAAACTCCGCAGCGGCCGTGGTGAGCTCCGCCCTGAGCTTGGGGAAAACCTTTTTGCTGCAGGGCGACGCCAAAGGGGCAAAGCAGAAGTTTGAACTTGTACTAAACGCCGCTCGGGCGAATCGCGATCGCAAGGCCGAGGCTTGGGCGTTGAACAATCTCGGTGTAGTCGCCCAGGAGTTGAGCGCCCTGTCAGAATCATTGGCACATCATAACCAAGCGCTGAAATTGCGCCGCAGTCTGTACGATCCGATTCATGTCGAAATAGCCCAGAGCCTGAACAATTTGGCGATTCTCAATCGTGCGCTTGGAAACTATTGCGAAGCCCTTCGTGCTTTGGAGGAAGCGCGCGAAATCCAGCGCCGCCTGCAGACGCAGGATTACGACTCTAAAATTACTAGCGCAAAGCTGGCGTTGACCTTAGCCACCGTGCATGGCGAGACGGCACGTTTTTCCGCTGCGCTGCCCTTGATCGATGACGCCCGCAAACTCCTTCGCGAGCTGCGATTGACGCCCGAAGTGGCGGTCGAACTTGCAAACAGCGATCTCGCGACCGGCATCATATTGCGCGAGCAAGGCGACTTGCCCGAAGCGATTCGCTATATGCAACGCGCCTACGCGCAGTACCAACAAGTTCTCGGAACAAACGATCACCCCGCCGTGGCGAATGTCGAAGAAGAATTCGGCCTCACTTATTCGCGCAACAACGAAGTAAAGAAGAGCATGGAACTGCTCGAGCACGCGTTAGCCATGTGGCGACGTATGATCGGCAACGGCGAAAATCGCTATGTGACATTCGTTTTGCAGCATCTTGGCGAAGCGATGGAGCGTGTCGGCCGCCATGGGGACGCGGAACGCGCTTATCGACAAGCCGCCGACATCCGGCGTAGGTTATACGGCGACTCGCACCCGCTTGTCGCGGAAAGTCTGCTGGGAATCGCGCGCGCGCAAAACGCCTTGGGTAACCAAGCTGGAGCACTCGACGACAGCATGCACGCCGCGCGGATTCTAAGGAAAGTGTACGGAAAATCCCATCATCCTCAACTCGAAGAGGCGCTACGACTGAGCGGCGCCATCCTGGCCGCGCAGGGTCGCACAAGCGAGTCGGTGGAAATCAGCCAAGCGCTTGCGCAGCTACAAAAAGTGCGCGGTGAGCCGCTTACATGTTCAGCGCCGAATTAACCCGCATCGTTTTCCATGAGCCCGACCTATCCAAATGGGATTGGCGCATTACTTCCCCCTTTCCTAAAGGGGAATTGAGGGGGATTTCCGCGCGCCTATCGTGTGGCCAGCGCCGCGAAATCCCTCCTGGCTTCACTTTAGAAAAGGGCGGGACGACCGTATTGCCGGTTCATCCTCATTGTGCAGTTTTGGCCAGGCCAAAACCGGCCGTTCGCAATGAATATCACTTCGTTGTATAAGCGCCTATCCACCGCTCACGGCTTGCGGTTGGCGCTGCTCTACGCGATCGGACTGGCGCTGCTGGCGTTGCTGGCGCCGATCTGGCGTGAGGCAGATGTTTTGCTGTTTTCCAAGTTGTCGCCGCCGGTTACGGCCGGCTTGAGAAAAGAAATCCTTGTTATCGATATCGATCGGCCGCCGGGTCAAGAAGACGCGCTGTTTAGGAGACAACTTGGGTCATTGTTGGCGAGTCTGGCCAGCCGCACACC
>JANOLP010000034.1:0-4099 GCA_031419835.1 Pseudomonadota bacterium | reverse complement strand
CGATCCTTCGTCGGCATCGCTTTGTAATTGTTTGGCCGACGACAGCCGAACCGCGCGTTCCGGCGCCGCAAGTTTGAGCGCGGCCAATGCGCTACTCAGCTCACGCCGAACACGATTATTGATATCGATCGAGGTAATGTCTTCGGGTGTGGGGGCAATCGGTTTAGCACTGATGACGTCGAGCGCGTTGTCGTCGCTAACGATGATTAGCGTGCCTTGCGACGATACGTACAACGAGCCGTCAAAAAGCGCTTGCAGCGGTGCAATTGCTCCCACGTCGCCAAGTTCCGTGAGCTTGCTAATCGCAGCAATTTTCTCATCATTTTCCTCTGCGGCGAGGCCTTTGAGTAATTCGGTGTCGAGCGCCAAAACGCTCATGGGCAGAAAAAACAGCAATCCCAGCCACCATCGAAAGTTTTTCACTGACATCCCTGATTTGTTTTTTTTGTGTGGTTGAAATGGGGCCGGCGCAGTGCCGGCCCCAAGCTAAAACTTACTTGCCGGCCATGACCGGTTCGTCTGTCTTCTTTTCGTTACCGGCAATGAACGGACTCCACGGATTGGCGCGTACCGGGCCCGCCGTTTTCCATACCACGCTAAACTGGCCATCCGCCTTAATCTCGCCAATCAATACAGGCTTGTGCAAGTGATGATTTTTCTCATCCATCTTGGCGACGAAACCCGACGGCGCTTTGAAGGTCTGGCCGGCCATTGCGACGATCACCTTGTCCACATCCGTGGTCTTGGCTTTCTCGACCGCTTGTTTCCACATATGGATGCCGATGTAAGTTGCGTCCATCGGATCATTGGTCAGTGGTTTGCCAGCACTGGATAGACCCTTTGCTTTCGCATAGGCAGCCCATTTCTTTTTGAACGCATCATTGGAAGGATTTTTCATCGACATGAAGTAGTTCCATGCAGCCAAATGGCCGACCAACGGCTTGGTATCGACACCGCGCAGCTCTTCTTCGCCGACTGAGAACGCCACAACAGGAACGTCAGTTGCCTTCAATCCTTGGTTGCCCAGTTCCTTGTAGAACGGTACATTGGAATCGCCATTAATCGTTGACACAACGGCCGTCTTGCCACCAGCGGAAAACTTCTTGATATTACCCACGATGGTTTGATAATCGCTATGGCCGAACGGTGTATAGATTTCCTCGATGTCTTTCTCGTCAACGCCCTTGGACTTCAAGAACGCGCGAAGAATTTTATTCGTGGTGCGAGGATAAACATAGTCGGTACCGAGTAAGAACCAACGCTTGGCGCCGCCGCCATCTTTGCTCATCAAATATTCGACGGCCGGAATAGCTTGCTGATTCGGCGCAGCGCCGGTGTAGAACACGTTCTTCGACAATTCTTCACCTTCATACTGAACGGGGTAGAACAACAAGCCGTTCAACTCTTCGAATACCGGCAACACAGATTTACGTGACACCGACGTCCAGCAACCAAACACCGCGGCGACTTTATCTTGCGTCAACAATTGCCGTGCTTTCTCCGCGAACAACGGCCAGTTGGATGCGGGATCGACTACCACCGGCTCGATCTTCTTACCCAATACGCCACCGGCTGCGTTGATTTCGTCGAACGCCATAAGCGCTACATCTTTTAATACGGTTTCGCTGATGGCCATGGTGCCGGACAACGAATGCAACACGCCGACCTTAATGGTATCGGCCGCACGCGCCGCACCGGCGAATGCCAGCGATGCCGCGAGGACAGTCATTGTTAGAAAATTACGACGCTTCATTCCAAATCTCCTAGAAAAGTTATAAATGGATTTAAAATGATCTAACTTCGATCATAATTTTCTATTGCACGCGCCATGCCAACTCTTATAGTCCAACCGAAAAGGCCTGTAGAGCCAATATCCATGCGGCTCTCCAAGGAATGCACCAAAATAGTAGCCTCGTCAAACAAGTGCTTTTTGCCGCACCGCCATGGTGCGCCCGACCAATTCGAGCACTCAATTCGGGCATCGAATGAATAACGGCACGCTTTACCTCATCCCCGTTCCGCTTTCCGGCAACCTTCCCGTTGCGCACGTATCGCAGAGCATCAAACTACTCGTTGCTGGGATTACGATTTTCGTCGTCGAAAACGCAAAAGCCGCGCGGCACTGGTTGAAATGGTTTGAACATCCGATCGAGATGCGGCAATTGACGATCATCGAGTTGAAAGACGTCGACGGCCGCAAAGCGCTGACCGCCTACCTCACGCCGTTAATGGAAGGAAAAAATATCGGCCTGATGTCGGACGCCGGCTGCCCCGGCGTCGCCGATCCGGGTGCGAATCTGGTTCGCGAGGCACACCGTTTGGGCATCCGCGTCGCGCCATTGGTAGGGCCATCATCGATCTTGATGGCGCTGATGGCAAGCGGGCTCAACGGTCAACGCTTTCGCTTTCACGGCTATTTGCCGGTGGAACGAATCGAACGCGCAAAAGCAATCGCCGCACTGGAGCAAAACTCAAAGCGTGCTCGCGAAACGCAACTATTCATCGAAACGCCTTATCGAAACACCGCGATGATCGATGCCCTGATGGCGACCTGTAGTAGTCAAACCCTGCTCTGCATCGCGGCGGACGTGACCGGCGAAAATGAACTGATCGCCACCCGCAGCATCGGCGAATGGCGAAAGCAATTGCCGAATTTGGATAAGCGCCCAACCGTGTTTTTGTTGCAGGCGTAGCTATACGTATTCAAGGCTCGGTTGATTCCCGCCAAAATCGGCGAAACCCACCGTTGTCATTCCCGTAAAAGCGGGAATCCATTTGGCACGCTTTACGTTGGTCGTCCCCGCGACGGCAGGGACCAACTTATGGCGGCGAAAGCGATCCCCATTTTCACGAGAATATAAAGTGAATATGAAGAAACGGCTATTTCAACTATCAGGAAAATCGTTACGAATTTTTTGGAAGCTTGCGCGAAGTGTGAACAATATCGACCAGTTCCCGTGTGTTCGCGCTGATCAATCGAATGGATACGACATAGGGCAGATTGGTAAAAACGAGCTTACGAGCGCCCGGAAAAATATCATTCTCAGCAATACTCATGGGAAATCGATCAAGCTTTTCTATTTGATCAAAGATGCGCTTCTCAACCGCATCCGCAACCGCAAGGCCCGCTTCGGTTTCGTAGTACCTGATGATTTCTTCGAGACTTCGCAGAGCGAAGTCTGACCACCGAATCGCCATAAATTAGCGAGATTTTTTACTTTGTGTAGCGCGATCACCTCGACGCTCTGCAAGACGTTTTTTGAGAAGCTTTTTCGCCTCAGCGCTTGGATAGCTCACCATTACTCCGCTATCGAGTTGTTTGATCGTGGCCGCCAGCCTGGTTTTGAGCCATACCGTGTAGCCGTCTTCAACCTCTCCGGCAGATTCCGCATCGGCGCCGACGACAAAAGGAATCGTCCGGGTTTTCTGAACCTGTTTAAAAAAAACCCGCACAGCTTCGGAAGGGCTTATCCCCATTTCTTGAAAAACGGCAAACGCCTGTTCCTTTATCGTGGAATCAATCCGGAATTGAACCGTGGTGTCTCTCGCCATGATGTTTCTCGCAAATACTGTTAATGTACTGACATTGTATTGACAATTAGACCGAAGTCAACCTGTCATTGCGAGCTTGGGGGAGCTAGAGGTATTCTCGATTAACGCGGTCGCCTAATTTCTGCGAAGGCGGGAATCCATTCAAGTTCGTCGTCCCCGCGAAGGCGCGGACCCAGTGTCGTTCGGACTCAAAAAGCCTAAAACGAGATCGCCGCACTTTGCTCGCGATGACATTGCGGGTCGGTAAGCCAACACAGGGTGGCCTGGCAGCCTGTCGGACTTAGCCGACGATTATTTGTTGAACTTGCCCATGCCGGGCACACTAGGGTGGGCAAACGGTATTATCGTTTGCCCACGCTGACTCCGATTTGCGCCTGCAGCATGGGCACTTGCCCACCCTAACAATTATTCCGGCAACCGACTAAACCGAATCGTGCCTTTTTCAATTCCTTCGCGCACAATCTCAAGGCCACCGGCGGCGATCATCCACTCCAAACGATGATCGCGATACTGGCGATTCACTTCCCCATTCGCAAGCATTGTCGCG
>JANOLP010000033.1:0-17749 GCA_031419835.1 Pseudomonadota bacterium | reverse complement strand
GGTCGCGAGGCGTTAAGTGCGCAACAGGGTGACGCACTAAAAAAGCGCCTCATATGTTTCACCGTAGACGATTCGAAAATTGTGTTGCTCGGTCGCGAAACAATCTATCGCAATGGTGAACGCATCGGCTGGCTTTCCAGCGCAGGCTGGGGGTACACTGTGAAGAAGAACATCGGTTACGGTTACGTGCGTCGCCCGGAAGGCGTGAGCGTCGAATGGCTAAAATCGGGTGCCTACGAATTAGAAGTCGCGAGCGAACGCGTCGCGGCGGCGTTGCAGTTCAAGCCTCTGTACGATCCGGCGTCGACGCGGGTTCGTGCCTAAAATGTTTGTTGGTAGTCTTGTTTAACCTCAATGAAAGGAACGATCATGTCCGTTGCACGAGTCACTGAAATCACCGCGTCCTCGAAAAAAAGTTTTGACGATGCAGTCAACATCGGCATCGCGCGCGCCGCGAAAACCCTGAAGAATGTTCAAGGCGCGTGGATCCAGGATCAAAAAGTGGTGGTCGACGCCAAGGGAAAAATCAGCGAATACCGCGTATCAATGAAAATAACTTTCGTGTTGAAGGACTGACTTTCTAATCGAAGCGCTATGCCACCATTCCGATGCCTCGCGCCATTAAGGCTGCGAGGATCGGAAGTAAAAATAGCAATGCTAATTCGATATGAATGAACTTGCGGGTGGCCTGAATCGCTGTAATGTCGGGTAAGGCATTCGGATTGTCGCGCAATGCTTTACGCCAGCGAAAGTAATTTAGCGTCGGCAGGATCGACAGCAAACCGATCACGAGAAATAATCCGAGCTTGATCCAAAACACTGGGTTATGCGTGTAAAACTCGGCGGCTTTCGCACCGTAAAAAACGCGCAGCCCGCCTGCCACAAGTGCGAGACCGGCGAGAAGGCCGTACATGCCGTCTATGCGAACGACTCGCCTCACCGTCTCCGCGGAGATTCCAGGACGCACCAACGTCATCTCAGCGGCGAGAATCACGAATAGTCCGAATACGCAGATGTGGTGCAGTGAAGCCAACAATGCGTCGAGCGCCATGGCGTTCTCCTAACTAATTGCCGTGCAAATTTAGAACACTTTTAGTATCCCCTGCGCCCGCCCTCACCCCAACCTCCTCCCGCGCGCAGGAGAGGGAGTTTAGTCCCCTCGCCCCGTTTACGGGGAGGGCTAGGGTGAGGGGCAGGCGGTAACTCCATCGCACAGCGTCAATTAATCCATCAGCGACTGATAAACCAAATCCCGCAGCAAAATCCGATAGTGATTGCGGCGATTAATTTCCTGCGACATGTAGGTCACCGTTAATTGCTCTTTCGGATCAATCCAAAAATAAGTACCGGCATAGCCGCCCCAATAATAGTCGCCGATCGAGCCGAGCCATGGCGCTAGGCCGTTTTCTTTACGCACGGCAAAGCCTAATCCGAAACCATAGCCTTCGCCCGGATTCCACACGGTGCCCACGCCGATGTTCGGCCCGACGTGGTTTGACGCCATATAGGCAACCGTCCTGGGGCCCAATATCCGCGCGCCTTCCAGCTCACCGGCATTGAGCATCATTTGGCAAAAGCGAACATAGTCGCCCGCCGTGGAAGCCAATCCATGACCGCCGGCGAAAAACCCCGTCGGCTTGGTAAAATCGAGTAATACTTGCTTCGCGCCGGTTTCGCGATTCGGTTGTGGCTCCGCCATGCGACTCAATTTTTCGGCAGGCAAAATGAACGCCGTATCGTTCATCTTCAGCGGCCCTAAAATTCGCTCGCGCAAAAATTCATCCAGATTTTTTCCGCTCGCGACTTCGACCACACGACCGAGCACATCGGTGGAATAACTATATTCGTAAGTCGTTCCCGGCTCCCACTGTAGCGGCAGTTTTGCCAGCGCTTTCACAAAATCGTCCAAGGATTTCGCCGTTAAACTTATCCCGGCCTCCTTGTACATCTTCTGCACGGTGGTCTTGTCGTTCAGCGGTGCGCCGTAAGTGAGCCCTGAGGTGTGACGCAACAAATCTTGCACCGTAATCTGGCGCTTCGCTGGAACAGTCGTAAACGATGCAGTTCCGTTGGCGTCGACGGAATCGATGCCGACTTTCATGTCTTTAAATTCCGGAATGTATTTAGAAATCGGCTCTGCCAAATTCAACTTACCTTCTTCCACCAGCATCATCGCCGCAACGCTAACGATCGGTTTGGTCATCGAATAAATGCGGAAAATAGAATCGTTCGCCATCGGCGTCGACTTCTCGCGATCTTGAAAACCGAAGCTCTTTTGATATACCAATTTACCTTTGCGCGCGATCATCACCGTCACACCGGGCAATTCTTTGTCATCGATAATTTTTTGGAACGTCGCATCCAAGCGCTTCAGGCGTTCGCTCGACATGCCGACGGAATCGGGCGCCGCTTCGGGCAAAGGCGCCGCGCAAACGAAGCTCGCCAGCACCAGCCAAATCAGACCAAGATATTTTGCAGATTTCATGTTGTCTCCTCGGATGTCAATTGTTATGTCGTGAATTCTAGAATGGTAACTCAATGGCGTGCGTTAAGAACTTCATCAGCGGCACCGTTTTTTTACACGCGTCTGCGTAGCGTTTGATGAAGTCCGCCGAGCACGCTTCTTTATCGCTGAACGCAATCGATGTAAAAAAATCTTTGCGCTTTAAATCGTCAACAAACGGATGATCGGCGCGATAGCCTTGCGGCGCGCGCGTCAGCGTGTCGCCTTCGATCACGAGTCCGGATTTCAGAACCTTCTTCCAATCGTCCCGCTTCGCAACAATGGCATCGCGAATCTTGCGTAGCGCCGGCGGATCGGGGTGCCAAATGCCGCCGCCCATGAAGCAATTACCCGGCTCGAGATGCAAATAAAACCCCGGCGCGTGAACGTCTTTTCCGACTCGATGGCGAAAGTGCGCTGCCGCGTGAGTTTTGTAGGGCTCCTTATCTTTTGCGAAACGCGCGTCGCGATAAATGCGAAACATCGAGCCGCCGTTTGGACGCGGGTCGGAATTAAATTGCTCGGTGATCTTTTCCAAGTGATCGGCGAAATCGGAAATGAAATTTAACAACGGTTCCTTAACGTCGTCCTCGTAGCGCGGTTTATTTTCTTGGAACCATGCTTTGTTATTGTTCGCCGCCAAGTCGCGCAAAAATCTGAATAGCTTTGGGCCGAAATGACTACTGCTCGTTGCCATTACTTCACTCCACGTTTTTTTAATCGATACGCCGCAAGGCGCTCCCTGCTTGCCTCTCAGGCATATCTGCTTGTAACACTAAGCGCTGCGCGGCTCCCAGCACGGCACAGTTGAAAACTGACCAACACATTGCTGATCGATTATAATGCGAGATAGAAAAATTTGGCGGCCTCTTCGCCATTCGTGCTCAATCGGAGGAAAAATGTCAGGCAGGTTGACCGGGAAAATCGCCGTGGTGACGGCGGCGGCACAGGGCATTGGGCGGGCTACCGCGCTCGCCTTCGCACACGAGGGCGCAACGGTATGGGCGACAGACTTAAACCCAGACAAACTCGCCGAGCTCACCGCAACGCCAGGCATTAAAGTTCGCAAACTCGACGTCATGCAGGAAGGCGAAGTCATCGTCGCCGCAAAATCCATCGGAAAAATCGACGTGCTATTTAACTGCGCGGGTTTCGTCCATCACGGCGACATTTTGCATTGCGAACAGAAAGATTGGGATTTCAGCTTTAATCTCAATGTGCGTTCGATGTTTTTCACCATCAAAGCATTTTTGCCCGCGATGCTGGAAAACGGCGGCGGCAGCGTCGTCAACATCGCATCGGTCGCATCGAACGTGAAAGGCGTGCCGAACCGCTTTGTGTATGGCGCAAGCAAAGCAGCGGTCATCGGATTGACCAAAGCCGTTGCAGCGGACTACGTCGGTAAAAGCATTCGTTGCAACGCGATTTGCCCCGGCACAGTCGAATCGCCCTCGCTGCAAGAGCGCATCAATGCCTTGCCCGATCCCGTGCAAGCACGTAAAGATTTCATCGCACGGCAGCCGATGGGGCGACTCGGTACGGCGGAAGAAATCGCCGCGCTCGCCGTTTATCTCGCGTCGGACGAATCGAAATTCGCCACTGGGCAAGCGTTCATCGTCGACGGCGGCATGACCACATAACTGAACTACACCGATGTGTCATTCCCGCGCAGGCGGGAATCCATTTAGCCTTGGTTAAAGACAAAGACACTGGATTCCCGCCTTCGCGGGAATGACACATCGCAATTAATTTTCGAATCACATTTTCAAGAGAGGACAATCATGAAACTACTACGCTACGGCCCGCTCGGCGGCGAAAAACCCGGCATGCTCGACAGCGCCGGCAAAATCCGCGATCTGTCGAAAGTCACATCGGATCTGTATCCCGACGTCATTTCCGTGATGGGCCAACAAACGCTGAAAAATATTAATCCCGAGACGCTGCCGTTGGTCGAAGGCAATCCGCGCATTTCCGCGCCGGTCGCGCACATCGGCAAAGTGATTTGCATCGGATTGAACTATTCCGACCACGCAGCAGAATCCGGCTTACCGGTGCCGAAAGAACCCATCATTTTCATGAAGCCGACCACCGCGATCAACGGCCCGAACGACCCGGTAATGATTCCGCGCGATTCCGTCAAGACCGATTGGGAAGTCGAGCTAGGCATTGTCATCGGTCGTATCGCACAGCACGTGCCGATGGATTCCGCATTGGATTACGTCGCCGGTTACACCATCGTCAACGACGTATCGGAACGCGAGTTCCAAATCGAACGCGGCGGCACGTGGGATAAAGGCAAAGGCTGCGACACTTTCGCGCCAATCGGCCCGTGGCTCGTCACCAAAGACGAAGTGCCGGACCCGCAAAACCTCAGCATGTTTTTGGAAGTCAACGGCCATCGCTGGCAAAACGGCAGCACGAAGACAATGATCTTCGGCGTCAAACACATCGTCAGTTACGTCAGTAAGTTTATGACATTGATGCCGGGCGACGTCATCGCCACCGGCACACCACCCGGCGTCGGCATGGGTGTGAAGCCGAATCCGGTATTCCTTAAAGTCGGAGATAAGATGAAAGTTAGCATTCAAGGGTTGGGCGAGCAAAACCAAGAATGTATTGCTTGGAAACCGTTGATGTAGTTTTTGTTGTTGCGTTGTTTTTCGCGAAAGCTCGGATGAAGTAAATCGCGTTTCTGGATTATTAGTATTCGGGAATGCGATTCATGCCTCCCGCTCTTCAATTATTTACATGCGGCGCAATGCGCTTTGCTTATTGCGCCCTACATTTGCTGGCTAGCCGTTTTAGAAATTAAGGGGAACGCCAAGGGATCGCGAATGGATTCCACTGAAAGATCGGTATCGAGTTGAGGCCAATAGAGGTGGTTCGGCGTTGGCCACTGGACGTCCGAGAGTTGTTCGATCGTTGCCTTCTTGAACCATGGAAAATGTTCGAAGGAAACTAGCAGTTCTTCGGTGTCAAGCAACAACCAGAAGCCGTGCTTCGAAACGTGGGTAACTTCAGCTACCGAAGTGATCATTCCAAGCATTTTGAATCTCCTTGAGATGCGCTTCGACAACCGTCTGCGCTTCGCGCAATTGGCGCGGCGAAAGGCCGGTGGATGTCGCCAGCGTTACCGCAGGCATAAGCCGGGATTTTGCCTCGCCGTCGGGGTGCTCGATATGAACGTGGCTACGCGTTTGCTCACGGGAGAAAAAAAATAACCGGAACTGTCCATCGCGTGCAACCGTGGGAGCCATTTCAATACTATACCGCAGTACAATTCTCGAACCGGTGAACGTTTGCTAGAAGCGGGGCACAGAGGGCTTCGATTCATATGATCCCGCCCGCTTTCGCTTAGTTGGGACTACGCGAAAGAGAGACGCGGTTCGGCGGGATGCCCCGCCCCACACTCTATTTCTTGTATTCTAATTTCACCGCCTGCTCGATCACTCGTTCGGCTTCATGATGCTTACCGACGCGATGCAGTTGCTCACTCTCGGCACGTAAGCGTTTTACTTCCGCCTGATACGCAGACGTCGGTTGTGCACCGACTTCCAATGCCGCTGCCACTTCTTTCGCGTCCACATGAAATCCGTGGCCGATCGCAAATCCGCTGCTCAACGCAATTATGCCCACTAAACACAAGCCCGCAATCTTCACACTTCTCTCCCATAAAAAATCCGCGTGTTACGCGTATCAATAAGTTTTGCCATTGCGTTAGAATACCAGATCGGGAAAAAAATTTAACGTTTTCAGAGGTCAGGAAAAGCCATGCTATTACAAGCGAAAGAGCAAGAGATCGCGATGTTGCGCGGCGAAATGGAACTGTTGATGGGCGAACGCGACGGCTTGTTGAAAATCGCTGGTGCCGCGGCGGCGTTTGTCGCGAATGTCGACGTCAATGCCTTGCCTCGCGGCTGCTGGGACGCGGCGGATTTGCTTGGCGAAAGTTTGAACGAAGTGTCGGAAGACACACTTAAAGATGCGCTCGCCGCGGTCGAAGCGGAAATCGAATTCGATATTATCGATCGTCGTAAGCAAGAACGTTTCGAGCGGACGGCGCAGAAAAAACCGAAATCTATTAAGTAAACTCAGTGGTGGCCGCCCTCCCCAGCTATCAAGATGTTGAGGCGGCGGCGCAGCGCCTTGCGGGCGTTGCGCACCCTACGCCGGTGCTCACGTCACGCACCGTCAACCAACAAACCGGCGCGCAAGTATTTTTCAAATGCGAAAATTTTCAACGCATCGGTGCGTTCAAATTTCGCGGCGCCTATAACGCGCTCTCACAACTCAGCGACGAACAAAAAAGGCGCGGCGTAATCGCCTATTCATCCGGCAATCACGCGCAAGCCGTCGCGCTCGCGGGACAATTGCTCGGGATCAAAGCCACGATCGTGATGCCGAACGACGCGCCCGCGATCAAGCTCGCGGCGACGCGCGGTTACGGCGCCGAAGTGGTTCTGTATGTTTTTGGCAAGGAGCAACGCGAAATCGTCGCGCAAAAAATCGCGACTGAGCGCGGCCTGGAAATCATTCCGCCATTCAATCATCCGCACGTGATCGCAGGCCAAGGCACGGCGGCGAAAGAACTGATCGAAAAGGTCGGCGCGCTCGATTATTTATTCGTTTGCGTCGGTGGCGGGGGATTGATTTCTGGTTGCGCACTCGCGGCCGATGCTTTGTCACCCGACTGCAAAGTCATCGGCGTCGAACCAGAATTGGGCGACGATGCGACACGCTCGTTTCATACAAAAACTCTACAGACCGCACTGCGTGCACAAGAAACCATCGCCGATGGCGCGCGCACACCATCACTCGGCTCGATCACGTTTCCATTGGTCCTTAAGCACTGCCATGATTTCGTCACGGTGAGTGACGCAGCATTAATGCGCACGATGCGTTTTTTCTTCGAGCGCATGAAAATTGTCGTCGAACCGACCGGCGCACTAGCGGCCGCAGCGGTTCTTGAAAATAAACTCAATACCGCCGGCAAAAAGGTCGGCGTCATTATCAGCGGTGGAAACACCGATCCTGAATTCTTCGCGCGCGTGCTCGCACCATAAATTTTTTGCAGTCGGTCACAATTCGAACCACCGCGGTGTGGGGCCGGTGGCCCCGTCATTGTCAACCAAAAAACTCTAAAAATCGGACACTTAACGTCACCTATCGGCAATATGTGACGTAAATTGTCATATGTAGTTTATTAGGTATTTTTACTATTCAAATGATTATTAACGAAAAAAATAGTTGGCACGGTTGCTGCTTCATAGTAAAGTGATGGCAGACTGCAAGGTTTGATGAACGTTCCTCCTCCTCGTTCACCATCATTTTCTCCTCCGAGAGCGGTTGGCCCCACCTAGAAATAGGTGGGGTTTTTTTTCGTCTATCTCTTTCCGAATATCTGAAGGTTTTGGCAGACAAGCGCTGTATGGTATGGTTCGCGCTGTGATTCTCAAATATATCCTATGACGTTTATCTCGTTGCTCGCAGCACTCTTGCTGGATTTGTACGTCATCCTGCCAGTGCGCGGCCAGTTCGATTTACTCCTACATGCCTTTGCCGATTTCGTGCGCCATCAATTGGATGGCGGCGAACACCGTCTCGGCTTGATCGCGTGGCTTGCAGTGGTGCTTCCGGTCATCCTCGGCGTTTGGTTAATCTTTTTGCTGCTGAACTATTTCAGCCCGGTGCTCGGCTGGCTGTTCAATGTCGCGATACTATTTTGCTTGATTCACTTTAAGCGCAATGCCGATCGCATGACGGCGATGGCCATCAATATTCGCAAAGAAGACCTCACGGAGGCCCGCGCTGCGCTTGCCGATTGGCGTGGTGTGCCCGGAGACGCGCTTGATGCCTCGGCTCTAGCACGACTCTCAATCGAGCAAGCCTTCATCGACGTGCACCGCCATTGGTTCGGATTGGTATTTTGGTTTGTGCTGTTACCCGGCCCGACCGGTCCATTGATCTATTGGATGGCTTCGCGGCTGCGCGAGGTATGGGGGGACAGTAAGCGCGATACCAGCCAAGCATTTGCCGATTTCGCGCGCAAAGCATTTCACTGGATCGATTGGATTCCGCAACGCTTAACGGCGATCACGTTCGCGATCGTCGGCAACTTTGAAGACGCCGCGTTTTGTTGGCGTTCGCAAGGCCATGCCTGGCCGGATCGCGACGTCGGGGTGTTGCTGGCGAGCGGCGCGGGCGCGCTCGGTGTACGCCTAGGCGAACCGATCGTGACGCATGAAAAAATCGAATATCGGCCGGAATTAGGCAGCGGCGAAATCGCCGAGCCAGATCACCTTCACAGCGCCGAAGGCTTGATCTGGCGCTCGATGGTGATTTGGATTGGCTTGTTACTGTTGCTTACGGTTGCGAGCTGGTTCGGGCGTTAGCCCGCGGCCAATAAACGCTCGATTCGCGTCGCTGCGGGCGGGTGCGAATCATAAAACGCGGAATGCAACGGATCCGGTGTTAGCGTCGACGCATTATCTTTATACAGTTTCACTAACGCGCTGACTAAATCCTTCGCGTCCGCTTGCTGGGCGGCATATTCATCGGCCTCAAATTCCTGTTTACGTGAGTAGTAACTCATCAACGGATGCAGCACGTAGGTAAAGACCGGCAGCGCGAGGAAGAAGAGAATCAACGCCAGTGCGGTTCCGGAACGCTCGACACCGAGCCCTTGGAAAAACCACGGGGCGTTCATCAACTGCGCCAATAGCCACAGGAACACAAAACTGCCGACAAAGGTCAATACGATGCGCTTGATGACGTGACGGCGTTTGAAATGTCCTAACTCGTGCGCGAGCACCGCCTCGATCTCATTGCCGGTTAGTGAATTTAGTAGCGTATCGAAGAACACTACGCGTTTATTTTTGCCAAATCCGGTGAAGTAGGCATTGCCATGACTCGAACGGGTACTGCCGTCCATCACGAACAGGCCGGACGACTGAAACCCGCATTTTTGCAGCAAGCGTTCGATACGCGATTTCAGCTCGACGTTATCCAGCGGCGTAAATTTATTAAACAACGGCGCGATCCAAGTCGGAAAAATCGCCAGCAAAAATAAATTGAATGCCGACCACGCCAACCACGCATAGAACCACCATTGTTCGCCTAAGCGTTCCATCATCCACAGCGCTGCGAGCACAATCGGCAAACCGATGGCCGCGGCAAGCAAGCCCTGCTTAATCATGTCGCTGAAAAATAATTTCAACGTCATTTTGTTGAATCCGAAGCGCGCCTCAAGATTAAACGTGCGATAAAGCGAAAACGGCAAATCGATTAGAGCGGCGATTGCCAACACACTGGCAATCACGGCGACGCCGCTCATCAAACCATCGCCGATTTGGCCACGCCAAAAACCATCAAGCCAATTAATGCCGCCTCCGAGCGTAAACGCCAGTAACACAATAACGTCGAGGATGATTCCCAGGCCGCTCAAGTTGACTTTGGCATGGGTGTAATCGGCCGCCTTTTGATGGGCCTCGAGCGGAATGCTATCGACGAACTGCGCCGGCAGTCGATCGCGATGGGCCATGACATAGGCGCCATGACGCAACGACAGCCATAGTTTGATCGCCGTGGTAATTGCTAACAGCAACAAAAAGAGAATCGTAAATTTATTCATTTGTTTCCAATATTTGATTCGAATTTCGCACAACAGTCATAATAGCGGCCTGCCTGGAGAACCAATATTGGCGCGGCTCTCGTAACATATGCGGCCACCAACCAAGTACTGTGCGCCTTCTGGCGCGATGCTTCTAGGAATTCGACCGCGCGTCCATAGTGTTGGTTCACACCGCCTTATGTCACAATATGGGTGCTGCGCGCTATAACTCAACATTTTAACCTCAAACCCATGCCCCAAGACAAAAACCGACTGATTTGGATCGATATGGAAATGAGCGGTCTAAACCCGCTCACGGATCGGGTGCTCGAAGTCGCCCTGGTGGTGACTGACGCTGAACTCAACACTGTCGCAGAAGCGCCGGTGCTAGTTGTGCATCAAAGCGACGCCGTTCTAGACGGCATGGATAATTGGAACAAAGGCACCCACGCGCGTTCCGGGCTGATCGACAAAGTCAAATCGTCGACACTGAACGAAGGCGCCGTAGCAACCGCGATGATCGAATTTCTGAAGCCTCTCGTTCCGGCGAATGCCTCGCCGATGTGCGGCAACTCGATTTGCCAGGATCGACGCTTCCTCGCAGGGCATATGCCCCAACTTGAGGCGTATTTTCACTACCGAAATCTCGATGTCAGCACACTAAAGGAATTGGCGAAGCGCTGGTACCCGGCGGTCTACGATGGCTTCAAGAAGGAAAGCAAACACGAGGCGTTGGCGGATATTTACGAATCCATTGACGAGTTGAAGTATTACCGCGCGAATCTTTTCAAATCCTAATCCGGCCTATTTTTTGCATTGAGTTCATCCATGAACAAGGGCACGCTATTCAGTCTGGAAGTCAATCCGAAAGTTCCGAGCCGGCTGCATCGCTTGGAAGAAATTGCGGACAATCTTTGGTACAGTTGGCATCGGCCAACACGCAGTTTGTTCTCGCGGCTGGATCGCCATTTGTGGCGCGCGGTCAACAATAATCCGAAAGAATTTTTGCGTCGCGTCGACGAACGTAACTTGATCGAAGCCTCGACCGATCAAGTGTTTCTGTCCAGCTTCAATCAAATCATTTCCGATTACGATTCCTACCACAATGAACCGTTGCGCCGCGACGGTTCCGAATGGTTGCTGCGCAATGATTTGATCGCGTACTTTTGCGCTGAATTCGGTTTCCACGAGAGTTTTCCGATTTATTCCGGTGGCCTGGGCATTCTCGCCGGCGATCACTGCAAAGCGGCGAGCGATATGCGTTTGCCTTTCATCGCTGTAGGTCTGCTCTATCGGCAAGGTTATTTCCATCAACGCATCGACGGCGACGGCAATCAGATCGCGATCTACCAAGATGCCGATATGGATAAACTGCCGGTCAAGCCGGCGCTGCGCGCGGACGGTAGCGACGTGATCGTGCATATCGACATGCCGGGCCGCACGGTTTACGCGAAAGTGTGGAGCGCCCGCGCTGGCCATGTGATTTTGTATTTGCTCGACACCAATCTTAAAGATAACAGCGAAGCCGATCGCGACATCACTCATCAATTGTATGGCGGCGATCGCGAGATGCGCATCAAGCAGGAAATGGTGTTGGGTGTCGGCGGCGTGCGCATGCTGCGCGAACTCGGCGTGAAGCCGACTGCGTGGCACATTAATGAAGGCCATGCGGCGTTCCTCGTCATCGCGCGCATACGCAAGTTGATGCAAGAAGGCCTCGACTACGCCTCGGCCTTAGAAGCGGTCGCGGCTAACACAATATTTACCACGCATACGCCCGTTCCCGCGGGTCACGATCATTTCACGCGCGATCAATTGATGCCCTACCTCGAGCCCTTGGCGCGCAATCCGATGATTCCGGTCGAGCAGCTTTATTCATTGGGCTTGGTCAACGACAGCCAAGATTTCAATATGACGGCGTTGGCGATCCGCGGCTCGCGCTTTCAGAATGGCGTATCGCGCATTCATGGCGAGGTGTCGGCGCAGATTTGCGCGCCGCTGTGGCCGGAAATCCAGCCGGAAGATAATCCGCTTAGCTACGTCACTAACGGCGTACACGTGCCGACCTTTCTCGCTTGGGAATGGACCGAAGTGTTCGATCGTTATCTCGGCCAGAAATGGCGCTACAGCCACGATCCGGCGTTTTGGGCGCGCGTTGACGAAATTCCCGATCACATATTTTGGAGCGTCCACCAAGCGCTTAAGGCGCGTATGTTGGATACGCTGCACAAACGCATCCGTCGTCAGCAGTTGCGCATTCACGGCAGCGACGCGCATTTGGATCGATTGTTCCGCCATGCCGACCCCCTTGATCCGAACGTCCTCACCATCGGCTTCGCGCGCCGCTTTGCGAGCTACAAACGCGCGACAATGTTGTTCGACAATCCCGACTGGTTGAAGAAAATCATTACCGCCGCCGACCGGCCAGTGTTATTCGTGTTCGCCGGCAAGGCGCATCCCGCCGACAAACCAGGGCAGGATTTGATTCGCCACATCAGCGCCATCTCGCGCTCGCCGGATTTTGCAGGACATATTTTGTTATGCGAAGGCTATGATCTCGGCCTCGCGCGCCGGCTGGTTTCCGGCGTCGATGTCTGGCTCAATACGCCGCTTTATCCGCTCGAAGCCAGCGGCACGTCGGGTATGAAGGCCGGCATCAACGGCGTGATGAATTTCAGCATTCTCGACGGCTGGTGGGGCGAAGGCTATAACGGCAAAAACGGCTGGGCGATAAAGCCGGCGCCGGAGAATTGGGAAGAATATCGTCGTACTCGCGAAGAAGCGCAATCGATGTACGAAATTCTCGAAGACCAAATCGTGCCGATGTATTACGACCGCGGCAAGTTGGGTTATTCCGACGCGTGGGTAAAAATGGCGAAGCATTCCATTTCGACTTTGCTGCCGCAGTTCAACTCGACGCGCATGGTCAGCGAATATCTCAGCAAATTTTATCTTGCGGCGACGAAACAATGGCGGCGCTTTTCCGACAATCAATACGAAAACGCAACGAAATTGTCGCAATGGAAAGCGCGCATTAATCAAGCGTGGCGCGAAGTGCAGCTGCATCGCCGCGACACGCCGGTTAAGCGCATCGATTATGGCAACAGCCTGCGATTTGAAGTCGCGCTGCAACTGAATGGACTAACGCCCGATGATATCGTCGTCGAGTTGCTACTTGGTCGCCCGCTGGTTAGCCATGACCTCGATAAAAACAAACAGTTTCGTTTCCATTCCACCGGCACCTCGGACGTCGGCGGCGCACACATTTATGCGCTGGAACTGAAACCGGAATTGTGCGGCAGCCTCGACTATAAAATTCGCGCCTATCCATGGCATGAACTGATGACGCATCCGTTGGAAATGGGATTGATGGTTTGGCTTTAACGATTTTCGAAGTTTGGAATGTCAACGCCGCATCGGTACATCAAAACGTATTCGAATTTTTCCACACCTTCCCTCACCCCAACCCTCTCCCGCGTGCGGGCGAGGGAGTCTAGTCCCCTCTCCCCTGCGGGGAGGGTTAGGGTGAGGGGAAAGCGTCTATTCGTAAAATAAAAAATGCATCCACCACCAAACAATAATTCATGAAATTCCTCGACCACATCGAAGAGTGGCTGATTGCCTCGCTCATAGCGATCGCCACGCTGATCATCTTCGTCGCCGTGGTACATCGCTACGCCTCGGGCATCCCGTTTTTCCAAGACGCCGCCCTCGCCATCAACATGAGTTGGGCGCAAGAGTTGTGCATCTATCTTTTCGTATGGATGGCGAAATTTGGCGCAGCCTACGGCGTGCGCACCGGCATTCATGTCGGCGTTGACGTGCTCATCAATCGCCTGAGCGAGCGCAATCGTGCGCTGTTCGTTTACTTCGGCCTGTTCGCCGGCGCGCTATTCACCGGCGTCGTCGGCTTTCTCGGTGCGAAACTCGTTCTCGGCATTTATGAAACCGGACAAACATCGGCCGATTTGGAATTGCCGATGTGGCTGGTCTATCTCGCGATTCCGCTTGGCTCATTTTTGATGTGTTTTCGATTCCTGCAAGTCGCTTGGAATTTCCGTCGCACCGGCGAATTACCGCGCCACGAAGTCGCCCATGTCGAAGGCTTGGAGCCGGAGAAAGCATGAGCGCCTATATCATCTTCGGCTTGTTAATCGCATTCATGCTCACCGGCATGCCAATCTCGATTGCGCTCGGGCTGACGGTGCTGGCATTTTTGTTTGGCCTTAGCGATATTCCGATCGAAACCGTGGCGCTGAAATTATTCACCGGCATCGAGAAATTCGAGATCATGGCGATCCCGTTTTTCATCCTCGCTGGAAATTTTTTAACACACGGCGGCGTCGCGCGACGCATGATTCGCTTCGCCACCAGCATGGTCGGCCATTGGTACGGCGGCTTAGGTTTGGCAGGCGTGCTTGCCTGCGCGTTGTTCGCGGCGGTGTCGGGCTCGAGTCCCGCGACCGTCGTCGCGATCGGTTCGATCCTATTGCCGGCCATGGCAAAGCAAGGCTTCCCGCCACGCTTTGGCGCTGGCGTGATCACCACGTCGGGATCGCTCGGCATCCTCATCCCGCCGTCCATCGTGATGGTTATTTATGCGGTGTCGACCAATACGTCGGTCGGCAAACTTTTCATGGCGGGCGTGATTCCCGGTCTGGTACTCGCGACCCTGCTCGGTCTCACCACGTGGTATCGCGCACGCAAGAACAACTATCCACGCCTAACGCGCGCAACCTGGCGCGAGCGATTCGTTGCGTTACGCGATAGTTTTTGGGGACTGCTGTTAATCGTTGTTGTGATCGGCGGCATCTACTCCGGCATCTTCACGCCGACCGAAGCTGCGGCGATGAGTGCGGTTTATGCCTTCATCGTCGCGGTGTTCGTGTACAAAGATTTGAATCTCAAACAAGTTCCTAAGGTGCTGCTCGATTCCGCGAGTATGAGCGCGATGCTGCTCTACATCATCACCAACGCGGTGCTGTTTTCATTCTTGATGACCTATGAAAATATTCCACAGGCGATGGCGCAATGGCTGCTCAATATGGGCCTTGGCGCGATGGGATTTTTGTTGATGGTGAATTTATTGCTGCTGCTCGCCGGCAATGTGATGGAGCCCTCCTCCATCGTGCTAATTCTTGCGCCGATCCTATTTCCCGTTGCGATGCAACTTGGTATCGACCCGATACATTTCGGGATTCTAATCGTCGTCAACATGGAAGTCGGCATGTGTCACCCGCCAGTGGGTTTGAATCTTTATGTCGCAAGTGGCATTACGAAAATGGGCATCACCGAATTGACGATTGCCGTGTGGCCATGGCTGCTGACGATGCTCGCGTTTTTGTTGCTCGTGACTTACTGGCCGCCGTTGTCGCTGTGGCTGCCGACCCAATTGGGGATGATGTAAACAGGTAGGGTGCATTCATGCACCGTTCAAAACTATGGGTGCATAAATGCACCCTACAGGGCCCTTTCCCTTGAAGGGCAGGGAACTAGCCTGAAAGCCAATATCCATGCGCCTCCTGGCTCGATGCATGTCAAAAACTAAACGAAACGATCGAGCAACTCGTGACTCAAATACACCGTACCAATACCCAACGCGATCAGAATAATTTGCTGCGCCGTCTCCGCTAATTCTGAACGTCGATGTAATCCGGGAATGAGGTCCGCGACCGCAACATAAATCATGCTTGCAGCAGCAAAGGCGAGCAAGATCGGCACCATATTTTGCATCGATTGCAATGCAAAATACGCCAACATGCCGCCCACCAAAGTGGCAAGGCTGGCCATAATGTTGAGCATGAACGCTTTGGACTTGCTGTAACCAGAATGCAACAGCACCAAGAAGTCGCCGACTTCTTGTGGAATTTCGTGGGCGATCATCGCGAATGCCGTGACTAATCCGAGTTTCAGGTCAGTCATAAACGCAGCGGCTATTAGCACGCCATCGACGAAATTGTGAAACGTATCACCGACGATAATCATCATGCCGCTACGGCCGTGATCGTGGCCATCGTCCAAGTGATGTTCGCCGTGGCCAAAATCATGGGCGTGGTTATGGCGCCACAACACTAATTTTTCTAACACAAAAAAGAACAGCAGACCGAGCATCACCGTGGTCGTCGCGGCCGGAACATCATTGGCGTGCTGAAATGCGTGCGGCAACGTCTCCAAAAACGCCGCGCCGAGCAATGCACCAACGGCGTAACTCACCAGAATCGGCATCCACGCTGGCCGTGCGGCAAACGCAAATAGCGCAGCGCACAGTACCGACAGCACGCCGCCGGCAAGACTTACGAGGACAATCCAGGAAAGGGTGGACATGGAGTAAACGAAGATTCTTGTTGTGTTGGATTATACGGAGGATTACCAATACGAGCTAACGGCGACTCAGGCACGCAGCACGATTCTACGAGTCAAAAGCACCAGGATATGTGACGGCTCGCAAATCCAGTGTTCCATTGACTGTTCTTAATAACCCGCTTAGCCCAGGGTGTAACTAATTGCCGCGTAAAATTTTCTGGCGTAGATCGCAATTATTTCGTCACAGTCATTACCATTGATAATCCTCCGCGCGTTCTTCCAGTTTTCTATCGTCGGATTGAAAAAGTCGGCAAGCTTTTTTCCCGTAAAGCCTCCATCTTCCATGCCCTTAAACATGATCTTCGCCGCAAGTGCCGGCTCGAGCACTCGATCGGCAGCAGCGGCACTCGAAGTGAGCTCGACGCCAAAAACCTTACCCATTTTCGCGTAGTTGCTGCGCCAAGTCAGTTGCACGTAACCACGACCATAGAACAACAACCCATCGCCAGGACGGGCGTTCATCGACCGCGCCAGCGCCGCACGCTTTGCTAACAGGCTGCCAGGGTCATACATGCGGAAGAAGTAGTCTTTGCCGCCGCGCTCGCGAATCGGTTGCATTGTGAATTGCGTTTCATGAAAGGCCGTGCCGAGCGCGTATGCGAGCCAACGATCGTCTTTCTTAGCGTAGGATTTTTCCCAGACATCTAGTATGAAAGAAAGACCACCAACCTGCCCGGCGCTCAACTTGCCGGTAAACAGAGTCTGCCTACATTGATCAAAGAAAAATTTTCGGTTGATCGTCATTTGGCGTAGCCCTTTCAATTAATCCAGTGAATAGAAGTTCGATTACCCTTTAACCGCAGCCCTTTTCACGATCGAGATAGCGACAAGTTCAAACCAAATTAAAATCTCGCCACTGCGCAGAACAGAACACTAGGAAGGGGTTCCCATCTAAATCTGAGATTCGCGCAACACGCTAAGCTTTTCGCTTTTCCTGTGCTTCTCTCATCGCGTCGAACCATTGGTCGAATTCGTCAAATGACATCTTGTATTTCGGAGTATAGCTAGCCGTCGCTTTGAGCGCCTGTTCTGCGATGCGTTGACCGAGTGCTCGATAACTTTCAAATTGGTCCTCATCAAAGGACTGATCGGCTGTCGTTTGGTGCGGAAAGGTTGGATTACGATGGCGATATTCTCGAATCGTTTCACTCTCGCTGCCGGTAAACGACGATTTAAAATACAGCAGATAACCTTCCTCGTGATTGCCGTCCTTGCTTTTTTCTGGATAGGTAATTTTTCCTATAGCCCAGTGCTCGGCGCTAACGGCGGCTTCG
>JANOLP010000032.1:0-21358 GCA_031419835.1 Pseudomonadota bacterium | reverse complement strand
CGCAGCGGATCCACCAAGCGCCAAATGGTGGATCCGCTGCGCTTGATCCACCCATCATTTGGTCTCATTGCGAGGTCAGTTCCAAGCGCCGTTCTATGTGCGTCTTGACGCGGGCATCGTGCGTAGCCAATACTAGAGCGGCTCCGCAGGCATAGGCCTGGGAGCGCAAGACCTGGAGCGCCTCTTCGGCATGCTTATCATCCAAATTCGATGTGGGCTCGTCGGCGATCAAGAGCTTCGGCTGATTGATCACTGCGCGCGCAATTGCGACACGTTGTGCTTGGCCGTGGGACAACTGCGTCGGTTTGGATTTGCTGAGTGAAGCGATGCCAAGACTTTCCAACAGCTTCACCGCCGCAACTTCATCGGTCGGTCGGCCCGATAACGTTTGCGCGAGCATTAAATTTTGCAGCACGGAAATCGGCGCGATGAGATGGAGCTTTTGCAAAACGATGCCGATGTTTTGCCCGCGAAAGCAATCGAGCGCAGCGCCGTTCATTTCGTTCAAATTTGTCTCGCCGATTTTTACTTCGCCTTCGCTGGGCTTGAGGATGCCAGCGAGAATGTGCAGCAATGTGGTTTTGCCGCTACCGGATGAACCGAGGATGAGGCATTCTTCGCCGGCGCCAAGTTCGAAACTGGGCAAGTCTAGCGCTACGCGATCGCCGTAGCGGTGGCGAATGTTTTTGAGTTCGATCACTGATACGTTCTAACGACGCTCCGCCCTCACCCCAGCCCTCTCCCGAACAGCGGGAGAGGGAGTCTCGTCCCCTCGCCCCGCTTGCGGGGAGAGGGATAGGGTGAGGGGACTGCCGTACATTGGAATGATAGAAATCTATTTAACTAAGCAAGTAGTAAGCCCGGCCTCGAACACTTCTTTCAGCAAATTGCGTCCAATAAAAACCAACACACTTTCGCGCTCGGCGTTGTCCCACGGCTTGCCGAGATCACTCGCCATCAGCATATGCACACCTTGAAACACGACGCGCTTGTCGTTGCCCAGCACGCTCAACACGCCTTTGTAGCGCAACATGTCGGCGCCATAAATTTCAACGATGCCGCCGAGAAACGTATCGAGCTTTTCCATGATGAACGGCTTTTTGTCGCGGAACACGAAAGAAGTAATGTCATCATCGTGTTCGTGATGGTTTTCCTCAAGAAAATCTGGCTCGATCGCGAGGATATCGTCGAGATTAAAACCGCGCACGTCGAGAATATCGGCGATGTCGGTTTTGCCGAAATGGACGTGTTTGATCGGCGCACGTGGATTCAAGCTGCGCAAGCGCTCCGTCAGCGCAGTGGTTTCACTTTCGCTTACTAAATCACTTTTCGAAATCAAAATCCGATCGGCGAAGCCGACTTGCTCTTGCGCTTCGTGATGTTCTTTGAGTTGCATTGGCGCGTGTTTCGCATCGACCAAGGTGATGACTGCGTCGAGCAGATAATTTTCGTGGACTTTATCTTCGACAAAAAACGTTTGCGCGACGGGAGCGGGATCGGCAAGGCCGGTGGTTTCGATGACGACGCGATCGAATTTCAGTTCGCCGCTGTTGCGTTTGTCGGCAAGGTTACCGAGGATGCGCACCAAATCGCCGCGTACGGTGCAACAAATGCAGCCGTTGTTCATTTCGATGATTTGTTCGTCACCATCTTGCAGCAGGATTTCGTTATCGATGCCCGCTTCGCCGAATTCATTTTCGATGACCGCGATGCGTTGGCCGTGGTGTTCTTGTAGGATGCGGTTGAGCAGCGTGGTTTTGCCGCTGCCGAGAAAGCCGGTGAGGATGGTGACGGGAATTTGAGCGGTGGCCATTGCAAATTCTTTGTAATTCGAATGGCCACTATCTTAACAGACCGAGTTTCTAACGCGAGCTTACCCTGAAATCATAGGTGTCACGTGCGCAGTTTGAGTTGCTCCAAATCGACCGTTTCAAGCCTTTCCAGTACGTCGCCAATCGTCGCCAAATCCGAATGATCTTGGCGAAAAATCATCAACGCATCGAATGCTCGATTTATATCGCCTTGCGTATCGCGAATACTGAGCTTGAGTGCGTCGTATTCGCGGAACAATTTCTTGCGCTCCTCTGCGGTATAGAGCGTCAAAATTCGTTGCGCCGATTGGATTATGGCAAGTGATTTTTGGATGGAAACGCAGTCTTCTTCCAAGCGTTTCAGGTGGTCAAGTTCAGCTTTCAAGAGCCGTTATCCTTTTTTTGTTATTGTTGTTTGTCGTTTTTATAAGCTTAGCTTTTTTGCCTCGCAAAGCAAGTTAGGCCCAAATAGTCGCCACCGATTCGGCGTGATTTGGATTAAGTTTGAGAGCGTGTGAATGTTGGTATATACTTAAATAAGAATTATTCGCATTAGTGTTATAGTTACTTTCAACTCTGGCGTTTTTTGCGACGATAACGGTATTATTCTATGTCTATTTCGGTTGGCACCCAGCGAGCGACGTTGCCTAAATTGTTTAACCGTCAGCCCTCCGGTGACGCGTCGCTTGCGGCTAAGGCAATGAAAGAAAAACAACAAATTAGTCTTGCAGATCTTCCTATTGGGATCGTGGCAACGGTCGACGCGATTAGCTCGTCGAGTATTGAGGCGGATATGGCGCTGATTCAGCGTTTGGCTGAGATTGGCTTTGTGCCTGGGGAAAAAGTGAAAGTAATCGCTCACGGACATCCCGGCCGCGAGCCCGTTGCCGTGCGCATTGGCGGCACGACATTCGCGCTGCGGCGCTTCGAAGCCGATTACATTTACGTCGTCATCGACGCCTAAATAATGGTCGCGGCCAGCGCTACTTTGCACGTCGCCCTGCTCGGCAATCCCAATTGCGGCAAGACGGCGCTATTCAATTTGCTCACTGGCGCGCGGCAAAAAGTCGCGAACTATGCCGGCGTCACGGTCGAGCGCAAAGAAGGCGTGTTTACGACAGCGTCGGGCAAACGCGTTCGCCTACTCGATCTGCCCGGCGCCTATAGCCTCAATGCGATCAGCGCCGACGAAACCATCACGCGCGATGTGATTCTCGGCACGGCGCAAGGCGAAGCGCGGCCTGATCTGGTCGTGTGCGTAACGGACGCGACCAATCTCAAGCTCAATTTGCGTTTAGCGATCGAGGCGAAACGGCTCGGCATTCCGATGGTGCTCGCGCTCAACATGAGCGACATCGCGCGTAAGCGCGGCATTCAGATTGACGCCGCGAAGCTGGAAAAAGAACTCGGCATCCCCATCGTTGAAACCGTCGGCGTACGTCATGGAGGCGCGAATAAATTGATCGCGTATATCGATTCCCATGTGTCGCCGGAAAAACTCGCGCCGGTAAGTTGGCAGGCGCCGAACATCGACGACGTGCTCTCCACGCAACAAGAAGTACGCCGCGTGTTTGCCGCCGCCGTGTGCGAACCGCTGATCGATTCGCGCTGGGACGACGCGATCGATCGTATCGTGCTCCATCCCGTTTGGGGTATGTTGATATTGGCGGCGACGCTATTCCTGATGTTCCAAGCCGTGTTCAGCTGGGCCTCGGTGCCAATGGACGCGATCAAGGCGGGCGTGGAATCGGTCGGCGAATTCGTCAAAAACCTTTTGCCCGCCGGCATGTTGCAAAGTCTGTTGGTGGATGGCGTCATCGCCGGCGTCGGTAGCGTGTTGGTGTTTTTGCCGCAAATTTTGATTTTGTTTTTGTTTATCCTTGCGTTGGAAGATTCCGGCTATTTGCCGCGCGCCGCGTTCTTGCTCGATCGCGTAATGGGTACGGTCGGTTTGTCCGGCCGCTCGTTCATACCGCTGCTATCGAGCTTCGCCTGCGCAATCCCCGGCATCATGGCCGCGCGCACCATCACCAATTGGCGCGACCGCCTCGTTACCATCATGATCGCACCGCTGATGACCTGCTCCGCGCGCTTGCCGGTTTACGCGCTCATCATCGGCGCGTTCATCCCGGCCAAAACCGTCGCGGGCATTTTCAACTTGCAAGGCGTCGTGTTGTTCGGCTTATATTTCGCCGGCATTTTTAGCGCGATGGCGGTCGCCTGGATATTTAAACTTTGGCAAGGCAAAGCAGCGCACCATCCCTTGTTACTCGAGTTGCCTTCCTACCATTGGCCAAATTTACGCAACCTCGCGATCGGCCTGTGGGAACGGGTGTGGATTTTCTTAAATCGCGTCGGCACGATCATCTTGACCTTGATGATTTTGCTGTGGTTCCTGTCGACATTCCCCTCGCCGCCGGAAGGCGCAACCGGCCCGGCGATTCAATATAGTTTCGCCGGCATCATCGGCCGCGCGCTCGAAGTCATCTTCGCGCCGATCGGATTTAATTGGCAAATTTCCATCGCGCTGATCCCTGGGCTCGCCGCGCGTGAAGTTGCAGTGGGTGCGCTTGGCACGGTGTATGCGTTATCGGCGACTGGCGATCAAGTCGCAGACCAATTAACACCGATGATCGCGCATTCATGGTCACTCGCCACGGCATTTTCGCTGTTGGCATGGTACGTGTTCGCGCCGCAATGCGTCGCGACCCTCGCCGCAGTCAAACGCGAAACCAACTCTTGGCGTTATATGATCATGATGGCGGGTTACTTGTTTGGCCTGGCTTACCTCGCATCGTTCATCACCTACCGCACCGCGCTGGCGCTGGGTGGCTGACATGTGGCAAAACTTAATTGTTTACCTAATCGTGATGTTCGCGGCAATTTACGCAACATGGCGCTGGATGCCGATCACCGCACGCGCCAGCGTGGTGTCACGTGCGATATCTATTGCAAAACGATTAGGATTATCGACCGCGGGCGCTGCTCACTGGCAAGTTCGCGCCTCGGCAAAAACCGGCTGCGGCAGTTGCGGCCCATGTAAAGCCTGCACTACAAACGCTAAGCAACCGGCCTGAGAGCCGCTTCCTGCTTGGCTCTCCAAGCACCCAATCGAGTTTTTTTGTAGCGTTGCTGCTAAAATTCGATTTTTGCAAATAGCGACAAAAGCCCGCCGCGCCGGAAAGTTGACGCCCTCCCCTGTCCAATGTAGTGTGACGCATCGATTTAACTCAAGATTGTATGGACGAACCTCGACCTAGTTGGATGGAGCGCCTGTCGGCGTTCTTGTTGCGCGCACCTGAAGACCGTGAGGAGTTACTCAAACTACTCAATACCGCTCACGAAAATGAATTGATCGACGCCGAGGCGTTGTCGATGATCGAAGGCGTCTTGCAGGTGTCGGAAATGCAAGTGCGGGACATTATGATCCCGCGTTCGCAAATGGATGTGATTTCCATCGGGCAAACGCCCGACCAATTTATCCCTTACGTTATTAGCACTGCACACTCGCGATTTCCCGTTGTTGACGACAACAAAGACAATGTCCTCGGCATTTTGCTGGCGAAAGATTTGCTGCGTTATTACGCGGGCGAAGAAGAGTTCAACGTGCGTGACATGCTGCGCCCGGCCGTGTTCATTCCCGAATCGAAGCGCCTCAACGTGTTGCTCAGAGAATTTCGCGCCAATCGCAATCACATCGCGATTGTGGTCGATGAATACGGCGGTGTATCGGGCCTGGTGACGATCGAAGATGTACTCGAGCAGATCGTTGGCGACATCGACGACGAATACGATTTTGACGAAGCGGAAGACAATATCATCCTCGACCGCACCGGTCGCTATCGGGTGAAGGCGACGACGGAGATAGTCGACTTTAATGAAAAACTCGGCGTGAAATTTAGCGACGAAGATTTCGATACCGTTGGTGGCCTGGTCGTTAATCTGTTTGGCCGCATGCCCAAACGCGGCGAACGCGTTGACACGCAAGGTCTAAGTTTTCAGGTGTTGCGCGCCGATAGCCGACGCGTGCATGTGCTATTGGTCGATCGCATCAAAGCTACGTTGCCTGAATCGACGAATGTTTGAAGTTGCGATGAGGGCTGGGCGAAACAAAGTTCGTAGAAATACCATTTCGACGAAATGATGTCGCGCTCCATTGGCCTAGGGTTACCAGCAATCCTAGCGGCAGCGCTGGGCGCGGCAACGGTGTTTAGTTTCGCGCCGTTCCATTTTCACTACCTTCCTTTTTTTACGTTCGCCGGCCTCATTCTCCTCTGGCAACGAAATCGAAATCGAATTAGAGCGACGCTAATCGGCCTAGCCTTTGGCCTTGGCCTATTTTGCGCTGGTATGAATTGGATCTATGTCAGCCTGCATGATTTCGGCGGCATGCCCACCGCGCTTGCGGTATTCTGCACGTTTTTGCTCAGCTTGATTCTCGCCATATTTCCGGCGTTGGTCGGATATTTCCAAGCCTTGATCGGCGCGCGCGGAAAACTTCAATCGATGTTGGTTATCCCCGCGCTCTGGGCGCTATTCGAATGGTTACGCGGTTGGGTGCTGACCGGATTGCCTTGGTTGAGCGTTGGTTATGCGCAAGTCGCCGATGGCCTGGTGGCCGGATACGCGCCATTGGTGGGCGTCTTCGGCGTGTCGTTGATCGCAGCGCTGATCGCGGGCGTTATCGCGACGCTGCTAACTGCGATAATCCATCGAGATGCCAAAACGATTCTCAAAGCGGGGATGGTTGTCGCAATCATTTTTGCAACCAATATTTTTCTCGCGCGCATCGAATGGACTCAACCGATAGGCGTGCCGATTTCCGTGACCTTGCTGCAGGGAAACATCACGCAAGACATCAAATGGAAACCGGAAACCATCGAGTCGACGTTAGTCACCTATCGTGACCTCACGCTGGCGAGCAAGAGCAATCTCACCATTCTCCCTGAGACGGCCTTCCCCGTTTTCCTCGAACAAATACCGGAGGAGTATCTTGCCGAGTTGAATGAGCACGCAAAAAAATTGGGCGGTGACGTGCTGGTCGGCGTTCCCGAAACAACGGGACCAACGACTTACCACAACAGCGTCATCAGTTTCGGCGTATCACCACGACAGACTTATCGTAAAACCCATCTTGTGCCGTTTAGCGAATTCATTCCGTTTAAATGGCTGATCGGTTGGATCTACGACGATTTGCTCAATATGCCTTTGGCGGATTTTACCGCGGGTGAATTGGATCAAAAGCCGTTCGCCGTCGCCGGCCAGAAAATCGCGATGACCAATTGTTACGAAGACTTGTTCGGCGAAGAGATTATTCGAAAGTTGCCCGAGGCAACCCTGCTTGCGAATGTCAGCAACGACGCGTGGTTCGGCCGATCCTGGGGCCCGCAACAGCATGTGCAAATCGCACAAATGCGTGCGCTGGAAACCGGTCGATATCTGTTGCGTGCAACAAATACCGGCGTCACGGCAATAATCGATCAGCGCGGAAACATCGTAAAACGCGCGCCGGAATTTACCACGGTCGCATTAAACGGCGTGGCGCAGGGATTCTCCGGCATGACACCGTATGCACGTTTTGGCAACTTTACCGTCGTAGTTTTGTCCATGCTAATGCTGCTACTTGCGGTAATATTGCGTAGTCGAGGATCGCGCCGAAACGGTGAGTTCCTTGGCTAATTTTTAGGGAATGTCGTTGCAAATGTCGATCTCAAACACTACTTTCTTATCGCGCCGCGTGCTTTATTTGCTGGGGTTTCTCGCCTGCGCCAGCCTAATCGCGTTTGCGCTATACCTGCAACACAAACTGGGCGAAGATCCCTGCGCGCTATGCATATTCCAACGCGTTGCGGTAATCGCGTTAGGTGTGATTTTCTTAGTCGCGGCGTTGCACAATCCGCAAACTCGCGGCAATCGAATTTATGCTTCGCTGGCGTTGATTGCGGCATTGGTCGGCGGCGCGATCGCGGCACGCCATGTGTGGCTACAACATTTGCCGAAAGACCAAGTGCCGGCGTGCGGGCCGGGATTGAGTTATCTTATGGAAACGCAGCCGTGGCTGCAGGTTTTTCAAAATGTGTTGAATGGCTCCGGGGAATGCGCAGAAGTTGGTTGGACGTTTCTGCGTTTGAGTATCCCCGAGTGGACGTTGATGTGTTTCGCGCTGTTCGTGCTACTGGCGCTGTTTCAGTTTCGTAAACTGCGCGCGTAAGCGATAGCTGTTTATAATGCCAGAACATCGATACTCTCTGATTTGACCATGAAAACCTTAGCCGCTATTTTGATATTGTTTTGGTTCGTCACAGTCGGCGCCGCAGAAGAAGTGGCAAGCCCAAATGCGAATCAAGCCGCGATCGCGACGGCGGCTGATGATACTGCTATGCTCATCGTCGATACCGCGTTCGTCGCTGAAGCCATGCAGCGTGGCGCGATTTTATGGGATGCCCGTGGGCAGGACGAATTTCGCAAAGGCCATATTCCGGGCGCCGTAAATATTGGAGACCCGCTACGTGTTTTGCGCAGTGAAAATTCCGAAGACTTTATCGCGCAGGAATTGATCGAAGATATCCTCGGAAAAGTCGGCCTTGATCCGACGAAAGAAGTCATTGTCTATGCCGGTAAGTCGATGCCGTCGGCGTATTTTGGACTTTACACGTTGCAGTATTTCGGCGCCGATAATGTTCGCGTCTATCATGGTGGCATCGACGATTGGAAAATTGCCGGTCGGCCGATCACTGCCCAGATGATCGAGAAGGCGCCGATCAAACTATCGCTAACGCTGCGTCCGGAAAATTTGATCGAGACAAATGAAGTCATCAATAAGCTCGACCGTTCTGAAGTACAGGTACTCGATGTACGTACCCAGCGCGAGTTCGACGGTGAAGATATTCGCGCATTACGCGGCGGCCATATTGTTGGTGCAATTAATATTCCATACGAACGCAATTTCACCGGGCTGCCACTACGTAAACCCGGCGCGCCACCGGCGAATTCCAAAGACGCGCTCGCGCTTAAACCCGACGCGGAACTTCGCGCATTGTATGCGTTGCTTGATCCGGACAAAGAGACGATCGTGTATTGCCAAAGCGGCTCGCGCGCAAGCATCACCACCGCTGTGCTCAAAGATCTAGGTTTTAAGAATGTCCGACTCTACGATGGCTCGTGGCTCGAATACGGAAATACGTTGGAAGCGCCGGCTGAGGACGTAAAGTTCTTTAATGTCGGCCTTTTCAGCAGCCGCATGTCGAGCTTGTTAAAGCGCGTCGAAGAGCTTGAGAAAGAATTGGCGAGTTTGCGAGAAGTAAAAAAATAGTCTTCGTAGGAAAATTACTCAGGAATCTGCTTTTCGGCCGGTGAAGCAGGCGGGTTTTCTGGCACTTCCGTCGTCGTGTTGGCCTGTTTCAGCAATTTTTTTTCTTCTTTCTTTTGTTTTTTAGCCAGTTCTTTTTGGCGTTTTGCGAACGCATAGTTAGGTGTCGCCATTCGTGCTCCGATTCAAGATGATTCGATTTGATCTACTAGAAGCCGAATGTTACCTTGGATCGCGATTAGTTACTACATGGCAAGCTTCCATGAGCGGATCACGAGACTGCCGTTAAATTCAATTGAGCTGTTTTTGCCAAGCGAACAACAATTCCAGCGCGGCTTTGGGCGTTAAGTCATTTGGATCGAGATTTTCCAAAGCAGCGATAACTGGATGTTGCACCGGCATTTCGATTGGCTCCGGTGCCGCGCCTGCAAACAAATCCGCCTGCCCGCCACGTATCACGGAATTTTCTTCCAACTGCCTTAATTTTTGCCGCGCACTGCGAATCACGCTTGCGGGCACGCCCGCCAGTTGCGCGACTTGCACGCCATAGCTTTGACTTGCAGGGCCATCCTTTACGCTGTGCAAGAACACGATCTGACTTTGATGTTCGACAACTTCAAGATGCACGTTGGCGATTTGTTTGTGTTCTTGCGATAAGCGCGTCAGCTCAAAATAATGGGTTGCGAACAACGTCAGCGATCGGTTTTTTTCCGTCAATTGTTTCGCGATCGCCCACGCCAAAGCGAGGCCATCGAACGTTGACGTGCCACGGCCGATTTCATCCAGCAAAACCAAACTATTGGACGTCGCGTTGTGCAAAATGTTCGCCGCCTCGGTCATTTCGACCATGAAGGTCGAGCGGCCGCCGGCAAGATCGTCGGCCGAACCGATGCGTGTGAAAATACGATCGATGGCGCCGATGCGCGCACGATCCACTGGTACGAAACTGCCGCAATAGGCAAGCAATACGATCAGCGCGGTCTGGCGCATATAGGTCGATTTACCGCCCATGTTCGGGCCGGTGATAAGCAACATTTGCCGCGCAGGCGAGAGCGTCGTGTCATTGTCGATGAAATGATCGATGGTTTTTTCGACAACCGGATGGCGACCTGCTTGGATATCAATACCGCGTTCACCGGTTAACTCCGGCGCGACGTAGTTGAGCGCGACCGCGCGTTCGGCTAGCGCGCACAGCACGTCAAGTTCGGCGATGGCGCTCGCGAGGTTTTGCAATGGGCCGATATGCGGAAGCAGTTGTTGCAATAATTCTTCGTACAGAAATTTCTCGCGCGCCAGCGCGCGATCATTCGCCGACAGCGCTTTGTCTTCGAAAGTTTTCAATTCCGGCGTGATGTAGCGCTCGACGTTTTTGAGCGTTTGGCGGCGGCGATAGTCGTCCGGCACTTTGTCGGCATTCGCTTGGCTGACTTCGATGTAAAAACCGTGAACGCGGTTGTATTCGACTTTCAGATTGGCAATGCCCGTACGCGCTCGTTCGCGGGTTTCGAGGGAGAGCAGAAACTGCCCGCTATCGGTTTGGATCGCGCGCAACTCATCGAGCGCCGCATCATAGCCATCGCGAATCACGCCGCCTTCGCGAATGACCGATGCCGGTTCGTCCTGCAATGCACGCCGCAGCAACGCTTCGATGCTTGGATCGATGCGTATCGCATTGCTCAGTTCGGTAATGCGCGGACTATCGAGCATCGCCAGAAGCCGCGCCAGTATTGGCTCTGCAGCCAGGCTATCGCGCAGCCCAGATAGGTCGCGCGGCCTGGCGTTGCCGAGTGCGATACGCGCAGTGATGCGTTCGATGTCGACAATTTGCTTCAGGGTTTCGCGCAAATCTTCGTAACAATGCCGCCCTGGTTCGCCGATCAACACGCGGATCGCATCGTGCCGCAGCCGCAGCGTGGTCACGTCGCGCAGCGGATGATGCAGCCAATGGCGCATACGGCGGCTGCCCATGCTCGTGCTGGTGGTATCGAGCAGCGACAGCAACGTCGGCTCCGCTTCGCCGCGCAAGGTTTCGCTGATTTCAAGATTCCGCCGCGTTGCTGCGTCCATGATCACGAATTCGCTTTCGCTCTCGAGAATCAAGCCTTGCACGTGGGGCAAGGCGACGCGTTGCGTGTGCTTGACGTAGCCGAGTAACGCGCCCGCTGCGGCGACGGCGGCAGGCGATTCTTCACAGCCAAAGCCGGCCAGATCGCGCGTTTGAAATTGCTGCGTCAGCGCTTTGTAGGCGCTATCGAAATCGAACTGCCAATCGGCGAGGCGCTTCACAGCGATTTTGTTGTGTGTGGCAATCAACTGCGCGTGGCCCTCACCGATCACGATTTCCGCCGGCTTGATGCGTTCCAATTCCGATTGCAGTTGTCCGGCGGCACACTCGCGTAAACGAAAATCGCCGTTGGCGAGATTGAGCCAGGCCAGGCCGATGGTTTTTTCCTGCAACGAAATTGCCAGCAACACGCTGTCGTTGCGATCATCGAGCAAGGCCGCGTCGGTCAACGTACCCGGTGTGATGATGCGCATCACCTTGCGCTCAACCGGACCTTTGCTCGTCGCCGGATCGCCGACCTGCTCGCAAATCGCGACGGATTCGCCGAGCTTCACCAGCTTAGCTAAATAATTTTCCACCGCGTGATAGGGCACACCCGCCATCTTGATTGGCGTGCCCGCCGATGCGCCGCGTTGCGTCAACGTGATGTCGAGCAACTTCGCTGCGCGCTCGGCGTCGGAATAAAACAACTCGTAAAAATCGCCCATGCGATAAAACAGCAACATGTCCGGATGCTCGGCTTTGATTGCCAAGTATTGCTGCATCATCGGGGTATGCGTAGGTAGATTTTCTTTATTCATCAAATTTTAATGCTCGTTGAATGACCCGCTGTCATTCTTCCTTAAATCTTGAATTAGGAAATCGGTCACAATCTCTTCATCGATGGCTTGGTTCTGTGCACGCATTGTTGCGGCAAGCAGAGCATCCCACGACGCTTCAGCCTCAGCGCCTTTCAGCGAGCGGCCCGGTCGTGGCGCGATATTTAGCGCTGCTAAATAGTCAGTCACGCCAAAGTGCCATGGCTGCGCGCCATGCTCGCGCATCACGTGATTGGCGATTTGTATGCCAGGCCAATCGAAGTCGCCGTGGTAACAAAGTATTGCGCCGGCTTGTGCAAGCTGCGTCAGCAGCACGCGCTGCGCTGCGGCCGGCATGCCTTCGGTACAAACCAATGGCGCGCAACTTGCGCCCAACTGATCGGCGGCGATGGCAAGTAGATTAGGGTTCTCGCACACATAGACTGTTCGGCCTAGCACGGCCCATTGCGATGGCGCGCGCAGCAGCTTGCGCAACGACAAGTAGGCCGGTTCGCCAGGCATTGCGATACCCGGCAAGTTGAGTACCAATGCAGGTCGTGCCAGTTCGTTTACCAATACACCTGCCTTGGACCAAAGTTCGCGCTCGCTGGCTTCCTCGATCTCGGTGTTTTCTACATCGGGCGACGCGTCATGATTTACGGAAGTGCGCAGCACGGCTAAAACAAACGTCGCGACCGCATATCCGCTGTCGAGCGCGTGGGCGTCACCTAGTGTCTGGGCTGCGAGCTGTGCACGCGTCAGTCCCTGTGCGGGTAGTCGCTTGAGTACGGTTTGCGCCGCTTGCAAAATACTCGTCGCATTTGCGGGATGTTGCCCGGCAAGGCGTTTTAGCAGGCCGAGGCCGTTTGCTGTTTGCAGCAGCGCGGCGAATGGTGCTTGCTCGCTTGCATCGCACAGTTGCCGCCACTGAAGTTCTAGCGCCTCGCGTTGCGCCGCGCGATGCACGATCGGGCCATCGAGTTGTTCGAGCGCATCGCGTAACGATTTTGCCACACCAGCATCGCGTAATTTAACGTCGATCGCGGCAACGTCGATTCGCATCGAAGCGACAAAGCGCAAAGACGTACCTTGCAACGCGGCCAACGTAGCGTGCTCTTGCGCGGTTAATCGCTCGATGCGAAAACCTTGCAGCGGCGCCTCCACAGCTGCGCGCTCATAGCGCCGGCGCAAACGCTGCCGCAATGCGGCAAGCTGCTCGCCGCCGAGAAGGCGTTGTAAGCGATCATCCGTGTTCATGGCCCAATGTTATCCGACGGCTGAAAGCGCCGGTTCGGATCGCCATCTGGGCGGCGCGCGCGGCCGTCCCAGGTCCAGCGCGACACATGCACGGCGTTCATGCCTTCGCGCCGCTGCAACTGACAGATCGCTACGCCGGGCAGTTCGGCATAGCACGCCCATTCGCGCTCGCTGGTGATGACAAAATCGAGATCGAATTCGTGGATCAGTCCCATGCAGTGCGCCCGCGCGGCATCGTCGATGCCGGCGAAGGCTTCGTCGAGCAACACAAGCCGCGGCGCGTGGGCATAGCCGCTTTGACTGTAGTAGCTCGAGACGGCGGCGAACAGCGGCACGGTCAGGCCCAACGCGCGCTCGCCGCTTGATGCCGGGCCCGATAGCGGGCGCCATTGGCCATCCTGCCAACGCTGAACGCGAAAACGGTGCCAACGGCGGTAGTCCAGAGCGCGCGCGAGCTGATCGAGCAGACTGCCGCCGCCGATCGCATCGGCGCGGCTGCGTTCGATACCGATACGTTGGTGCAGCATTTCACCGACCACGCGCCGATCTTCGGCCGACCACAGGTCGGTGCTGGTATTGAGCAATCGCTTGCGCGCCGCCTCCAACCCGATCGGTGCGCCCTCCGTTCCTTCCGCTAAGGGCTGCCACTGCAGACGAAAGCGCACGCCGGTCGAGGTCGGACGTTTGTCTAGTTCGGCATTGATCGCGCTAACTTGCCGTTCGGCATCCTGCAGGAGCTTTTGCACCGCTGCGGCGATTTCCGCCTGTAGATGGTTTTCCAGGATTTCGCGTTCGCCTGCGGTCAGAAGTTCGCGGCGCTGTGCGATTTCTCCCGCGAGCCGCGCACTAAGCTGATCCGGCCGTTCCGGACGATTTTGATAAACGATGGTAACGACTAGCCCATAGTCGTTAGTTTCCGCTTGCGCTTGGTGCCTGAGTGCCGCAAGCGCACGTCCAAGCTCGCCGTAGTCCTGCGAGATTTGACTTTGCACGCGGGTCCAGGCTTCATCGTCATCTCTGACGTTATGCAGTAATTGCTCGGCGCTGCGCGCGAGGGTCAGCGCGGCCTCAATGCTCCAGGGCGTGAGCAAATCGGGAATGTCTACGTCGGGTATCGCGCTGGCGAGCAGCCCGGTAATCGCGAAGCCTTGTAAGTGGGAGACCGCACTTTGCCGCGCCGTAGTTTTTTCTTTTAACGTCACGTCCGCATCTTGCGTCTTCTGTTCGGCGCGGGCGCGCGCTTCTCCGGCCAAACGTAGCGCGTTGCCGCAACTTTTGAGCGCATTTTCGCAAAGGTTGACTTGGTTACGCGTCGCTTTCAATCGCTGTTGCAGTTCGTCGACCTGGGCGCCGATCGATTCGCGCAACGTCTCCAGGCGGATACGCATTTCGTTTGCCGCCGCGCGGCGTTCGGCCCAGGCAGCTTCAGATTGTTCGGCATACCGTTGTGCTTCCTGCGTGCGTTGCTGTTGCTGTGCAAGTTCAGAGAATGCGTTGCGCAGTTCACGTACATGATGGAACAGCGCCAGCAGTGCTTCGCTAAGCTGTTGTAGCGCCAGTTCGATCGCTTGCAATGCCGGTCGCGCAGTAGGCAAACGCAGATCGGCCGCGTCTTTTGCCAATTCGAAACGAGCGCCTTGCAATTGCTCCTGGCGCGTGAGCAAAAGCTGGCTTGCCGCCTCAAGCCGTGTTTGCGCGTTCTGAAATTCCCGACTGCAAGCGCTGGCTTCCACATGCGCGGCACGCAGCGCATCGTCATTGGGTGCGCTCTGCCATTCTGCCGCTGCTCGATGCTGATCTTGCGCGAGCTGTTCGGAGCGTTGCTGCAGAGCGGCCAGTTCAATGGCGATATTTTTGAGGCGCAACGCGATCGCGAGCAGCCGCCGCGCTCGCGCCGCTGCTCGCGCCGCGAATCCGATGTAATCGGCGGCGGGTTTATGCCAGGCGCCACCTAGCGCGCCGAGGCGAAAGCGCCCGTCTGGCGCGATCCAGGCTTCGGCGATGCCGTCGTCCGCCGCGCTAGAAGCGACACCCTCAAGCAAGCCTTGCAAAATCGCCGCCGATACAGGCGGCTGAGCGGCATGTTCGCTCGGCACAAGCCATTGCGCCAACGAATGGCTTTGCCGCGGACGTTCAAGCCAGTGAGTATCGTGCAACGGTCTGTTGTGTTTGTCGAGGCTATGAACGGCGCCATCGGGCGTAATCCATGCATCAAGCAGGCCGGCGGCTTGCAGCGCCGCCTCGAGACCAGCGCGTTGTGAATCTGCAATGTTTTCGCGAAATTCCACTAGTTGCCACAACGGTGCGCCAGGTCTGCCGTCACGAACGTCTGGGGCGCGGTAGACCGGCGCTGGCGGCGCTGCGTCAGTGCCTTGCTCCAGGCGCACCTGCTCGGCGAACAGTAGCGCTTGCTCTCCATTAAGCGCCTCGCACTCCTCGGCCAATCCTGCATGGCGCCGTGCCAATCGCTCACTAGCGGCTTGCTGCGCGATTTGCATTGCAGCACGCGCTGGATTGTTACCATCCAGGTTGGCAACCCAACGCGTTAATGCATCTAACACCGGCACGTGATTCGCGATATGCAATTGGTGTAACTGCTCGAAATGGGTCTGCCATGCCGCCAGCGTGCTATTGCCTTGCCGCTCGACGGCTTGGTCGGCGTCTTGGCGTCGCGCCGCAGCCTCGTCCGCTTCATGCTGGCGTTCGTCGCGCGCTTGTTGTTGGTTTGACTGCGCGAGTTCGGCTTGATCGACCCGGTCGCAGTGGCGTTGCATCACCGCAAGTTGCGCGCGCCGTCGCGTGACATCATCACGCAAGTCGTTACGAGCGGTATCGACTTCGATTTGCGGCAAGGCCGCCACACTTGCGGTGTTGAGCGAAGTGAGCCGATGGTTTTTATAAGTTTCGGCAATCTCTGCAAACCCGGCGTAATTCGTTGCGATACTGCGCGCTTCAGCTAACGCGTGCTCGGCGCCTAGGGCACGCTGGCTGCGTTCGCCCATTGCCTGACTCTCGCGTTCGAATCGCAGGCGCGATTCTTCGCGCGCGCGCTGCGCGAGCTCGGCATCTTTTTGGCGCGCCTGCGCGTCGCGATCGGCTTGTTCGAGGCGCTTGGCATCGCGCATTGCCGGATCATCTTGCAGCTGTTCGAGCCGCGTGCGATTGGCCGCAAGTTCGATTTCGGCGGTAGCGCATGCATTCTGCGCTAGCGTTTCGCCGGACTGCGCGGAAACCAGCGCCTGACGTCCTTCATTGAGCGCACGGCTGGCGCCGTCGAAACCGCTCTGCGCGCTACGCAAGATGCGCGCCTGGCGCCGGGTTTGAGTGGAAGCGTAGATCCGGTAGCGCTGATTGAATTGGCCGACGGCGCGCTCCAGCGCTTCGTATTCCTCGAGTTCGCGGCGCAATTCCTCCAATTGGCTCAACGAGTCGGCGACGTCGGTCAACAAGTCAGCCGACATCGGCGGTAGCGCTTCGGTTAAGGCGTTCGACAGATTGGTCTCATCCGGTTTTTTTGAAAGTTGCGGCTGGCGCAACTGGATCAATGTGTCGATCAAAGCGGCATAGCGCGCCACTCCGAGATGGAACAAGCGTTCGTCGACGGCGCGTCGGTAGCTAAGCGCCGTATCAAAAACTTGACCTCGGCCTTCGATTGATTCACGCAAACGTTCACGAGTCAGCACCACACGCTGCGGATTGATCAGCCAAAGGTGCTCGCCGATACGCTGGTCTTCGAGTACAAAGAACCAACTGTCAACTTGCGGGCGCGCGGCCGCGGCGAACAGCCCGCAGCCCAGGGTTAAATATTGCACCACGCCGTCTTCGGATTTCCTTCCGAACTCAATCCAGGCATAGCCCATGCGGCGGTCGTGGCGTCCCATCAACAAATTCCAAGCCATCTTCTTGCCGGGATCGCCATCGGGTTCGACGCGCGATGATTTCAGACTGGCGTCGAACAACAGCGGTAGCGTCAACGACAGCACTTTGGATTTACCGGTGCCGTTATTGCCGCGCAGCAGTAGATGGCCATCGCGGAACCAAAATTCCTCGCTGTCGTAATGGAACAGGTTTACCAGCCCAAGCCGCAGCGGCTGCCAGCGCGTGCGCTCGGGCGTGGGCAATGCAGGTTTATCGGTTACGTTCATAGTGCGTCGAATAGGGAAACTTGCGCCTTGCTCGGCGACCGTTTGATTTCTGTCTCGCCAATCGCAAAGCGGGCGAGCGCCGGTAAGGGTTGAATCGCTTCGCCGATACAGGCCACGAGCTGTAGTTTTTGCAGCCGTTCCAGGGCGCTATGGGCAAGTTCCTGTTCCGCGCCGGGCTCGCGGGCGGATTTGCGCCAGTAGGTGCCGTAGCGTTCCTTGGCCTGCGCGACGAATAGCGTGATTTCGCTGACCGCGACGTTGGCGCCGTCGTTGCGGCGATTGGCAAGGAACTCGGCTACCAGCAGCGTCACATGCGCTTCGGTACCTTCGGCCGGCATAGTGACGTCGGTTAACTCGCCTTCCTCATCGACCAGGGCTAGGCCCTCGGCGCGTTGCTCGGCGGTGAGATTTGTGGCTTCGCACAAGCGCGTGGCCATCGGGCCGCGTTGGTTGGTGAAGTACGCACGCAGATCGGCATCGAGCGAGTCGCTGTAAATCACCGGATCGTCCAGCAAACGACGCGATAACTGGTGCCGTAACGCGGTGCGGCGACCCTCGTCGCTATCGGGAATGTGTTCGCCGACAAGTGCCGATAGGCGTTCCTCAAATGTTAGCGGCGCGTCTTCGGCATTCCATGTCGATGGGCCGCGTACCGCTGCCAGCATAGCCGCCAGTACGCGGCGCTGCACATCGTAGAGGGCATCAGCCGCCGCGTTGTCGTCATTGCTGCGTACGAAGCCTTCTTCGTCTCCCGCCACGCGCAGCAGTACACCGTACTCAAGTAGCGTGCGGCATACTGCCACTAGCTCGCGCCGCTCATATTGAGACTGCAATGCGAAGCTGAAACCGGACGCTAGCAGGCTCGGCTCTGCGGCCAGCGCGAGCAGCCGATCGCCCAGTACACGCAGCGTGATCTGCGCGTCGGCGCGTTCGAGTACCGCGCAGGCAAGGCATAGCAACACGTAGCGGCGCCGATCATAGCTCGGCAAACCGCGGCTGGCGTCGAGCAGATTGGCGGGGCGTTTGTAAAGGCGAGCGCAGTCGCGTTCGATATGCAGCGTCCAGCCTGTCTCGCGCGTAAACCAGGCGCGCAAGTGATCGGCGTGGCGGCGCACCGCCGCGAATTCGGCATGGGCCGATGTCATCAACGGCGCCATCAGCAACGCCCGTAGCGCCTGGCTGCGTTCCTCGTGCTGATGCTGCGCCTGTTGCTGGCCGATGTTGCGGCTGTCGACCATTACGCGGCGTCTCCGATTCGGGTGATGGTGAGCGAATGATCCCGCCCGGCGAAGATACCATTGGGCGTCACCACCTCGGCGCGCGATTCGGCGTCCAGCGGCTTTAATTGAATTCGTAACAGCCCATCGCCGCTGTGCAATTCGACTGGCAAATTGGGTGACGCTTGTACTGTCAGTGCTTCACCCAACAAGGACAGAAACAATTGAAATGCATGTCCATCGAGTTGGCCGATCTCCGACAGGCGCGTGAGTTTTCCGGTCGCCAAACGTTCCCGCGCGGCTTCGATTTGCGCATGTTCTTCGCGGAATAATTCCGCCATCAAGCGGCGTTCTTCATCACGCTCTTGCACCCGCGGCAGCGCGCCACGCGGCGTGGCTTCGCCATATTCGCGCAAGCGCGGGTGGATGCGCAGTGGCGGCGCATCGGCCCAGGACGTGCTGGCGGGCAGATCCGGCGCAAACTCCGGGCTCAACGAAAAGTGCCGCGCCGGGTTTAACGCGAAAGCGGCGCGTGCCAGCCGATGCGCTTGCGCATCGTCCGCGCAAGCCGCAAACCAGCCGGCGAGGACGCGAAAGTCGGCGGAACGGTCGCTGCGCCCGCTGCGGCGTTCGTTTAACGCCTGAACGGCGGCGAGTAATTGCGGAATCGCCGCGCGCGCTTTTGATCGCAATAGCTCGGCCTGCGGCGCCTCGGAGTCCGAGTTGACGAACCAGCGCCGCAACCCTTTCCAGCGTTCACGCCAAGCCTGAAATCCGCGTGCTACAACATCGGCTTGCTCGATTGCATCGCCCGGCGCAGCGTCGCGCGCTTCGCGTTGCGCCGCCTGCCATAGCAGCGGCTCGATGTGTGGCGACAAGGCCACGATGTGCCTTGCAATTGCGCCGGAACGCGCGACTAAGTCGCCGATGAAGCGTTCGAGATAATCGATCAAACGCCTTTTATAGGCCACCACGGCACCGGCTTCGGCCTGCTGCAATTCAATACTGCGCCCGATGCCGGCCATGAAAGCCTGGGCGTTTTCGGTCAGACTTTCAAACACGCGCACCAAGTCACGCAACGTCTCGTGCACTTTGGCAGCGTCCGGCAACGTTTTACCGGAAAGCGTCAACAAGGTTTGCAGCCGGTTGGCGATATCTTCCAAGGCGACGCTCTGTAGCTCAGCGCGGTGGCGCAGCGTTTCCTCGAACACCGTCAGCGCCGATTCCACCGCCTCGCCACCGCGCGACAGCCGGTACAGAAAACGCGCTCGGTAAAAGTCGCTGACGTTAGCGACGCGAGCGGTATCGGGCTGCGACTCGAGATTGCCCCATTGCGCCAGTTGCGCCAGCGCTGCCTGTACCTCCTCGATACGCGGCGGCGGGCTTGTCCATTGGCCTTCCGCGAGTACTTCATCGGGACGCAAATGGAGTCGAAATTGGCGTTTTGCGGCGGCGAAGCTGTCCATGATATTGCGATATAGCACAGCCTTTTCGGCACTGACGTGGCGGAACAACTCGGCCGCAGCGTTCATGGTTTTCATGCGCTGGCGAATTTACAAGTTACGAGGCCAAAGCCCAATTTTCCCGGATAAGCGGCAACGTTACACTGCGGTTGGGCAGGTAATCGCGGGTAAGACGGCATCGCGTTATTGGACATGGGCGTATGATATCTCGTCCTTAGCAAAAGGAATGCGATGTTCATTCTGCGCATCATTGCACTGCTGCCGTATTTGTTTGCCCCGCTTGCAATCGCCCAGGATGCGCCGCCCCTATTGCTCGCACAGGCGGCGAGCAATGACATCGATCCCGCACCGTATCTCATCAGCGAAAAATTCGACGGTGTCCGCGCCTATTGGGATGGAAAAACACTGCGCTTTCGCAGCGGCAATCGGGTCAACGCGCCGACGTGGTTCATTGCGAAACTTCCACCGCAAACGCTCGACGGCGAGTTGTGGCTCGGACGCGGGCGCTTCGAAGAATTATCTGGCATGGTTCGCACTGAGCAACCCGATGGCGCCGCCTGGCAGCAAATCAAATACATGATTTTCGAATTACCCGGCGCGCCGGGTACGTTTGCAGAGCGCTATCAAAAGATACGCGAGATCATTCGCGATACGAACTGGCCACAACTGCAAGTGGTGGAACATTTCACTCTTCGCGGTCGTGCCGAGTTGCAGCGTAAGCTTGATGCAATCGTTCGTGAGGGCGGCGAAGGCTTGATGCTGCATCGCGCCGATGCGCTTTACGTCACGGGACGCAATGATGCGTTGCTCAAGTTAAAACCGCTGCTCGATACCGAAGCAAAAGTGATCGGCCACATTCCCGGCAAAGGAAAATTCGAAGGCATGCTCGGCGCACTCGAAGTCGAAACGCCCGATGGAAAACGCTTTCGCATCGGCACCGGATTTACCGATGCCGTGCGAAAAAATCCACCACTGGTCGGCGCGATCATCACTTATCGATATCGCGGCTTAACGAAAAAAGGCTTGCCTCGTTTCGCGAGTTTTTTGCTGGTGCGGCACGAATTTTAGCGGAAGACTACATCTCAGTTCCCTCCCCTTCAGGGGTAGGGTGGGCATGTCAAACGTTAGGCCCCGCAAACACCCCTCCTTGACTTTCTGTATCCATTTGGCTACAGTCAATCATGTTCACCGTTCTCCAGACCGAAGAGTTCGTTGCGTGGCTTGATGACCTCAAAGACAAGCGGGATCAACTCCGCATTGCCGCGCGGTTGCGGCAGGCCGAATCAGGCAACCT
>JANOLP010000031.1:0-9390 GCA_031419835.1 Pseudomonadota bacterium | reverse complement strand
ACGATCGTTCGGTATCGTAACCCGATGCTCAGAGATAATCAATACCTATCAAAACTTAAGGACTACTATGCCCGACACAATGTACTGCCCTCATACGCTTCGATAGCAAAGCTAGTCGGCCTAAAGTCCAAGGCGTCGGTTGCCGGTCTGGTGACGCGCCTGAAATCTGAAGGTTTCCTGGAAAGTTCTCCCGATCGGAGGCTGAAGCCTGGTAAGCGCTTTTTTAACCATTCCATTTCCGAAAGCATTCGCGCCGGGCTTCCGGCATCCGCTGGCGAATCTCATTTGGAGATAGTACGAATCGATGAGCATCTCGTTCGACATCCGTCCCGAACAGTCATGATAAAAGTTAAAGGTGATTCGATGATAGATGCCGGTATTCATCAGGGAGACGTAGTTATCGTTGAAAAACGACCATCGGCTATTGCTGGTGACATCGTCATCGCTGTTCTGGATAACGAATTCACAATAAAACGATTAGGTCTGGAGAAAGGGCGGCCTGTACTTATTCCAGAAAATAAAGCGTATCCCATCATTCGCCCTAAAGTAGAAGCCGAGATTTTCGGAGTTGTTGTGGGACTGTTTAGGAAATACTAAAAGCAATTCGCCAACCAATTGATTCGCTTCACGCGAATAGTTTAAAGATTAGTGGCAAAGAATCCGTGCGGATATATCGCGTAAGTATTGATGAGTTGGCGCCAAACGCACATTGTAGAGTTATTCGGTGAATCCGCTTCTGGTAGCCGAATTGGTATTTATGCCACATTTAAACCTACTTACATTGTTATTCTCAAATCGCCAGGAGCCGCGCCCAGCTTGCCTCGTGGTAATGCCTGTCCTGAGAGGCAGTATCCATGCGGCTGCGGGCATGGGTGCTGCAAACCTTGTCATTTTCGTCGCGCCCCCCGACAATATGTCCATGCCTACGCCGCTGATTCAAGAACTGTCTTATCACGAAGACAGCAGCCGAATTTTCGAGACGATCCGCGATCACGATTGGCCGATTTGGTTGGATAGCGGCGCGCCACATACGACGCAAGGGCGCTTCGATTTCATTGTCGCCGACCCAATTGCGACGGTCGTTACGCGCGGATTGATAACCGACGTTACGCGTGGAGATGAGGTTGTGCAATCGCACGACAATCCACTGAGCTTGTTGCGACCTTTTCTGAACTCCGAGACGAATCCCATTCCCGACATTCCTTTTGCCGGTGGTGCGGTGGGATATTTTGGCTATGATTTGGCGCGCCGATTGGAGCGCTTGCCGACGATTGCGTTAGACGTGGAAGGTATTCCCGATATGGCGATTGGGATTTACGATTGGGCGGTGGTGGTCGATCACCACGCGAAAACATCCCGCTTGGTGAGCCATGGCGCGTCGAGTATGACGACCAAACGCTGGGAAGAATTGGTCTGGCTCTTAAAGGGTGATGCCGATTCGCGCTGGACGATTCCATTTCATTTATTGTCGGATGTTGAGCCGAATGTTCACTTAGCGGATTACGCCGAACGCTTTGCGCGCTTGAAGCGCTACATTACCGACGGTGATTGTTATCAAGTGAATCTCACGCGGCGCTTCAGCGCACGCGCCGGCGGCGATCCGTGGACGGCGTATCGCGCGTTGCGAAAAATTAATCCGGCGCCAATGGCGGCTTATTTGCAATTGCCGTTCGTGCAGATTATGAGTTCGTCGCCGGAAGGGTTTTTGCATGTGCAAGATCGAACCGTGAGCACGAAACCAATTAAGGGAACGCGGCCGCGCCATAATGACACTGCGCTGGACGAGCAAGAAACTACTGCTTTACGCTCCTCGACGAAAGATCAAGCGGAAAATGTCATGATCGTCGATTTGCTACGCAACGATCTTGGTAAAGTTTGCGAGACAGGTTCGGTCGCCGTGCCAAAATTATTCGAGATCGAAACTTTCGCTATGGTGCATCATCTAGTCAGCACGGTGACGGGGCGGCTACGCGATAATGCCGACACGATCGATTTGCTGCAAGCGTGTTTCCCCGGCGGCTCGATCACCGGCGCGCCGAAATTGCGCGCGATGGAAATTATCGAAGAGCTCGAGCCGAACCGGCGCGGGATATATTGTGGGTCGATTGGTTATATCGGCGACGATGGCGCAATGGATTTGAACATTGCGATTCGCACGTTGGTATACGCCGATGGCGAGATTCGCTTTTGGGTCGGCGGCGGCATCGTCGCCGATTCGGAAATGGAAGGCGAGTTTCAGGAAACTTTGGACAAAGCAAAGGCAATGCTGCGCATGCTGCACCACGAACCGCAAGTTCATTCCAGCCTCAGACGATGACGGAACAAGACGCCAAAATCGAATTGCGCAAAGCAATCATCGCGCGGCGTTCTGCTTGGGGTTTGCAGGCGCGCCAAACGGCGAGCCACGCGATTAGCAAAAAATTGCTCGCGTTGCGCGGATTTACCGATGCGCAAACTGTGTTGAGCTATATGAATTTCGGCGCTGAGTTTAGCACCGGCGAATTTGTGCGGGCCGTGCTTGAGCAGGATAAAATATTGGTGTTACCGAAGGTCAATCGTGAGGCTCACTGTTTAGATTTATACCAGGTACGTGATCTCGATCGCGATTTAGTGGCCGGCACTTGGGGCATCATGGAACCCGATCCGAAAAAATGCATACGCGCCGAGTTGGAGGCAATTGATTTTGCGTTGGTGCCGGGTGTCGCATTCGATCAATATTGCAATCGCCTCGGTTATGGCGGCGGTTTCTACGATCAATTATTGGAAGAATTAGGGCCGTTTCCATCGCTGGTGGCGGGCGCTTTCTCGCTGCAAATCGTCGACCGCGTGCCGCTTGAAGAACACGATGTCGGCCTAGATTTGGTGATTACCGAAGATAAGAAATTTGTGGGTACCGAATTTATGAATCACGAGCCATGACGCCATCGAACGATGTCGCAATTGCCGACAATATTCGCGCCGCGCGATTGCTGGACGGCGTTGCGCCGGCGCAATGCCCTTTGCCGGTGGCATCGTTTGCGGCGCTGTGCGACTGGCGCGCGGCGCAAATGCCGGACAAAGTTTTCCTCAATTATTACAACGACGACACCGGCGAGCAATCGCAATTCACCTTTGCGGAAATTAATCAGCGCGTCAATCAGCTCGCCAATTTTTTGCGCCAACAACACGGCGTGCAGCGCGGCGAAAAACTGGCGATCGTTTCGTTTAATCATCCCGATTCCATCATCGCCTGTTTCGCCTGCTGGAAGCTTGGCGTTGTCGCGACGCCGCAAAACGTGTCGGAGGATGATAGCCGCATTGCCTATATTTTAGGCAACGCGAATTGCCGTGTCGCGTTAGTGAGGCCCGAATACCGCGAGCGCATGCTGAAACTTCAGACGATGGCCGGCTGCTTGCAAACCATCATCGTCATGGATGGCGAATTAGATGTGGTGCTGAATTCGGCAAGCGCGGAGTTTACTCCGCCGACCGATAACATGCTCGAAGACGAAGCATTGTTGGTCTATACCAGCGGCACGACGGGGGCGCCAAAGGGCGTGATGCAGGCGCAATGTAATTTGCTTACGAATTGTAAATCGGTTGGAACTTGGCTGGACTTGACCAGCGACTTGCGCATGATGTGCGTGTTGCCGGTTCACCACGTCAATGGCCTCACCGTTACGAACGTATTGCCGATGTATGTCGGGGGCTCGGTCGTGCTCACTCGCGGCTTTAAGGCGAGCACATTTTGGCAACGGCTGGCGCAACATAAAATTCACTATGTTTCTGTGGTGCCGACTATTCTGCAATTTCTTTGTGAGGCGAAAGAAGATATTTCCGCATTCGATCTTGGCAATTTACGCCGCGTTCTATGTGGCGCCGGCACGTTATCGGTGTCGCTGGTAACGCGCTTCCAAGATCAGTTTGGCGTAAACATTATGCATGGCTACGGCTTGTCGGAAACCACGGCGTTTGCGTGCTTAACGCCAAATGATCTTTCGCAACAACAGCAACGCTATTGGCTCACGCACTTTGGTTACCCATCGATTGGCGTAGCGATGGACTGCAATGAAATGGCGATTCTTGACCCGCAAGGAAAGGCCTGCGGCGCAGGAGAACGAGGCGAAATCGTATTGCGCGGGCACAACGTCATGGTCGGCTATTTTAAGCGCGATGACGCGAATGCAGAGGCATTTCAGTTTGGTTGGTTTCGCAGCGGAGACGAAGGTTTCTTTCAAGCTGACGAACGCGGCCGACATTTTTATTTCATCACGGGCCGTATCAAAGAACTCATTAACCGCGGTGGCGTGAAATACAGCCCATTCGAGATCGAGGAAGTTTTGCAGTCGATACCCGGCGTTAAAGTAGGCCTCGCGATCGCGTTTGATAACGAATGGTATGGCGAAGAAGTGGGCGCCTATATTGTCAAAGAGGAGGGCGCAGATTTATCCGAGCAGCAGGCGCTCGCCGCATGCCGAAAGGCGATGCCATTTTCAAAAGCGCCGAAGGCGGTTAAGTTCGGAATCGATATTCCGGTGACAACGACGGGTAAGTATCAGCGGCTCATGCTAAAAGAGTTATTCGCCGAATATCGAAATACACAATTTAGAGAAGACAAAAACTAGGAAGGCAAGAATTGTTATGGCTCATTCATACAATACCCATCTAGACAAAAACGCTGCGAATTTTACGCCGCTCACGCCGTTGTCTTTTTTGGATAAGGCGGCGTACGTTTATCCGAACAGAACCGCGGTGGTTCATGGCGCGCAGCGTTACACATGGAAAGAAGAATACACTCGCTGCCGCAAGCTAGCTTCGGCGTTGGCAAAAATCGGCATCGGTGAAGGCGATACCGTCGCGGCAATGTTGCCGAATATTCCGGCGATGGTTGACATGCATTTTGGCCCGGCGATGCTCGGCGCGGTACTCAATGCGCTGAATACGCGACTCGACGCGGAAGCGATTGCCTTCATGCTTGAGCACGGCGAAGCGAAAGTGCTGTTCTGCGATTCGGAGTATTCCGCGACCGTCGAAAAAGCGCTGTCGATGTTAAAGCGAAAACCGTTGGTAATCGACGTCATTGATCCGATGTTCAGCGGCATTGGAAAGCGGCTGGGTAAAAAAGACTATGCAGAATTTCTCGACGAGGGCGACGCCGATTTTAAGTTTGCCTATCCAAGCGACGAGTGGAATGCGATCTCGCTAAATTACACATCGGGAACAACCGGTAATCCAAAAGGCGTCGTGTGTCATCATCGTGGTGCCTACATGAATGCGATCGGCAATGTGCTGACGTGGGACATGCAACGTCATCCGGTTTACCTGTGGACGTTGCCGATGTTTCATTGCAACGGTTGGTGTTTTCCCTGGACTGTCGCCGCGCAAGCGGGGACGAATGTATGTTTGCGCAAAGTGGAGGCCAAGACGATTTTCGATTTGATGCGCACGGAAAAAATCAGCCACTACTGCGGTGCACCGATCGTGCATTCGACGCTGATTAATGCGCCAACGGAAATGAAAGCCGGAATCAATCATCCGGTTTCGGCAATGGTTGCAGGCGCGTCGCCACCGGCGGCGATGATCGAAGGTATGGAACAGCTTGGATTTAGCTTGGTGCATACCTATGGCTTGACGGAAATTTATGGTCCGGCGTCCGTGTGCTCGCCGCACCGGGAATGGAAAGATCTTTCTCTCGAGCAGCGTGCCGAGAAAAATTCGCGTCAAGGCGTTGCCTATCTATTGCAAGAAGATATGGTGGTGATGGATCCGGAGCGTATGACTCCTGTTCCGTGGGATGGCGAAACGATGGGCGAGATCATGTTTCGCGGCAACATCACGATGAAGGGTTATCTCAAAAATCCAAAAGCGACCGATGACGCTTTTAAAGGCGGCTGGTTTCACACGGGTGATTTAGCAGTAACTTATCCCGACGGCTATTCGAAAATTAAGGATCGCTCAAAAGACATTATTATTTCCGGCGGCGAAAATATTTCGTCGCTGGATGTCGAAGATGTGTTGTATCGCCATCCGGCGGTGATCAGCGCGGCGGTTGTTGCCAAGCCCGACGAAAAATGGGGCGAGACGCCTTGCGCGTTTGTTGAGTTGCGTGAAGGCGTGTCCGCAACGCAGGAAGAAATCATCGCGTTCTGTCGCGAGCGGTTGGCAGGATTTAAATGTCCAAAGACCATTGTGTTCGGCCCGGTGCCGAAAACCTCGACGGGCAAAATTCAGAAGTTTCAGTTGCGCGAGCGGGCGCGGAATATTTAAGGATGTTTGCTGAATTTGTGGGCGTTCCCCTCATGGCCCTAGGCCACCCCGCCACCACCCCTCTCCCCGAAGCGGGGCGAGGGGAGTGTGCTCTCGCTCACCCGGCGGGAGTGGGATCTGAGTCCCCTCGCCCCTCGGGGGAGAGGGCTAGGGTGAGGGGACAGCCGCAAAATAAATCAAAGAACTTCCGCTTAAATTAATAATCTCAACAGGAATCCATGCAAAAATCATCATTCTTAGGCCTCGGCCCTCACGGCTTTCATCGTATCGCTTACACCGATTGGGGCGATGCAGACAACCCAAACGTATTAATCTGTGTCCACGGCCTAACTCGCAACGGCCGCGATTTCGATGTGCTCGCGGAGGCGATGCAAGATCGCTATCGAGTCATTTGTCCCGACGTGGTCGGTCGCGGCGAGAGTCAGTGGCTAAGCCACGCGGCTGACTATAGCTACCCGCAATATTTGGCGGACATGAATGCATTAATCGCCCGATTGAACGTGGAAACAGTGCATTGGGTCGGCACGTCCATGGGTGGATTGATCGGCATGATGCTCGCTGGCCAACCGAATTCGCCGATTCGCCGCTTAGTGATGAATGACGTCGGACCATTTATCCCCAAAGCATCGCTCGAGCGCCTCGCGCAATATGTCGGCCGCGCGCCCGCGATGGAAAGCCTGGATGATGTCGAGCAGTATTTGCGCGTGGTGATGGCGCCATTCGGAAAGTTAACCGATAAACAATGGCGCCATATGGCTGAGCACAGCGCCAGGCAATTGCCGACTGGAAATTTTGGCCTACATTACGATCTGGCCATCGCCGATGTGTTTAAAGGTACGGTGATGCAAGACGTCAATTTGTGGATGTTTTGGCAAAGCGTAATTTGTCCGGTGTTCGTTATTCGTGGTGCCGAATCGGATCTATTGCTCCGCGAAACGGTCGAGCAAATGAAAGCGTCGCGCAGTAATGTGTCGGCGATAGAAATACCGAATACCGGGCATGCGCCGGCACTGATGGAGGAGGCGCAGGTTTCTGCGGTTCGGGATTTTTTGCTGTCGAGATAAATCGCGCGTCCCAAAAAAGTAACTCCCTTCCCCTTCAAGGGGAAGGTTAGGATGGGGATGGGTTTGGGTGTTTATGGGAGCGAGACCCATCCCCCACCCAGCCTCCCCCTTGAAGGGGGCGGAGAGGAATCTTGAACGTGTCGAAACTATCAATGCCTTCATTGCAAATCTAGGAGCCTCAATGTCCCAACCGAAAAGCCGTTATCCCTTAGCAGAAATAAAAGATGTCCCCGACGACATCCGCGAACAAATTCTCAAGGTGCAGGAGAAAGCCGGATTTATTCCCAACGTTTTTGCAGCGCTGGCGCGCCGGCCGGCGGAATTTCGCGCGTTCTTTGCCTACTACGATGCGCTGATGCTGAAAGAAAACGCGTTGTCGAAAGCGGAAAAGGAAATGATCGTCGTCGCGACCAGCAGTGCGAATAATTGTGTTTACTGCGTCGTATCCCACAGCGCGATGTTGCGCATTTATTCGAAGCAGCCGTTGCTTGCCGATCAGGTCGCGGTGAATTATCGTAAAGCCGATCTCATGCCGCGCCAGCGTGCCATATTAGATTTTGCGATGAAGGTGGCGACGGAATCGCACAAAATTTCTGACGATGATTTTGCCGCTTTAAAAAACCACGGATTTAACGATGACGATGCGTGGGACATCGGCGCCATCGCGGCGTTCTTCGCGCTGTCGAATCGCATGGCAAATATGACCGGCATGATGCCGAATGCGGAATTTTATTCGATGGGCCGCTAAGGCATTGGCCTGCAAGGCAATACCAGAGCGGCTCTCCAGGCATGCATTGGCGGGACGCACATAGAATAAGGTTGGTGGCGATGGTCATCTATAATATCGCTTCGACTAAAAATATTTTCTAGAGGAATGTATTGTGAGATTAAAAGATCAAGTGGCGATCGTTACCGGTGCGGCCAGCGGATTTGGCGCGGAGATTTCCCGCCACTATGTTGCCGAAGGCGCAAAGGTGGCGGTTGCCGATATGAACGAAGAAGGCGCAAAAAAAGTCGCTGCCGAACTCGGCGCAAACGCATTTGCGATTAAGTGCGATGTGACCAAGCGCGCCGATATTGATGCGCTCGTTGCGGCAACCATCAAAAATTTTGGTACGCTCGACATCGTCGTTAACAAAGCCGGTTACAGCCACCCGAATCAGCCGATGTTGGAGACCGATGAAGCAACGTTCGACCGCGTGCTCGACGTCAACATCAAATCGATTTACTTGATGACGATGGCCACACTGCCCATTCTGCGTGCGAAAAAACGCGGTTGCATTATCAACATCGGTTCCGTATCGGGCATGCGGCCGCGTCCCGGTTTGGTGTGGTACAGCGCATCAAAGGCGGCGGCGAATGTCCTCTCGAAAGCCATGGCGGCCGAACTCGGTCCGGATAATATTCGCGTCAACGCGGTCGCGCCGGTGATGTCGCCGACCGGTATGTTTACGTTGTTTTCCGGAGTAGAAAATACGCCGGAAAATCAGAAAAAATTCCTCGCCAATATTCCGCTCGGCCGTTTGGCCACACCGGCGGACATTGCAAAAGCCTGCGTGTATTTGGCATCGGACGACGCGGACTTTATCACCGGCGTCGAGTTTCCCGTTGACGGCGGGCGTTCGATTTAGTGGACTATGTCGAGGGATGATATATTCCTTCGCGGTCGACCGTTTTGTCCCCTCCTCCGCAAGGCGGGGGAGGGCTAGGGTGGGGGCAAAAGAAGTTTACTTGAGAGCATCTTTATGGCTAACGAAGTTGCGCTAATAGTGGGCGTTGGCAAGGGCCTTAGCGCATCGATCGCGCGACTGTGCGCGCGTGAAGGCATGCGAGTCGCAATTGCAGCGCGCGATCTCGCGAAGCTTCAACCGCTAATCGATGAAACCAAAGCGAGCGCATTCGCGTGTGATGCCAGCGAGCCGAATGACGTTGCAAATCTATTCGGGCGCGTGAATAGCGAATTGGGCACGCCGAATCTAGTCGTATTCAACGCAGGCATGCGCGCCCGTGGGCCGATCGCCGAGCTTGATGTCGAGAAGGTAAAACGCGCGTGGCTGGTCGGCGGCTACGGCGGATTTCT
>JANOLP010000030.1:0-44771 GCA_031419835.1 Pseudomonadota bacterium | reverse complement strand
GGGGAGGGCTAGGGAGGGGGCAAGCGGAGCGATAAAAGCAAATTATTTGAAGCGGAAGGGTTGTGGTAGGCCTGCATTGCGCGATATCGAAACACACGCTAAGGCAACGAGATTGTTCCTCGCCTTGCTAACGTCGTAATTCGTTCCGGTTCGTAACCAAGAATTGTTTCCAACACGTGCTGCGTCTGCTCGCCGACGCGCAATGCGGCCGGACCGCGCGGCACTGTTGGCAAACCATCCAATTGAAACGGCGTCGCGGTGACGCGGACTTGTTTGCCGTCGCGATAATCGACCCACGGAAATGCGCCGCGTTCGATCAGTTGCGGATGTTCGATGACTTGATGCGGCGTGAGCACCGGCACGGCGGGAATTCGCGCGGCGGTGAGCGCGGCAATGGCGTCGTTAACGCTGGCGAACCGATCAAGGCGATTACGAATCAAGCCCGATAGCACCAGCCAATTTCTGCGCCGGAGCGCCGCGGTAGAAAATCGATCATCGGTTTGCAACGAGGGCTGTTCCAGCAACTCGACAATGCGTAGCCACAAATGCGGTGCGCCGACGGCTTGCAGCGCGACGTAGCCATCGCCGACGCGATGTACGATCATGCCGTAGCGCGGGCCTTGCTCGATCGGGCCGCCGTTCAACACGCTGCCGAACGTCACGTCTTCCGCCGCGATTAAACATTCGAGCATGGAGACATCGATGTACGCACCGCGTCCGGTGCGCAGTTTGCGAATGAGCGCCGCATTGATCGCGCCGAAGGCGTGGGTGCCGGCGAGTCCGTCGGCCGCTTGCAAATAAGCGACGCGCGGCACCGGATCGACGCCGCGATCGAGTTCCATTAAGCCGGAAATCGCGTTGATCAAATGCGCGTAGGCTTGCAGCGAACTGAGCGGCCCGGTTTGGCCGAACCCGGAGATCGAGCAATAAACAATGTCGGGTTTGATTGCGGATAATTTGGCGTAATCAAAACCTAATCGCTGCATCACGCCGGGCGCGAAATTTTCAACGACGACATCGGATTTTTGCAGCAAATCGAAAACGATTTCCTTTGCATCGGCGTGGGCGAGATCGATCGCGATACTCAATTTTCCGGCGTTGACGCGAACGTAGTAAGTGCTCTGATCGATGCGTTCGGGATCGAGTTGGTGCGGCGCGAAGCGAATCTCGTCGCCTTCGCCGGGCCGTTCGATTTTGATCACCTGCGCGCCGAGGTCGGCGAGCATGCGCGTGCAGTAGGGGCCGGCGAGGACGCGGGTGAAATCGAGTACGGTGAAACCACTGAGTGGAAGATCGCTGGTCGGAATCATGTTGTTATTTTCTTAGAAGGTGATGCGCCAGACACCGGACTCCGCTTGCTTCGTGGCGAGGCATGGCCTGGGAGGCAGTATCCATGCGGGTCTTGATGCATTAGTCTAAAAACAAATCGGTCATTAACGGCGTGCCCGGGGTCACTGCATAGCGATCGAAATTCGTCACGCCTTCCGCTCGCAGCACGGCTTCATCGATGAAGAAATTTCCGCTGCAACTACGGCTTGGTTTCCTGAGAATCGCATAGGCGGCATCCGCCATGATGTCGGCGGTGCGACTGGCTTTTACCGCATCGGCGAAGAACGTTTCAACGGCGGCGGTTGCAATCGTCGTGCGCGGCCAAAGGGAATTCGCGGCAATGCCGAATTCCGCCAACTCCGTCGCGAGGCCCATCGTTACCATGCTCATTGCGTATTTGGAAATTGTGTACCCGGTGTGATGCTTAAACCATTTCGGTTTTAAATTGATCGGCGGTGAGAGCGTGAGGATGTGCGGATTGGCCGAATTTTTCAGATGCGGAATGCACGCATACGCACAGGCGTAGCTGCCGCGCGCGTTGATGTTGAGCATCAAATCGAATCGTTTCGGCGGGGTGGTTTGCGTGTTGCTCAAGCTAATCGCGCTGGCGTTATTGACGAGAATATCGATGCCGCCGAAGGTTTCAACGGCCTTGTTTACCGCCGCGAAAATTTGCATCTCTTCACGCACGTCGACTTGTAGCGGCAACGCTTTACCGCCCGCTTGTTCGATTTCTGCGGCGACGCTGTGGATCGTGCCAGCGAGCTTGGGATGCGGATCGCTAGTCTTCGCCGCGAGCACAATGTTCGCGCCATCGCGGGCCGCGCGTAACGCGATCGCGCGGCCGATGCCGCGCGAAGCGCCGGTGATGAATAGAGTCTTACCCTGAAGAGATGTCGTTTTCATAAATGATCGCTCACCCCTCACCCTTCACCCTCCCCAATGGGGAGAGGGGACCAAACTCCCTCTCCCGCGGGCGGGTTGGGGTAAGGGCATGAAGACAATACGAGCGTTAACTTTATTTAAATATTAATAAAATTAGGACGATTCAACTACCGCTAAAATTAGGTTTACGTTTTTCTACGAAGGCCATCACACCTTCGCGAATGTCGCTGGTGCGGGCGCAATCGGCGAAGGCTTGGACCTCGGCTTCTAATTGCGCTTCGATGCTCATGTCCAGAGATTGATTCATCAGCGCTTTGGTTTTCGCGAAGGCGACGGTCGGGCCATTTGCCAAGCGCTTGGCAATGGTTGCGACACGCGTTTCCAATTCACCTTTTGGCACAACCCAATTCACCAACCCTAGATTGAGTGCCGTTGCGGCATCGAAGCGATCCGGCAGAAAGGCCAATTCCAGCGCCTTGCGTGTGCCGAGTATGCGCGGCAGAAAATAACTCGATCCGCCGTCGGGGCTGGCGCCGATATTGCTGTAGGCGAGGGTGAACATGGCATCTTCGCTCGCGATGGCGAGATCGCAGGCGGCCATCATGCTCATGCCGGCACCGGCACACGGCCCTTCGATTACTGCAAGCACCGGCTTGGCCATGCGCCGTAGCGCGAGAATGCTGTAATGAAATTCGCGCGCTTCTTTGGTGATGAGTGCGGGCAGCGAGTCGATACTTTCGTGGAATTGAGAAATATCGCCGCCCGCCATGAATGCGCCGCCAGCGCCGCGCACAATCACCGCGCGCACCTTATCATCGCCAAGAATGGCTTCGGTATTGGCTTTCAGCGCGATCATTAGATCGTAATCCATCGCGTTGCGTACTTGCGGGCGGTTGAAGGTGAGGGTGGCAATGTGATCGCGGATATCGACGAGGAGGGCGTTGTTCATGGATTTTGGTGGTAGAAATGACGTTACGGAATTATCCCATGGAGCGCCGGGGACGCGCTGATATTTTGCCGCCAGGTGTCGAGCCGCGAATAAAAAACGATTCCCGCAACGACGCAACAGCCACCGGCGATTAAAAACGTCATCGGCGCGCCGATTAGATCCGCGAGTTGCCCGAGCGCCAGGCTGCCGATCGGCGCGGTGCCGACGAAACACATGGTGTAAAAACTCATCACCCGACCGCGCTTATCTTCATCGACAATCGATTGCAAAATCGTGTTGATCGACGCCGCATGGGAAATGATGCCGAAACCGACGAACATTATCAGAATATGGGACAGCCACAGAATGCGCGACTGCGAAAACAACATGAGCGCGATACCGCAGACTATCGGTGCGATGGCGATCATCGTCGCGAGTCCTTTCACGTTGCGGCGCGATGCGAGATATAACGTGGCGACGATCGCACCGAGACCGGCGCAGCCAATGAGCGTTCCGAACGTTCGCGCTGTTCCACCGAACACGCCGCCGGCGAAAACCGGCATCAAAATGGTGTAGGGCATAGCCACGAAACTGATAACACTTAGTTGCAGCAATAACGCGCGAATCGGCATGAATCCGAACGTATAGTGAAATCCTTCGCGAAGATCAAGCCATGCGCTATGGGATTTTCGGGCAATACCGCTGCTGTGGATGCGCACCGAACTAAGGGCGGCGAGGATCGCTAAGAAGCTGAACCCGTTGAGTAGAAAGCACCATGCTTCCCCCAGACCCATCACCAAAAATCCGCCAAGCGAAGGGCCGACTAATCGCGTGGTGTTCATGGTTAGGGAATTTAGCGCAATGGCATTCGGCAGATCTTTTTTATCGCCCAGCATTTGAGCGATGAACGATTGTCGTCCCGGCACATCGAACGCGTTGACGATGCCTAATAGCCCGGCAAGAACGATGACATGCCAAGGCTGAATGTGTCCAGAAAAAGCAAGATAGGCCAGGACAAACGCTTGCAACATCGCTAAGGTTTGCGTGGTGAGCAGCAATCGCCGCCGGTTGACTCGATCGGCGACGACGCCGGCGAAGGGTCCAAGCAAAAGGATGGGGATTTGATTGATGAAAGCAGTTAGCCCTAGGAGTGCAGGAGAACCGGTCATTCGGTAAATCAGCCAATTCATCGCGACGAATTGCACCCACGTTCCAATTAATGAGCAGATTTGTCCCGCGAAATAGACACGATAGTTGCGGTGACGCAGGGCGCGAAAACGATTAGGCAAAGGGGACTTAACCTGAGGTCAGGCGGTTTTGAGCAGATTGCACGTCGGGATTGACTTAAAAAAATGATAAAAAACACCAGTATAATGGGTGGTTACGCCGTAATTCTCGTGTAACATATAAGAAAAATTAGTATTCGCTACGGCAAACCGTTATTTTATCATTTCTCGATTCTGACTCACTTTTTGACTGTCGCAACAAAACCATGATGCCTTACGGCCCGATTAGTAATGAAATGTGAAAAGTGTAATAGCAAGAACGTGCGCCGCTCATCGTGGAAACGTAATGAGCACGACAAAAGCCACGTAGTTTACGCGCCGTACCGGTGTCGCGATTGTGAACATCGTTTTTTTCGGGTTAGCAGGACCTTCAAGGGAATGATATTAAGCGCAATCGGCGCGCTGGCATTCTTAAGTTTCATCATTTCAATGTACTTTGTTTCCGTGTCTCCAAACATAGAGGCGGAGGTGGCGCCGGGCGAATCTTTTGATCCGGGTCGCAGGCAAGCGCTTGAGCGCGCAAAAAAAGGCAACGCTGAAGATCAGTTTGCGCTCGGTTTGATGGCGATTCAAGGGGATGGACGCGCACAAAATTTTAGCGAAGCAATTAAATGGTTCCAGGCAGCGGCAAAGCAAGGGCATACCGGCGCCGAGTTAAATATGGGGTTGCTCTATAAGAATGGCCGCGGCGTGCTGCAGGATTACTCCCAAGCGGCACAATGGTTCCAAAAGGCGGCGGTCAAAGGCCATACAGAGGCGGAATATCAACTGGCGACCCTGTATAAAGTCGGTCAGGGCGTTAAGCATGACATGAAACAAGCCTATGCGTGGTATAACCTTTCCGCTGCCAGTGGCTATGAACCTGCAATTGTGGCGCGTGAAAATATCGCGACGTTTATGAGCGTTGCGGAAGTTGCCGAAGCTCAAGTGCTGTCGCGTTCGCTCATCGACCCAAAGGCGGCCACCACACATCCCTAGGTGGGCGGCGTTAATCGATACCGGCATAGAACGTCCGTGAGAAGCGCGGCTTCGCGAAATCTCAAAGCATTGAATAATTGTCGGGAGGAGTATGAATTTTAGCGTGACGCCTATTGCACTAGTTTGCGTAAGTGTTATTTTGACGGCCTGTGCGGGCGCTCAACCCCAGCCATTTGAAATTTTGCACGGCGGCGTGCAAACGGGCATACGAGCGAATTCGTCACAGGCGAACGTGGTTACGGATCGATTCGAGTTGAATGAATTGTTCAAGCAAATTACCGCACGCCAGCTTCCCGCGCCAGAGATGCCCACGGTGGATTTCACCAAGAACATCGTCATCTACGTCGCGCGCGATCCTAAGCCTAGTGGTGGCTACGGGCTTAAGGTGCGATCAATTAAGTGTAGTAGTGGATTGATGTCCGTGGACCTTCAAGAAGTGAACCCACAGGGCAATGCTAATCAAGAGCAGGCGATTACCCAGCCCTACGTATTGCTTGCCACCACGCGGTGCCCCAAGCTCGTCCAAGTTGAAGTGAGTGGTGCCGATTTTGCAGCGCCGCGGCCTATGAAGGTTGCGCCGAAATAGCTAGTACTGCACCGCCGCTTTTGCCGCGCTTTCGGTGAAACCTTGGAACGGTCCTAGTGGATTGCGCGAAGTTTCAGCTTCTTGAATGCTCGGCTGTCCGCCCCATAGTTTGTAGACGACCAAGTCGTCTTTCAACACAATCAGTCCGGTAAAGCGCCAGCCCGTGGTTTCCGTAAGGCGCTTAAAGTTCAGCGCATCGAGCCAAAAATTCCCAGCGCGTTTTTTCTTCAGCGATTTGACATCGACTTCGTACGCGGTGCAATCGTTTTTTGCGGCGATGCATTCACTGATACCGCGATCCAGATTTTCTGCAGCGACCGCGGAGCTGGGTATAAACCGCCGGATCACGTCAGAGTAATTCAAAATGGTAATGTTGGGGTTGGTGATCGGATCGAGTCCTAGTGCCGCCAACTGCTTCTTGTCGGTTTCATATGGCTTGACGCGGTTAAAGTTTTCCCTGGCTGTATCAAAGGAACTCCATTGGGATGTCACGCCGCTTTCCGAGCGTGGTAGCAACGCGGCGCAACCAGCCAAAATAAAGAGCGGTAAAACGCAACGGGCGAGGGCAAGCGGAATCGTCATAGAAATGATCCATGTTATTCCAGCCTAAATTGAATATGCGGCGCGATGGGGCCGCGAGCGTCATTCTATTGCAGCGACATTTTACTATCGTCTATCGCCTGGCATTCCAAAAAATAGATCGGCCTGAGAGGCAATACCATTGCGCCTCTTGACGTGAGTGTGGCTAGCAGCCGCGCCGATACTGCAGTGTAGCGCTAGGTGATTGATAGCTAAAAAACAACAAGCCGGGCTTGTGGCCCGGCTTGTCGAGATTGCTGGTAACGGTTGTGTCGTTACGCGACGGTTTCTTTTTTCGGAACGTAGCCGTAATAGGTGTTGCTACGATTCACGTCGCCGCCGTTAGCAAGATATTCTTGCTTGACCTTGGCGAGCATGTCGTTGTCCCACTGTTGCGTGCCTTCTTGCGCCATCTTGACCGCATCGAGCTTGTACAGACGAGCGGAGTTGAGGCCGAAGATTTTATTCTTGACGTCGCCGTTACCGGCGCCAAGTTGTGTCTTCCAACCTTGTTTCTTCATCATGTCTTCCGGGATTTCGATACGGCGCAAGGCTTCGATTTGCCATTGCGGCGAACCGTACCATACGGAGTCGGTACCCCACACGACATTGTCCGCGCCCATCATATTGACCAACTGGCCAAGGAACGCGGCGCAGAAACGCGGGTTCGTCACGGCAACACCGGCGAACACCGAGCCCAGTTCCGCGTAGACGTTTTTGTGCTTCTGACCGATTTTAGCCAGATCCGTTGACCAAGGAATGTAACCGGTCTTTTCGAAGTCGGCCAACTCTTTTTCCGGCGTATCGGCGAGCCATGGACGCAATGCCGAGTGATAGATCACGAAATTCATCTTCGGCCAATCTTTCGCGGCTTTTTCGATATCCCACGCAGTTGCGTTTTCCCAGGTGCCGGCGAAGGCTTTTTCGTAGTCACGCGGCATCAAGCCTTTGTGAATACAAATGGTGTCGATGCCCGCCTTAAGCGCTTTCTCGTAAAAGGGGTACATCAGTTTTTCGTCGTCGAGTCTCCACGCGTACTTGGACGGGCCGAACGGATCGCCGATGGTGTAGGACTTCCAGGACACGGGCTTCAGAGTTTCGATTGCGCGATCCACTTCGTCCATCCAGTTCGGATACTTCGGCGTGATCACCGTGTGGCCCAACATACGCACGGTACCGGCCATCTTGTTGACGGATCGGCAAGCGTTTTGAATCGCGTCGTTAGACAGCAGCCACCAGCTCGGATCATCGAACGGTGCGCCGGATAGCAGCGAAACCGTCGTTTCCGAATCAAGGAAGATTTCCTTGAGGTAGTTGTCCATCTTGTAGCGCGACAGATTCATCGGCGCGGTCATCAGGTTCGGATTAACCTTGGCGCCTTCCGCCCATTTGGTCAGACCCAGCAAACCTTCTTGCTTGAAGTCGTCGCGAACGAAGTGGGTTTGGTCGTCAAAAATGAACTGGCCTTTGAAGCGCGATTTACGATCGCCGGCGGCATTCATGTCAACGGCTTCTGCTTCACTGACATCGAACACCGGGCCGAATACTTTGTTCATCGCCATGAACGCCGTGGCCATACCGGCCGAGGTCGCTAAGAACTCGCGACGGGATAAACCGTTGCGCTTGGCATTGACATCGCCCATTTCTTTAATCAGGGCCTCGACTTTCTTTTGATGTTCGCTTTGTGGTGGCGGATTGAATTCGCCGTTGGAAATAACTTGGGTTGGGATCGGTGATTTGAATGCGCCGGTTTCTGCGCCTTCCATCAATTTCATTTCGTCGTCGCTCATGTGAACGCCGATATGTCGTTGCATTTTGCTCATGTAACTTCCTCCATCCTTTGCTCGTTTATGAAATGCTGCTTGGCTACGAACTGATGACTACGTCTACTTCTTTTTGGTATCTGAAAACTCATACGTCTGATCGGCTTTCGCTTTGCCGTCGCAGGCGGCTGCGACGTTATCTTTCGCATTGTTGCAAGCCGTCCCGATAGAAACCAAGGTATCGCCGCCGGCGTTGTCTTTACTGCAGAAATAATCCATCTGGCTTTTTGCATCGGTGCATTTGCCGGCACGCTCGTCTTTCTTTTCGGCCGCGAACGAAAACGAGGCCGCGCAAAACGCCGCGAGGCATGCAAGCCCAACCACTTTTTTCATATTTACCTCCTCCTAAAAATCGATACGCAACGGTCTGTAATCGAGACATCGCGGTGAGCGATACAGTTGTCTCAGCCGGTTATCGCAGTGTAGAGCACCATATAATACCTTCTCGGCCCGGAGCGCAAGTCCCTTGGATTCGGATTCTGCCACCACATTTAATGAGGCTTAAAAAACATTGAGTTAGACAAACCAAATAGCGCGTTTGAGGGATCGCAACGGCGCGGCGGATCCGGCACTTTATTCGATTCTCAAAAACCGTGTTGACCGATTGATACTTATGCAATGCCTCAAGACGCGCTCTGAATGCGGCGTTCCACGCATACCTTGCCACGAGCCAAGCAGGGCGCGCCTTCTGGCCTAGACCTTCGTAGCCTTAGACTTCCGCTTTGTTGGGTGAAACGATTTGGTACTTCGCCATCTTGCGATAAATCGTTGCGCGCGCCATGCCTAAATCGCGCGCTGTCGCGACGATCTGCCATTTATGCAGCCGCAATGCGGCGACGATGCGATCGCCCTCTGAAGCATCATTCGCGGAGGTAGCGCGGGTCTTAGGCATTGTCGGTTTTGATGGTTCGGCCGCTCTTGGTTTGTTCGACGCCGGTTCGATGGGCGGCTGAAGTGTTGGGGCGACATCGAGCGCCGGGCGCTGCATCGAAACGACCAATTCGCCGCGCTGAGGCTTGTGCTCCGGCGGGCGCACCCGCGCGAAGAAATCGGCCACGCTATTGACCATGCGCAGCCGTAATACTTGTTGATTGCGCGCGCCGAATTCGATCAACTGATCCACGCCGACTTCGAACAAATCTTCAATGCGGGTCGGCAGCGTTTTACGGTTAGCGGCAAAATCTTGCCGGGCGCGGCGATTCAAGCCGAGAATCTTGCCTGCTTCGTCGAAGGCGACAAGATCGTCAGTTTCCACTTGCAAAAATTCTTGGCTACCGCTGATCTGCAACACCCAAGCGTTTTTGAAATGATTGAGAAAATGCGCGTTCTCGATCATGTCGGCGGCGAGCGTAACGAACTTTAAAACCAAATATTGGCTTTTACGATCATCCGGCGAGTAGAGCGCCGAGGCATCCAGGATGCTCAGCAGTGATCCATCAACATCGAAGATCGGCGCGGAGCTGCAGGTCAGCGTGGTATTCGGCGCGCGAAAATGCTCGCGCTTGTGAACCAGGATCGGTTTTTTATCGATGATCGCCGTGCCGACGCCGCAGGTGCCTTCCTCCGATTCAGTCCACACCGAGCCTAAATATAGGCCGGCTTTTTTCAGCTCGCGGTCTTGTTGCGGGCTGCCGATGTAGTCGATCGTGACGCCTTCGGAATCGGTCAGCAACACAACATAATTGGCATCGTGAACGCGCTCATGAAGTTTTTTTACGCCGTATTTTGCGATGCGCAGAAACGACCCCAGCGGCTCCAGGTGATCACGCAGGCTGGCGCTGGTGAGAATACGCGGTTGCGCGAGGCGCCCAGGATCGAGGCGATAATTTTCGAGCGAGCGTTCCCAGGAACGCAACAGGCGATTGTCTTCGTCGTTTTCTTTGTACGGCGCGTCGTTCCAACGCACGGAGGAATACACTCGCTCGGCGTGTTCGACGCTGTCTCTTCGTAACATCTGTCCCTCCAACTGTTGATCGAGTGCAACTGCGATCTATCGATGTGAAAAGAAGCGTTGCCCGGAGAGCCAATCATCATGAGGCTTCCGGCGATGTATCCTTGGAGAGCCGCACCCGTATTGGCTACTGGCGCGGCCTCTTTTAGGAATATTTCTAGTCTATTTTTTCGTTTCTTCGAACTTGTAAGGTTGGTCCGCTTCAGTTTTGCCATCGCAGGCAGCGGCCATGTTCTTTTTTGCATTATTACAGGCGATCGGCACTTGCATCATGATGTCGTTCGAATCGCCTTTGCAGAAATATTCGAACTGGCTTTTGGCATCCGCGCAACTACCAGCGCGCGTGTCTTTCTCCGCAGCGCCGACAATTGTGCTGGTCAGAAACAGAATCGAGATTGCCACTAATCCGTAAGATTTCATATCTCCTCCAAGACAGGGTGGGAAAGCGTTTCCAAATTTATACCCCCGTCGCCGCTAGCCGGTCAAGAACGCACAAAGCGACAATGGATGCGATAATTCTACTCCCACTTTAGGAGAAAAAAATGACATCGCGAATCGCCTATGAAAACGCCGACTTACCGGAAGGAATTCGTTCTCGTTTCGTCGCTAACCACAATGGCTTGAATATGCATGTACTTGAGGCTGGCTATGAAACTCCCGGCCGGCCGTGCGTGTTATTGCTGCATGGCTTTCCCGAGCTCGCCTATAGCTGGCGCAAGATTATGTTGCCGTTGGCGGAGGCCGGCTATTACGTCATCGCGCCGGATCAGCGCGGCTATGGGCGCACCACCGGTTGGGATCGCGACTACGATGGCGATGTCAGCTCATTTCGCATGCTGAATTTGGTGCGCGATATTTTGGGTTTGTTGGCGGCGCTCGGTCAGCGTTCGGTTGTCGCGGTGTTCGGCCACGATTCCGGCTCGTTTGTCGCGGGCTCGTGCGCGTTGATCCGGTCGGATATTTTTCGTTCCGTTGCGCTGATGAGCGCGCCGTTCACCGGGGCATCGCCGTTACCGTTTAACACCACGAATGAGTTGCCGAATGCAAAACCGGCGATCGATATTCACGCCGATCTCGCGGCGCTGGCGCGTCCGCGCAAACATTATCAATGGTATTACTCCACACGCCCAGCGAATGACGACATGCACCAATGTCCGCAGGGCGTCCACGCATTCATGCGAGCTTATTACCACCACAAAAGCGCCGATTGGAAAGCCAACAAACCGTATGCGCTCAAGTCGTGGAGCGCGGAAGAGCTTGCGAAAATGCCGACCTATTACATCATGGATTTACACGAAAACATGGCGGAAACCGTCGCGCACGAAATGCCGAACGCAGCGGAAATCGCCGCGTGTAAATGGTTGCCGGATTCCGAGCTAGCGGTTTACGCGGCCGAGTACACACGCAACGGTTACCAAGGTGGTTTGCAGTGGTATCGCTGTTTTACCGGCGCAAAATATGTTTCGGAGTTTCAAGTTTTTTCCGGCCGTACGATCGACGTGCCATCGTGTTTTATCGCCGGCAAAAGCGATTGGGGGACTTATCAAAAACCGGGCGATGTGGAAAAAATGCGCGATGTGGTGCTGACCAAAATCCGCGGTTTTCATTTGCTCGATGGTGCGGGGCATTGGGTGCAGCAGGAGCAGCCGGAGCAGGTGAGTTCCATATTGCTTGATTTTTTGCGGGAGCAGGGGTTGCCGAATTAATGGGGGCGCGATTGCACTCGCGTCGTCGTCCCTCACCGTAGCCCTCCCAGAGGGAGAGGGGACGACATCCCTTCTCCCATTGGGAGAAGGGTGGGGACGAGGGGCCGCGCTGAAAGTATCGTCGACAGTTGATCATCAATCGCCGCCCTAAGCTTTTTCTTGAGGGGAGGGCGAAACGTCGATGCCTGCAGACCCAATATCCATGCGCCTCTTCAGGCCGCTAAATATTTACTAACCGCCGCTTCATCCCACGTCATACCATTCCCCGGTCGATCGGGAATGATGGCGTGACCATCTTTAATCACCAACGGCTCCGCCAAAACCGGCGCACCCCAATCGACGTATTCCAACCAGTGGCAAGTCGGTGTGACCGCAAGCAGATGCGCGCTGACTTCGGGGAATAAATGGCTGGACATCGGCATGCCCGCCGATTCCGCCATCGCCGCCGAGCGCATCCATCCCGATACACCGCCGATGCGCATTAGATCCGGCATCGCATAATCGCAAGCCTTCGCCGCGAGCGCTTTGTGCATATCGTGCGGCCCCCAAAAATTCTCGCCGATTTGAATCGGCGTTTTAGTATCGTCCGCGATCAACGCATTGCCGGCATAATCGTCCGCGAGGATCGGTTCTTCGATCCAATGTAAACCTTCGCCGTCCAACGCACGGCAGCGCACCAACGCCTCCGTCGGCAATAGGCCTTGGTTGTAATCGCACATCAACGTGACGTGGTCGCCGACCGCTTTGCGCACGGCGCGCACCACTTCAAGGTCTTCGCGAACGGTCGAATAACCAAGGCGAATTTTCATCGCCTCGAAGCCGCCTTCGAGTAACTCGACTGCTTGTGCTGCAACTTTTTCCTTACCCATCAAGCCGAGGCCGCAACTGTTGTAGGCTTTCACCGGGCGAACCTCGCCGCCGAGCAATTTTACCAACGGCAAATTTTGCGCCTGTGCCAACGCGTCCCACGCTGCCATATCGATGGCCGATAGCGCAACGTAAATCAATCCTTGCAGGCCGAGTAATCGAAAACGCTTTTGCAGTTTATGTTCGAGATTAAAAGGTGCGACGACATCGCCTTTGACCACGGTCAACATTTCCTGGATCAAACTCGCTGTCGGCTTTAGCGCCATGGACGTCAGCGTAAACACATAACTACGCCCGGTAATGCCCTGATCGGTTTCGATATCGAGTAGCACTAACGGCACAAATCCGATCGATCCGCTTGCGGTGGTAAGCGGACGTTTCATAGGGACATTCACCGCGCGCACGCGGAAGTTTTTGATGGTTAGTTTGTCGTTACTCATTGCGCCTAAATCTCCTTTGAATGCGTTGTTATTCCAGTGACCCAAAATACCCGCCGTATGGATTCCCGCGCAGGCGGGAATCCATACGGCGTAATTTACTCTCTATGCCAAACGGATTCCCGCCTACGCGGGAATGACAGCGTGGGGATATTAGATTGTCGCAGTCTTGCCGTCCACATGTAGTTTCAGCACGGTATAAATAAACTTATGAACGGGCGTCGCGACACCGAGTTCTTCCCCGAGTTTGACGACATTGCCGCTAAGCCAAGGCAACTCCAATCGATTGCCGCGATTCAAATCGCCGAGCATAGAAGCGACCATGGTGGCGGGTAAGTTATCCGCCCATACTAACGATTGCTTCGCTTGATCGTCCGGCAGGCTCACGCCTTTCGCACGGCCGATCGCGACGACCTCTTCTAAGGCGGCTTTCAACATCGCGCGCGTTTCTGGGTCGTTGCGAATCGGGCCAATCGGCAGGCGTGTCGCGCAGGTTATGCCGCTAAAGCTCGCGAGAAAAATAAACTTTTGCCAGATCGCGCGATTGATATCGTCGCTGACGATATGATCGATATTCGCTTGTTTGCACAGCGCCGCAAGTGCGTCGATACGCTTTGAAGGCTCGCCATCCAACTCCGCGAAAATCAAACGCGCCATGGTGCCGTTGTGGCGAATGACACCGGGCGCGTCGATCAGCGCGGCGATGTTGGACACCCCGCCGATGACACGTTCCTTACCGTATTGCGTAATCAAAATATCCTCGGCGACCACGCCGTTTTGCCACGATACGACAGCACTGTTCGGGCCCATCGACGGCGCAATCGCGCGCGCGACGTCTTCGGTGCTCCATAACTTAACGGCGATCATCACCAGATCGGCATGGCCGATACTTGCCGGATCGTCGCTGGCCTTGACCGGCTTGACCGTCAAGTCACCATTCGCGCTCAAGACTTTCAATCCATCGCTCCGCATTGCCGCAAGATGTTCGCCGCGGGCGATAAAAGTGACATCGGCGCCACTCGCAGCTAAGCGCGCGCCAAAATAACCGCCGACGCCGCCGCTGCCCATTACTACTATTTTCATTGCGTTCTCCAAACCGATTGCCGGCTGTTATGATAAAGAATCTTCGGGGAATGTGATCAATGACCCACCACGTAGCGGTCCCATTTTGGTTATTCGTGATCGTCGCGGCGCTGGCGCTGTGGGCATTCATTGAGCATTTTCTCACACCTAGCCTGCGCTGGTTTTTTCGACGCCGGGTCAATGAAGTCATCCAAGAAATAAATACGCGGCTCAAGATCGAGATTCCATCATTCAAGCTTACACGTCGCGAAGTCGTTATTGATCGCTTATTTCACGATCCGGCCGTGCAACAAGCCACACAAAATTGGCGTATGGAATCCGGCGCGAATGAAGAAGAGGCGAAGCGCAAAGTCGATCGCTACGCGCGCGAGATCGTACCGTCGTTCAACGCTTATCTATATTTTCGCCTGGGCTATCGTTGCGCGAAAGGCTTGGCGAAATTTCTCTACCGGGTGCGTCTTGGTTACTCTGACAGCCAAGCGCTTTCTTCAGTGAATCCGAAATCGAGCGTGGTGTTCGTGATGAATCACCGCAGCAACATGGACTACATTCTCGTCGCGTTTCTAGCGGCGGAGCGCACTGCGCTGTCGTACGCGGTTGGCGAATGGGCGCGCGTGTGGCCGCTGCAGGGAATGATTAAGTCGCTCGGCGCTTATTTCGTGCGGCGTAATTCGAAGGACGCGTTGTATCGCGCCGTGCTGCAACGCTACGTGCAAATGGCGACCGAGGCGGGCGTGTGCCAAGCGGTGTTTCCAGAGGGTGGATTGTCTATCGACGGAACGTTGCGCCCCCCCAAACTCGGCTTGCTCGATTACATGGTAAAAAATTTTGATCCGAACAGCGAGCGCGATTTAGTGTTCGTGCCGGTCGGGATGAATTACGATCGCGTGCTGGAAGACCGAAGCTTGATGTTGAGGCAAAGCGATCACGTCGCCCCGCCCGGAATTACGTTCGCGTTATTTGTTTCTGCTAAGTTCTTGCTAAAAAATGTGTGGCGCATGCTCATTGGTCGCTGGTATCGCTTTGGCTACGCCTGCGTGAATTTCGGGCCGCCGCTTTCGATGCGCCGTTACGTCGGTGAACGCAATATCAATTTTCGCGGCATGGGTGAAGAACAACGACATCGAGAAGTCGAACAACTCGGCGCGCGCGTGATGACCGAAATCGGCCGCGTGGTTCCGGTGACGCCCGTTGCCTTGGTTGCATCGGTGTTTGCGCAAAACCCAGGAAAATCGTTCAGCGAACTTGAACTAAAATTTGCCGCGTTCGGATTGATGACAAAATTGGAAGCGCAGGGCGCGCATCTCTACGTGCCGCGCCAGGATCACGACTACGCAATTACGGTAGGGTTACGAATGTTGATTTTGCGCGACCTCGCCAGCGAACGTGATGGGTTGTTTTTCGCGAATGCAAATGAAATGGCGTTACTTCGCTATTACGCCAATTCCATCACGCATTTTTTCGACGCGTGAGCTTTCTGGGAGCGTGGCTGAAAGGCATATCCCATACGCCTCTCCGGGCATCATGCCTTGGAGGCCAAGCTGGATAAGCCTTGCTAGTGAGTTTGATTTACTTTCAGTTCTCGAGGCTGTCCACGGCTATCGACAGTGAGCAAAGTTACCTGCCGCCGCCAAACGCGCGCGACGTACTTCAATACTTGATTCGCCCGCTCAATATCCAAGCCTCGGCCATCGTCGCCGTGGTCGTGGCGCAAAACTAAGCTGCCGTCGTTTTTCATTTCCGTGACGGCGATGCGCGGTGAGCCGTAGTTGAATTTGTTGCCGATGATCGATTCGCGCACGGCGTTGATGTCGCGGTTCAGCACTTTAATTTCGCCATCTTGTTTGGCTTGGTAGACGAATAATCCTAGCTGGTCGGCGAGTTCGGCGTTCAAATGATTGCGTACGAATCCGAAGTCGTCTTCCTCTCGGCAAATGCGCCGCGCCGCGTCGATGCCTTGTTTCTCGATGATGTGTTCCCACATCGAAAAACCCAGGTGATAGGGATTCACGGCCAGTGCAATTTGTTGTTCGCCGGCGATCGGGCGCACCACATCGGAGTGCGCTTTTATCGCGCTTAGGTAAAGTTCTTGCGGCAAAAAATCCGCTTCGCGCAATAGGCGCGCATGCCAGTAAGATGCCCAACCCTCGTTCATGATTTGACAGGCGAACACCGGATAAAAATAAAACGACTCTTCGCGCACGGCTAGAAAAATGTCGCGCTCCCATTCATCCAACTCGGGCGCGTAGTTAGCGATGAACCATAGCAAATCATATTCGGCATGCGGTGGAATGGCCATTGGGAGCGGCGCTGCGGGCAGGGCACGTGAAACGCCGCTCCCACCGGGCAGCGTGGCAAAGCGTATCTGGAACTCGGCTTCTGGTGCGGCTTCTGGCTTGGTTGCTTTTGCAGCGTAGCGCGTGCGGTGCAATTCGCGATTAGTGTCGACATGGGGTTCGAGCGCCAGCGCGGCATCCATCACCGCTTCAACTTTGGCGATGCCGTGTTTGGCAAACGCTTGTTCGATACGATTGGCGTGGGCCGCTGCTTGTTCAAGAATATGGCCACCGGCCATCTCTTGATGGCGCGCGAACAGTTGATTATTTTTTGAGAAATCCGCGTGGCCCAACACGTGCGCGGTGACCAACGCATTCTCCGCCATGGAGTTGGTGTTGACCAAATAAGCATGGCACGGGTCGCCGGGAAACATCACTTCGAAAATGTGCGAGTGTCCCATCGTCTGGCGAATCATTTGATGGATGTAGCGCACGCCGAACGACCAATGCGGCATGCGCACCGGCAAACCGTAAGACGCAATTTCCAGCATGAAGCTCGGCGGCGCCATTTCGAAATCGACTGCGTAATAGTCGAGGCCCAACTTTTGCGCCAGCGCTTCGATTTGCTCGGCGTAGGAATTCAGCGTTGTCATGCGGCTGCGGCTTGTTCTTGGAAAAACGTGCGGATCGCATTCCAAATATCTTCGTGGCGCGATAGATAGGCGTAACTGATCGGCAGGCCTTCGCGCTGCAGTTCACTCACAATTTGCGCCAATTCGGTTTGCGCAGCGCCGGGGCCGATCATGCCGGTTTGCGCATAGCCGATGTAATTGATTTGTTGCGCAAGCTCGGTCAGTAAAGCGGTCGCGGGCAAGCGATCCTCGCGAAAATTTTCGCCATCGGATGCGTAAAACAAATAGCGGTTGTATCGATTGGCGTCGAAGCGTTCATTGAAAATATCCAGGCTCAAGCGAAATACCGACGAAGCGACGGTGCCACCCGTACCGCTGGCTTTAAAAAATTCCTGCTCGGAAAATTCCCACGCATCGTCCGTGTGCGCTAGGAATACCGTTTCGACACGCGCGTATTCGCGCCGCACACCTTGCAGCGCGAAAAAGAAAAACGTCTTCGCGAGTTTGCGTTGGGTTTCCGCCATGCTGCCGGAAACATCCAAGCCGAAAATAACCACCGCATGGTTCGACGGTTTCGGCTTCTGCGTGATTTGGCGGAAGCGTAAATCGTCATTGGTGAACGGTGCGGCATCCGGCTGCACGGCGCGGCGCTTGATCGCTTCTTTCATGGTGCGGCGCCGATCCAGGCGCGCGCGCGGGCCGTGCTTATCCCAGCCTTCGCGTACCCAATCGTCGTCGTTGAGTGCGGGACTTTGCTTCGGTTTGAGGTCTGGTAGTTTTAATTCTTCCCACAACCAATCGACGATTTCGTCCATCTGAAATTCCATCGCTAATTGGAATTCGCCTTGGCCATTGCCGCCTTGTCCTGCTTCGTCGCCACTGCCCGGATCTTGGCCTGGACGCAGCACGTCGCCGGGTTCACCTTTGCCCTGTCCGACGCCCGTTTGTTCGGCGGCGTCTGCCAGGCGAAAGCGCGCGTGTTCCAATAATTTCACCGGGATAACAACGGTGCGATCTTGGGTATTGGTGAGCGCATCCGATCCGCTGATGAGATCCGGCAGGCTTTGCTTGACGGCGTCGCGGACTTTATCGTTATGACGCAGCCAATCGCGCGCACCGCGCGAGAATAAATCGTACCACGGCGATTCGGCAGCGATATTTCTGAATGGGCTCATTGATCGGTCTCGACATCAATTCGCGCCTGCCCCTCACCCTGCACCCTCTCCCCAGAGGGGAGAGGGGAATAAACTCCCTCTCCCGCGTGCGGGAGAGGGTTGGGGTGAGGGGAGGTGGGAATTAGGTCCAAGTTGTGGCTCAGGTGCGAGCGCTTCGTTACCACTATTCTTGCGCCAATAAAGTCGTAACGTAGTTCAATGCTTCCCGCGCGCTATGTTGGTCATAGCCGTATTCATCGACCAAACGTTTTTCGACTACAGAGATTTTCTGTTTAGCCTCTTCGTCGGGCCGAGTGGAGGAACTCACCAAGCGCAACACGTCGCGCCGTTGCTCGAACAAATATTGTTCGACCGCATCATGCAGTTGGCCGTGGCTGTCGAGGCTGAATTTTTCGCCGCGCTTAAACGCACCCATGGCTTTACGCACGACTTCTTGGCGGAACGATTGTTTGCCGGAATCGGAGATGCTGATTTTCTCTTCGACCGAGCGCAAAAATCGTTCATCGGGTTTGCGCTCTTCGTTGGTGATCGGGTCTTTGATGGTGCGGTTATCGAGCGAGGCTTCGACTTCGTCCAAATATTTATTCAGCAAATCTTGCGCTTCTTGTTCGAAGGAAACGAACAGTGCTTTGTGCACGTCTTCTTTGACCCAGCGGTTGTAAAAATCCTTGCGTGCGATGACGAGAAAATCGACCCACTTGCGCTTTTTCTTCGCGTCCATGCGTGCGTCGGATTCGATTGAATCTTTCAGCGCCAGCAACACGTCCATGGTGCTGAGGCTGTTGCGATCGCTTTGAATAATGGCATTCGACAACGCGTTAATCACAAAGCGCGGCGACACGCCGGATAATCCTTCGTCCGGCGATTTGGCTTTGAGCCGCTCGGCTTCCGAGCGATTCACGCCGTCGACATCTTCATTCGCGTACACGCGCACGCGCTTGGCGAACTCGGCTTCCTTTTGTTCATTCTCGGAAAGCCGCGTGAGAATCGCGAACACCGCGGCGACGTGCAACACATGCGGATCGAGGTGAACTTCTTTAAAGGCTTGCGCGCTCGACGTTAGCTTTTTGTAAATTCGCGCTTCTTCGCGATAGCTCAACGTGTACGGTACTTGAATAATAACCATGCGGTCGAGCAGCGCCTCGTTTTCGCTTTCCTGCAAAAATTTTCTGAACTCGGCGAGATTGGTGTGCGCCAAAATCGTTTCGTCTAGATAGATCAGCGGGAAGCGTGCGACTTTGACGTTTTTCTCCTGCGTCAGCGTCAACAATAAATAAAGGAACTCGCGTTTGACCTTTAGAATCTCGATCATTTCCAGCAAGCCGCGGCTCGCCGCGTACACCGCGCCTGACCAAGACCAGGCACGCGGATCGCCTTCGTCACCGTATTGCGCAACTTTGGATAAATCGACGGAGCCAACTAAATCCGCTAAGTCCGCCGTGGTCGGATCGTGCGGCGCATACGTGCCGATGCCCATACGATCGGCTTCGGCGATGAAGGTGCGCTCAACCGCCATTTTCATGAAATCGCCGGCGAAATCTTTTTCTAAGCGCGCACGGCAATAGGGGCAGGTTTCGCCGTGAATCTCGACGCCGTAAGTTTCGCGGAAATTCGCGCGCATGGTATGCGGCACCAAATGCAACGGCGATTCGTTCACCGGGCAGCCTTGAATCGCGTAAATCGCGCCGGCGTCGGTGTGGCTATATTCTTCCAAACCGCGTTTGAGCATAATCACCATGCTCGATTTGCCGCCTGACGGTGGACCGAGCAATAGCAGCAAACGACGGCCGACTTCGGAACCGGCGCTGGCGGCCTTAAAATAATCGGCAAGCCGCGCCAACGCGTCGTCAACGCCGAATAATTCATCGGAAAAAAGTTTGTAGCGAATTTGGCCATCGTCCGCCGTTTCCATGCCTTGCCAGCGAATCATGTCCCACATGTATTCGTGGCTTGATCGCGCTACGCCGAGCGCATCTTTTGGGACGATATTTTCAAGGAATTCGGAAAACGATCCGGACCAATGGGCGGCGCGATGTTCGCGCGCGTAAGTGGAAAGCGATTGCAAAAAACTACCGTGACGCTCGCTTGAGTGTGAGTTGTTATCTTGCGACATAGGATCACCCTTCCCTTATCACGATATTGTCAAAACATTGACCGGTCCAGCGCAGAATCGTTCATAAAATAAGTACAGAAGATTCGCGTCTTGTTGTATTAACGTTAGTAAATTCGGGCGCGCTGACAACACGAATGGTTTGCTATGAATTTAGCGTTTGGTTAGTATCTACTCATTCTTTCTTATGTGAGTTCCCATGAATTTGCCGCAAAAAATGCAATGCGTTGGATTTGCAGCGCCTGGTGGTCCCGAAGTGTTGAATTTGATTGAGCGACCATTGCCGGTTCCAAAGGCGGGCGAGGTGTTGATTAACGTTGCCGCGGCAGGCATTAATCGTGCCGACTGTTATCAGCGCCAGGGCGCTTATCCGCCACCGCCTGGCGCATCGGACATTCTGGGACTCGAAGTGGCCGGCACCGTTGCCGCGTTGGGCGAGGGCGTGAGCAATTTGAAAGTCGGCGATAAAGTCTGCGCTTTGGTTTCCGGCGGTGCCTATGCGCAGTATTGCACTGCACATAACGGCAGTTGTTTTCCGATTCCCACTGGATACGATTGGGTGAAAGCTGCCGCGTTGCCGGAAGCGTTCATGACGGTATGGAGCAATGTTTGGATGCGCGCAGGATTAAAACCCGGCGATACGTTATTAGTGCAGGGCGGTTCCAGCGGTATTGGCACGACGGCGATTCAATTGGCAAAAGCCTTGGGCCATCGCGTGTTCGTCACGGCGGGTAGCGACGAAAAATGCGCGGCCTGCGAAAAGCTCGGCGCGGAAAAAGCCATTAACTACAACACTGAAGATTTTGTCGATGTCGTTAAAAAATTGACCGACGGCCGCGGCGTAAATGTCATTTTAGATATGGTCGGTGGCGACTACATCCCACGCGAACTCAATGCGCTGGCCGAAGAAGGCCGTATCGTGCTGATCGCGTTTCAGCGTGGCATGCAAGCGAGCGTCGATTTGGGATTGATTATGCGGCGGCGTTTGACCGTGACTGGATCGACTTTGCGTGCGCGCGATGAAAATTTCAAAACTGTGGTTGCCAATACCGTTAAAGACAAAGTGTGGCCGTTGCTTGAGGCGGGTAAAATCGCACCCGTGATCAGCGCCACATTTCCCTTAACTCAAGCCGCTGAGGCCCATCGTTTAATGGAATCGAGCAAGCACATTGGCAAGATCATTTTGAAAATCGAGTAGCTGAAAAAAGTTCAATCGAAGGCCGCGAAAAACGGCTGCCCTGCGCGGCAGTATTGGCTTGCCTCTTCAGGCAGGTATCGCCAGGACCCTGTATCCATGCGGTGCCTGGCGGAGCCATTGTTAAGGCTTAATATATACGTACTGTTCCCTCGCCTGCAGTCGGGCGATTTCGGCGACGCCGGACGGCACGGTCTTGACCTGTGGCAAGACTTGGTCGGCGTTCACTTTAAAAAAATTCATGCTGTTTTGACAAATCTCAAACTGTACGCCTTTGCCGGCGAGTTCTTCGATCGCGAGGGCATAGGGATTGCCGTTTTTATCGGTCGTGCCTTCCATGAGTAAATTGATGCCTTTAAACAAGGCCACCAACGTGATTTTCGCGCTTGGGTCGGCGCGCAAATGATTGCGTATATTCCCCATCGCGAGCATGCCTTGGGCATCGGTGTCCATGACGTGATAGACGATTTTGATGGGTTCTTCGGCTCGCGCGGACGTTAGCGAAAACAAAGAGAGGAAAAGACAAAAAAGCGCAGTCCAGAGTCGTCGGCATCCATGCATAATATCGGTCCAAATAGTGTTGTCGGGTTAGCTACGGAGCCATATTAGCGGATATGAGCCCATGTAAAGTATTGGTCGATTAAATCGTGCTGAATGATTAAAGATTTGCGCTTTGGAGTTCAGGTCTGTTGGGGCTGTCGGGTGCGTCTCGACCAACATCTATAACCGGAGGGTATAGGGCTAGTAGCCTCGCAAACTGATCGGCCGGGACTGGTTTGCCGATCAAGTATCCTTGTACTTCTTGGCAACCTTCCGCGCGCAAAAATTCTAGCTGTTCGATTTTTTCTACGCCCTCGGCCAGGACCTTTAGTCCAAGATTTCGCGCGAGGCCCAACACCGCGCGAACGATAGCGGCATCGCCATGATTAGTCGTGACGCCGCGAATAAATGACTGGTCAATTTTTAGCCGGTGCAGTGGAAAGCGCTGCAAATAACCGAGATTTGAGTAGCCGGTGCCAAAATCGTCAATCGCGAACGTTACGCCGTGTCCGGCAAGCTCGGCGATGACATTCACCGGTGTTCCGGCATTGTCCATCAACATCGTTTCGGTTAATTCAAGTTCCAAATATCGCGCCGACAGTCCAGTGTCTGCCAAGATATCGAGAATGTTTTTTGATAGCGCGCGGTTGAGCAATTGCCGAGCGGATAAATTCACGGAGACCGGTATTTGTGTCAGCCCCGCTTTGTGCCAGGCAGCGTTTTGACGGCATGCTTCTCGTATGACCCAATCGCCCATCGCTACGATTAGATCGCTTTCTTCCGCCAACGGGATGAAGCGGCTGGGCGGGAGTAAGCCCCGCTCCGGATGTTGCCAACGAATTAGCGCTTCTGTTCCAACTAAGCGACCAGTCATGATGTCGATTTGCGGTTGGTAATATAGAACAAACTCATTGCGATCGATTGCCGTGCGCATGCCGTTTTCAAGCACCATGCGTTCGATTGCCGCGAGGTTCATGCGCTGGGTGAAGAACAGGTAATTGTTGCGGCCGCTATCTTTGGCGTGATAGAGCGCTGAGTCCGCATTGCGAATCAACGTGTCGGCATCATCACCATCATCCGGATAAACGCTGATGCCGATGGTGGGCGTTACCGTGAGGTTTTGGCCGTCGAACACATACGGCACACTGAGCGCCTCGCGGATTTTATTGGCAACCTCTTTTGCGCCATCTTCGTTGGTTTGTGGCAGAACGACGACGAATTCATCGCCGCCCAGCCGCGATACCACATCGGCCGCGCGCATGCAAAGTTTCAATCGTGCCGCGACGCCTTTCAACACTGCGTCACCGGCGTGGTGGCCGAGCGAATCGTTGATCGCTTTGAAGCGATCTAAATCGACGAACAATATCGATACGTGCGTGCCGGTATTTTTTGCTTGCGCCAGGATCTGTGCGACGCGAGCGTGAAGTGCCACCCGATTCGGTAAATCCGTCAATACGTCAAAGTGCGCGAGATAATTGATGCGCTCGACCGCCTGCTTGTGTTCAGTAATATCGGTCGCAACTAAAACATAATTCTGCGGCGCGCCCGCGTCATCGCTAACAGCGGTGACCGAGAGGCGGATAGGATAATCCGTACCAAGCTTTCGCTTAGTTGTAACTTCACCTTGCCAAAATCCTTTTTCTGCGACCTGTGACCAAATGTCGCGAAGCAGTTCGAGGTCCTCGCCGGACGAATTCAGAACAGCAATTGATTGAGCGCGAACATCTTCAAACGCATGTCCCGTAATTTCAGTGAAGGCGCGATTGGCTGAGACGATACGACGCTCCGCGTCGGTAATTACGATCGCCTCGCGACTGCTTTCGAACACCTGCGCGGCCAAGCGCAAATGCGCCTCACTTTGTTTTAGTTGGCGGCGCGTTTCGGCTTCCGTCAATTCGCGCTTGACCACGAGCGGCAAGCGCGACAGGCTATCTTTTAATATGTAGTCATGGGCGCCGCTTTTCATCAAGCTCACGGCGGAGTCTTCGCCGATGTTCCCTGACACGACAATGAAGGGCAGGTCGCGTTTGGAGGCTTTCAAAACGGCAAGCGCGCCGGGGGCGTCGAACTCGGGCAAATTGTGATCGGATATCACAATATCCCAACCATCGGATTCGAGCGCTTTCGCCATATCGGGCGCGATTTCGACACGCTCGTAGCTCGCATCGAAACCACCGCGTCGCAACGAGCGCATCACCAAGCCGGCATCGCTATCGGAGTCCTCTACCAAGAGAACTTTGAGTGGCGTCATTAGTGCTTTGGCGTGGCCGATTGGTTGAGTACGAGCCAATAGAGCCCGAGTTGGCCTACCGCTTCGGCAAATTGCGAGAAGTCGACCGGCTTGCGGATATAACTGTTCGCGCCCAGGTCGTAACTGGTGACCAGATCCTGCTCTTCTTTCGAAGTCGTCAACATGATGACCGGAATGAATTTCGTGCGCTCATCCTCGCGAATCTTGCGTAGGACTGATAGCCCATCGAGCTTGGGCAAATTGATGTCGAGCAAAATGACCGATGGTAATTCGCTCACATTGCGTCCGACGTATTGGCCCGTGCCAAATAGATAATCGAGCGCTTCCTGGCCATCTTGCGCGACGACCAGGGGATTCATAATGCGCTTTTTCTCCAAAGCGCGACGTGCTAGTCCGACGTCGCTGGGATTATCTTCTACCAGCAATATTGTGCCTTCGCTCATACTTTTTCTCCCAAGGTAAACCAAAATGTTGCGCCTTTGCCTACTTCGCCTTCCGCCCACACGCGGCCACCGTGGCGACGCGCGATGCGTTGCACCGTCGCGAGGCCGACACCCGTGCCGGGATAATCGGCGACGCGATGCAGTCGTTGAAACGCACCAAACAATTTTGCCGAGTAGGCCATGTCGAAACCGGCGCCGTTATCTTTCACAAAGTAGGCTTTTTCGCTCTCGACTTCGGTCACGCCAAATTCGATCACGGCGCCCTCTTGCTTCGCCGTGAACTTCCAGGCGTTTTCAATCAAGTTTTGAAACACTTGCCGTAACAAGCTAAGGTCTGCGTGGGTATTGACTCCTGGCGCGACGCGCCATTGCACGCGGCGCTCCGGGCTAGTCGTCTGCACGCGTTCGGCGAATGTGGTCGCCAGCGCCGTGCAGTCGCGTTGTTGCTGCTGTTTTTAGGTAATGCCTTCGGATTGCCAATAGTGCTAGCAACGTTGAGCATAGTTGCGACAAATGTTACCACATCTTAATAAATATTTTATATAACTAACTTAATTATATGAAATAATGGATATATAATAACTTACACTCGAACAAAATCTAAAAGCGATCGCGAAATGAATGGTTATGTACACCTGCACAACTTCGCGAAAGTACCGTCGCATGGCAAGTAATAGAGAAGCGGACTGGAGGCTGTTGCGTATTCCTGCCAAGGCGATCGCGCAACTATAGTCGGTCGCGAAACTAACCCGTTGGGGTTCGTCTACTGCAACTGTTGTTCGGATGCGTGATTCCGCAAACAAATAAGTTAATGCTATTGCGGATGCGCCAGGACTCAAGCGTATATGTCGGCGCCGCAACACTGTGGAATTCAAGTTGCCCAGCATTTGTGGATGTCGAACTGGTACGCTATGTATGCGCTCCATCCCGTAAGCATCCAGTATTATTGTGGCCGCGGCCATTCGAATCATCTGATTCTCGACAAAAAATACAGTGAACACTAAACAGGCCACCTTGAAACTTATCCGATTTGAATCTGAGCCGTGCGATTTCCCAAAACCACGGGTGTCGCCACTGCCAACTCGGATGAAACTCCCTTCTTTCGTCGAGTCGTATTCGCTACTATTTCGGCGCAAAACGCCCGGCCAATATCGACACTTCGCCCGTGGAAGATATGCGATGGGCGAGGCGTATCGATTAGCGGGCGTGGGCACCAAAGGAGCGCTGCTTGCGCCTTCCTATCACTGTATCTCAATGCTCGATCCAGCGGTGTCGCTGGGTGCGGATATTCAGTTTTACCCGTTAAAAGAAGGCCTCGCTCCCGATCTCGCGAAGATCGAGGAAGTCGTTGCAACTTATCGCAGACCGATAAGCGCCCTGCTCGCCACACATTTTTTCGGATTCCCACAGGACTTCAGCGATCTGAAACAATGGTGTGAGAAACATCGGATTGTGCTGATTGAAGACTGTTCTCACGTCCTATTCACAGAACGGTTTCGGGCGGCTGGTACCGGTATCTACGGCAGATTTACAATTGCGAGTCCCTACAAATTTTTTCCTTGCGCGGATGGCGGATTGCTGTATTCACCCGACGAAAATCTCGTTGGCAAAGTGATTACGCAATCCGGTGATCTCGCCCGAGAATTACGAGGCATTAAACACACGATCGAGAAATGTCGATCCTTCGATAAAGTGAGCTTTGAAACTAGCTCGATCGAAAGACAAGTGCAAACCCTCAGCACTAAGCCGGTAATCGAAGGCGGCGAACAGACTGCAGAATATTCACACCCCTCATTTCTGTATGTGAAGGCAGATGAAAAAATCCGTGCGCTTCGCAGTTCTCGTGTCATCGTTCGCGTTTCTGCGATTGACGAAAATATCAGGCGTAGGCGGCGGAATTTTGAACGCTGGGTCGACGCGGTTAGCGGGTTGCCAAACTGCTTTGCTCCTTTCGCGAAACTTCCAGAGAACTGCGTGCCCTATATGTTTCCACTTTATATCGAACACGCCAATCCTCACTTTTACTGGTTGAAGCACTTGGGAATTCCGGTATGGCGTTGGGACGAAATAGCGATATCCGACTGCCGAATTGCACAAGACTATAGGCTCCATCTACTTCATCTACCCTGTCACCAGTCGCTGAGCGAAGCTCAGTTGAATTGGATGATTGTTACATTGCAGAAGGTATTTCGTTATTCGGCGCGAGGAGCGCAATAATGGTGTGGGAGACGCATGCGGCGAAAGCCGAATTTCCGCGGTTTGCGAAAGAGTGGGATCGACTGAACGCTGAGCTCTACAGCGGCCACCCCTTCTTCGACAGTCGATTTGTTGGCCCACTTCTAGATTTTTTTGCCGATGGCAAAGAGCAACTCTGTATCCACCGCACAAACGGTGTTGTGTCCGGCGCTTTGATATTGCGCTCGGATGGCTATGGGCGCTGGTCGTCTTTTCGACCTTCACAAGCGCAGGCTACAGCCGTGCTGCTGACCGAAATCGGACAGTTAGAGAGCTTATTGCGTCAATTGCCGGGGTTCGCCTGGACCATAGAACTTTATGCTGTTGATCCGCGTTACTCGCCTGATTTTTCGCGTTTGGAACTCGTAAATATCGTTTCAATGAATGCCCATACGATAGGAGTCCATTCGGGACTCAGTTTTACGGAATATTGGGAACAGCGTTCCAAAAATCTTAAGGCGAACGTACGTCGCTATTTCAATCGCGCGGAAAAGGAATTCTCGACTCCGGTATTGTCGGAAATTACCGATCAATCGGAAATGAACGAAGGCGTTCGTCGCTTCGGCGAACTTGAGACGGCGGGTTGGAAGGGCGTAGAAGGTACGGCCGTCTCGATAGACAATCCGCAAGGCGCGTTCTATTCCGAAGTTCTCCGCCGTTTCGCGCCTTCGAATCAAGCCGCAATTTACGAGTTGCGGGTCGGCGAGAAATTGGCAGCGTCGCGCCTCGTGATTTCAAATAGTCAAATATGCATAATCTTAAAAACGACTTACGACGAGGCACTTGCGCGCTTTGCACCTGGTCGGGTTTTGCTTTATCGAGTTATTCAGGCTCGGTTAGATAGATCGTCCGGCGAAGCGATTGAGTTTTATACAAACGCTACTCGCGACCAGGCGGAATGGGCAACCTTCGGATGCAATATTCAGAATATTCAGATATTCAGAAGCCACTCTTTCGCCATTGCATTCTCAACGCTTAAGGCAATTCGACAGATCCTTCGCAAAGAAAATCCTCAAGAACCTGCGCCATCCACATCGCTCGCGGTGGATGAAGTTAAAGTCTGCACTAGCGTCGATGGGTTTGCTAATGATGAATTCGCGCTTGATGATTTTGCCGGCAAGGTGAATTTTGAAGCCTCACTTGACTGGTTTGATCTTCTTCAGAAAAATGTATATCCAAGCGATGCGGGAATCCGATATTACTTTTCTAACGGCGATAAACAACCCGTGACCATTTTGCCGTTACGTTTATCCAAAAAGGGCAGCGTTAGAACAGTTGAATCGCTGAGCAATTATTACACCCCGCTGTACACGCCGCTATTGACCGTCGATAGCAATAGGCTCACCCTGAGAGAACAACTCGCGGCCGCATCTCGCGACCATGGCGGCGCGCACGTGATGCGCTTCGCCCCGATGGACATCGAATCACCAATCTATAAAGTGCTGATCAATGAACTGCGGGCGATCGATTGGATTCCCTTTAGATTTTTCTGTTTCGGTAACTGGTATCTCAAAGTGAATGAGAATTGGGAGGGATACCTCAAGAAACGAAGTGCTAATTTACGTAGCAGGATAAAGCGAATGACCAAAAAATTCGCCGCTGCTGGAGGAACACTTGAAATGGTGACAAGTCCAGATGGAATTGAACAAGCGATTGCTGCGTTTCATGAGGTCTATTCTGCAAGCTGGAAGTTTCCGGAGCCATACCCTGAATTTATACCGGCGCTGATCCGCCGCTTGGCGTCCCTGGGGCGGCTTAGGCTCGGTATTGCGCGCTTGGCGGGAAAGCCCATTTCAGCGCAACTCTGGATCGTCGGCGAGAACAACGCCAGCATCTATAAAGTCGCCTACCACGAGTCGTATTCTCAGTATTCGCCGGGAACTGTCTTAACCAGTTTCCTTTTGCAATACGTCATTGAGCAGGATCATGTTAAGGAAGTCGATTTCCTAATCGGAGATGACAGTTACAAGCAGGAATGGATGAGCGACCATCGCGATCGATGGGGAATCGTTGCTTACAACCCGCGTACGATCATTGGCTTCGGATTGCTTATGCGGGAAGTGTTCGGGCGAATTGCCAAACATTTCTGGATGCGAATCAAGGGCTTGTTTTTAGGAGCAAAATCTAGCAGCACTGCCACTAGGTAACGTTTTCTGAATGACGGGTAGTGCCCGTTAACGAAGCAACACTACCCGCGTCGTTAGTTGACCCTGGAAGCGCGCGGGATTCAATAGTTTCCCGAAAATCCGCGCGAAAATTTGGAGCGGGAAACGAGGCTCGAACTCGCGACCCCAACCTTGGCAAGGTTGTGCTCTACCACTGAGCTATTCCCGCATTTGACTAAGCCGCAATTGTAACGTTAACAAGGATTTACTGTCAAACTTTATGGCTACCGCCGGATGCGCTTGGCAATGCCATACGCAAATAATAGATCATCGACCACAGCGTCAACACCGCCGCAATCCAGATCAGAATCGTCCCAATAGCGTGGGCATCCCAATTCAAACCAAGGCCCATGCGATTGTTATAGAGCAAGAACGGAATAGCGGTCATTTGTGTCGCGGTTTTGATTTTGCCAACCATCGAAACGGCGACACTCTTGCTGCGCCCGAGGTTCGCCATCCATTCGCGTAACGCCGAAATCGTGATCTCGCGGCCGATGATAATCAGCGCGACGATTGCCGACACGCGATTTAACTCGACCAGCACGACCAACGCGGCGGCGACCATCAGCTTATCGGCGACCGGGTCGAGAAAAGCGCCGAATGCCGAGGTTTGATTCAAGCGGCGCGCGAGATAGCCATCGAGCCAATCGGTTAACGCGGCGAAAATAAATATCCACATCGCGGTGGCGTTGGCTTGATGCTGAGTCAACCAATTGCTCGGCAAATACAATACCGCGACGAATAGCGGTATCAACAAAATTCGAAACCAGGTCAGTAGATTGGGTACGTTTAGCGGCATGGGGGAGTTCATTCAATGCAGCTCGCGATAAATTTTTTCCGCGAGGGAGCGGCTGATACCTTCGATTAACGCCAGATCGTCGATACTCGCCGACACCACGCCCTTGATGCCGCCGAATTGTGTGAGCAATTTTTGCCGGCGCTTCGCACCGATTCCCGCAATGTCTTCAAGCCGAGACTGGACGCGCGCCTTGGCGCGACGGCCGCGGTGGCCCGTGATCGCGAAGCGATGGGCTTCGTCACGAATTTGCTGAATCAAATGCAATGCCGGATTGTCGTGACCTAATGCCAGCGGCACACGGCCGTCGGGAAAAATAAGTTGCTCGAGGCCCGCTTTGCGTTCTTCGCCTTTTGCCACGCCCACCATCGAGACGTCGGCAATGCCAAGCTCGTTGAATACTTCTTGCGCGGCGCTAATTTGACCCTTGCCACCGTCGATCAAAACTAAATCCGGCATCGCGCCCTCACCTTCCGCGATTTTGCGATAGCGCCGCTGCAGCACATCGCGCATGGCGGCATAATCGTCGCCCGGCGTGATGCCGCTGATATTGAAGCGGCGATACTCGCTCGATTGCATCTTGCCATTGTCGAATACGACGCACGATCCAACCGTCGCCTCGCCCATCGTATGGCTGATGTCAAAACACTCGATGCGCTTCAAATTCGCGGGAAGATCGAGTGCCGCTTGCAGCGCGGCAATACGCGTTTCTTGGGCTGCTTCGTTGGCGAGTTTTTGCGAAAGTGCGAGTTTCGCATTGGAATCGGCCATCATCAACCAATTGCGCCGCTCGCCGGTAGGGCGCGTCAGGATCTGTACGCTGTGGCTACACTGCTCCGCCAACAAGGTGGAAAGGTTCTCGGCATCCAATTCCTGATTCACGATAATCAGCGGCGGCACCATGCGTTCGGCGTAGTGTTGCCCGATGAAAGCGTCGAGCACAGCAATGGTATCGGCATCGTTTGCGTTCTGCGGAAAAAATGTTTTATCGCCTAAATGACGGCCAGCGCGAATCATCGCAAGGTTAACACAGACCTGCCCGCCATCGGCGCGGCAAGCGATGACGTCAGCATCGCGCGCACTGCTATCGTTGGCGACGAACTGTTTGGTTAACACCCGTTGCAAGGTGCTGATTTGATCGCGAAACACCGCAGCCGTTTCGAATTCGAGATTGTCCGCGGCCCACGTCATTCGACCGGACAAATCGACGATGACTTCGTTTTCTTTGCCGTTCAAAAACAACATGGCATTTTCGATATCGCGGCGATAGTCGTCTTGCCCGATCGCCGCGACACAGGGCGCGGAGCAGCGTTTAATTTGATGCAGCAAACACGGCCGCGAACGGTTGCTGAATACCGAGTCTTCGCACGAGCGCAAGCGAAAAATCTTTTGTAAAATTTGAATCGTTTCGCGCACCGCCCACGCGCTGGGAAATGGGCCGAAGTAGCGATTACGTTGGTCGAATACGCCGCGATAGAAGCGAATCTGCGCAAAAGCGTGGCCGGTGAACATGATGTACGGATAGCTTTTGTCGTCGCGAAAAAGAATGTTGTAGCGCGGGCTGAGCGACTTAATCAGATTGCTTTCCAGCAGCAGCGCTTCCGCTTCCGAGCGCGTAACGGTGGTCTCGACCTGCGCAATCTGCTGCACCATCAACTGAATGCGCGGCCCCAAATCGCTTTTCTGGAAATAAGACGACACGCGCTTTTTCAGATCGCGGGCTTTGCCAACATAGAGCACTTCGCCCGATGGATTGAGCATGCGATACACGCCGGGTAAATTCGGCAGCGTCGGTAAAAACGCTTTGCTATCGAAAGGCTGCGTCAGTGGATCCGGCATCAGGCGCCATCCAGCTCGGTTCGAATCTGAGCGAACACCGTTTGAAACATGAGCGGCGTCAACCGTTTCGTTTGTGTGTTGTACCGGCTGCAATGATAACTATCAAACAGGACGATGCCATTGGGCAGCATATGGCGCAGACCGTGACCGAATCGTGCAGCACTCGCTTTAACGTCAAGTGCCATCAGCACCGCGTCATGGGCAATCCGCCCCAGCGCCAAAACCGCACTCCCAGGCGTTTGCATCGATAACTCAACGCGCAGGTAGGCATTACAGGTTTTTATCTCTGCCGGCGTCGGTTTATTTTCCGGCGGCAGACATTTCACCGCGTTGGTAATTCGGCAATCGATGAGTCGCAAGCCGTCGTCAGTGCTCATCGAAATCGGTTTGTTGGCAAAGCCATACTGGTGCAACGTGTCGTAGAGCAGCACACCGGCGTGGTCGCCGGTGAATGGGCGCCCGGTACGATTCGCGCCGTGCAGCCCCGGCGCAAGACCGACCAGCAATAGCTTTGCCTTCTCCGCGCCGAACGGCGGCACCGGTTTACACCAATAACCGTCGTTCTTGCTTTGCACCGCTTCGAGAAAATCGGTGAGCCGCGCGCAGCGCCGACAGGCCACGTCGAAGCTCGTAGCGGCCTGGGTTTGCCTAGGGGGATAGTGTAGAATCGGGATCGTTTTCAAAGCGTTGTCAATATTATCACGAGGACGCGTGCGCATTCAGTATCGCGCATAAACGAACATCGAGAAAAAAAGAAAGTGAACCCATGAATCGAGATGATGCGCTCCTGCAAGATTGGCGTACCCGCGCGTTAGCGCTGGAAACTGAAATCAAGAAGGCGGTGATCGGCCAAGATCACGTTATTCATCACATCAACATCGCGGTGTTCGCGCGCGGTCATGTGCTGCTCGAAGGCGATGTCGGTGTCGGCAAAACCACCGTGCTGCGCGCTTTTGCCCGCGCCATCGGCGGCGCGTTCGAGCGCGTCGAAGGCACGGTCGATTTGATGCCGAACGACTTGGTCTATTACACGTACATCAACGAAGACGGCAAACCGCGCGTCGATCCTGGCCCCGTGCTAAAGCACGGCGATGCGCTATCGATTTTCTTTTTCAACGAGATCAATCGTGCGCGGCCGCAAGTGCATTCGCTGCTGCTGCGCGTGATGGCGGAGCGCAGCGCCAATGCCTTCAATCGCGAATATCGTTTTCCGCACATGATCGTTTTCGCCGATCGCAATCGCGTCGAAAAAGATGAAACCTTCGAAATTTCTTCCGCGGCGCGCGATCGTTTTTCGATGGAGATTCTAATTGAAACCCCTACGGATATCGCGACGCAAAAAGCATTGATGTTCGACACCGCATTTCACGATGTTGATCGCTTAATCAATCGTGTTGCACCGGCCATGATTCCATTTACCGAGCTAAACGATATCGCCGCGACCATTCAAGATAACGTTAAAGCCAGCGAGACGTTGCAGAAATACGCGATGGACTTGTGGCAAGCAACGCGTACGCCGTCGGACTTTGGCGTGAATATCAGCGGCGTCAATATGAAAGATCTGATCGCCGCCGGCGCCAGCCCGCGCGGCATGGCCATGTTGATGCGCGCTGCACGCGTCAAAGCGTGGCTGGAGAATCGCGATTTCCTCACGCCGGAAGACGTGCAATCCGTGTACCACGAAACCATGGCCCATCGGGTATTTTTCAGTCCAATTTATGAAATGCGCCGTGGCGAAGTATCTCGCGCGTTGACTGAACAAATTCTGCAAAAAATCTCTGCGCCGTAATGCACGCCTCGCCAGAAGGCGCATGGATATTAGGTCGTAGCGATGCCATCGTCGAAAAGCGCGCCACACGTGCCTCGTGGCGCGGTCGTAAGTAGTTGCCGTTGCCATGACTGCTTGGCTTGCTCGGATTCTTAAGACCGAAAAACACGAGCTCCCCGCTTTACTCTGGGCATTTTTCTACTTCTTTTGTTTATTGTGTAGTTATTACATTCTGCGTCCCGTCCGCGACGAAATGGGCATCCAAGGCGGTGTCGACAAGCTGCAATGGTTATTCAGCGCGACATTTGTCGCCATGCTCGTCGCCGTACCATTTTTCGGCTTCTTATCGTCACGTTTTCCGCGCCAGCGGCTTATTCCATTCGTTTATTTTTTCTTTGCCGCGAATTTATTGTTGTTTTTCTTTTTAATGCGAAGTGGTGTCGACAAAGTCATCCTCGCGCGTTCTTTTTTCGTCTGGGTGAGCGTATTTAATCTGTTCGTGATCTCCATTTTTTGGAGCTTCATGGCGGATATTTTTTCCAACGAACAGGCACGGCGCCTGTTCGGCGTCGTCGCTGCCGGCGGTAGCGCGGGCGCGATTTGCGGCCCCCTGCTAACAACGTTTCTAGTTGGTTATATTGGCACCGGCAACTTGTTATTGCTCTCAATCGGATTCTTATTGATCAGCACGTTCGCCGTCGCCAAGCTAAGTGCATGGGCACAATCCCATGGAAGCGGGAAAAACGCATCGCAAGCTATCGGCGGAAGCATTTGGGCCGGCATTCAGCTCACTCTAAAGTCTCCATATCTAATCGGCATGTCTGTTTACTTGTTGTTCCTGACATTGCTAGCGACACTCATTTATTTTGAGCAAATTCGCCTCGTCGCCGATCACCTTAAGGATTCCGTTGCGCGCACACGGTTGTTTGCGCAAATCGATTTAGTTGTGAATACCCTGACGTTATTGGTCGAAATTTTTCTAACCAACCGATTGATTGGCCGTTTTGGCGTTGCATTTTTGCTAATGATATTGCCGTTGCTAAATGCGCTGGGTTTCGGCGCGCTAGTGGTTGCGCCAACTTTGGCCGTACTTGTGGTGTTTCAAGCATTGCGCCGCGTAGTCGAATACGCGCTGGCCAGACCGGTACGCGAAATTCTCTTCACAGTCGTTTCGCGCGAAGAAAAATACAAAGCGAAGAACTTTATCGATACCGTGATCTATCGCGGCGGCGATGCCGCGAGCGCTTGGCTGTCGAGTTTTCTGAAAGGAATGGGCGTGAACTTGACGATGGTTGCGACCATGGCGGTACCACTGGCCGTTGGCGCGGCACTAGTCGGCTGGCTATTAGGTATACAACAGGAAAAGCTCAAGGCTCAGCAACAAACTTCAACGATTCCCAACGCGACAAAATAGAATCTGCCGGTTATTCCGGGACGAGCCACGACACATTTATACCACCGGTTTTTTTCAGCGACAACACCGGCCACAGCCACTCCAGCATCGCGCTCGCATCGCACTCAAATTGCCACGGCGGATTGATTACAAGCATGCCGCATCCGCGCATCGTTAATGTCCAGTCGTCGTCTTCGAGCGCGAAATCGAGCTTCAAAATTTTTCGTATGCCAGTTAACGTGATGGCACGATCAAACGCCGCCATCGCACTCGGCTCCATCAGTGGATACCAAATCGCATAACAGCCGGTCGCCCAGCGCTTGTGAGCAACGGACAACGCTTCCGCGATACGTGAAAATTCTTTCGCGCGATCGAATGACGAATCGATCAACACCAAGCCACGCCGCTCGGGCGGCGGCAAAAATGCCTTGAGCCCGTGGTAAGCATCTATGCAATGAACGTGAACATGGCGATCGCTCACAAAAAACTTCGTTAGCGCAGCACTGTCATCGCGATTGAGTTCAGTCAGTACCATACGATCGCCAGGGCGCAACCATTTGCGCGCGACGCACGGTGAACCGGGATAGAAACGCACTTCGCCGTCGGGATTTTCCGAGCGAACGAGCTTCACATAATCGATCAACGAAGGCGGTATGTCTTTGTGTTGCAATAACAGCGAAACGCCGTGTACGTATTCGCGATTTTTCGCTGCCCAAGGATGGGTCAAATCATAGCGTCCGATGCCGGCATGGGTATCGAGATAGAAATAGGGTTTGTCTTTTTTGCGCAACGAAAGCATCAGCCCCGTGAGCAAAGCGTGCTTGAACACATCAGCGTAACCGCCGGCGTGAAATAGATGACGATAAGCGAGCATTACAACCTATTATATTTTTTGGCGTTGCCTTTAGATTTTTCGACCGGATATTTTTCCGCGTTTAATTTCATTTTCTTTTCCGCCGCGGTGATCGGATCGATGTCCAGCTTATCCGCAAGCCGCAGTAAGTATAACAACACGTCGGCTATTTCCAACTCAATTTCCGACTTGGTTTCCGCCGCAAGATTCTCCGCTTGTTGCGGCGTCAACCACTGAAAATGCTCGACCAGTTCGCCGGCCTCGGCGATCAATGCCATCGCTAAATTCTTTGGATTGTGAAACTGGTCCCAGTCACGTTCATTGGCGAAATGGGCCAATTGAGAACGGAGATTTTCGATGCGATCAACCATGACCGAAAGTATAACGTATGGCCGGACATCCGTCGTTTTGGTCAGGATCCTTAACTCGCACTACAATAGCGTCATTTGTGATGTTTACACAATGGAATTCCTTGAAAATCCAATTTCCTGCTCGCGTCGACAATGTCTGGGCATTCTTGCGGGAGGTATCGCCGCGATGACTATTAATATGCCCGCGAATGCAGCCGATCGCATTTTTCGCAAAATTCCTAAGAGCGGCGAGCTTTTACCCGTGGTTGGCTTAGGCACCTACGACGTGTTCGATATCGGTAACGACAAACGCGATCGCGATCCCGCGCAAGAAGTACTCAAGCGCTTCGTCGAATTGGGCGGAACCAGCGTCGATAGTTCACCAATGTACGGCCGCGCCGAAACCGTGATCGGGGATTTATCCGCGGAATTGAGAATCAACGACCGGCTATGGATCGCGACTAAAGTGTGGACCAGCGGCCGCGAATCGGGCATTTCGCAGATGACCGATTCGCTTCGAAAAATGCGCCGCGAGAAAATTGAGCTGATGCAGGTGCATAATTTGCAGGACGCGAAAACCCATCTCGCCACACTGCGTGATTGGAAGAAGTCCGGAAAAATAAAATATTTGGGCGTCACTCATTATCACGCTGGCGCCTACGATGCACTGGAACAGGCAATTAAATCCGGTGAAATGGATTTTGTGCAACTTAATTTTTCAATTGCCGAACGCGAAGCGGAACAGCGCATGCTCAAACTCGCCGCCGAGGTCGGCACAGCCGTTATCGCCAATCGCCCATTTGCAAACGGGAGCGTTTTTGGCACGGTGAAAGGCAAAACCCTTCCCGCATGGGCGAGCGAGTTCGACTGCACTAGTTGGGGGCAGTTCTTTCTGAAATTTATCCTTGGCCATCCCGCCATCACCTGCGTTATACCAGCCACGCGAAACCCGAAACATCTCGTCGACAATATGGCCGCCGGGCATGGGCGCTTACCCGACGACACTATGCGCCGTAAAATGGCCGCGTATTTCGATTCGCTATAGCAACATCGCATATTCGTGTCTGAAAATATTCTCTTCCTTACCGGCAAGCTCGCCGAGAAAAGTCTACAACGTGTTCTTGAAAGTATGGGGTCGGTTACTTTCGAATACGAGGTGCGCAATATTGGCATCAACGTTGCTGGACTCATGACTGAAGATTTGATTCGTCGTCGCGTAACAGATACCGGGAGTGCAACGCGAGTAGTGGTGCCGGGTCGCTGTCGCGGCGACTTGCAAGCACTAACGCAGCACTATGGTGTCGCGTTCGAACGCGGTCCTGAAGAGTTAAAGGATTTGCCGGAATTTTTTGGCACGAAAAGCAAACGCCGAGACTTATCTAGACACGACGTCATGATTTTTGCCGAGATTGTCGATGCGACTCAATTGGACGTTGCCGCTATCGTCCAGCGGGCAGATCGCTTTCGTCGAGATGGCGCCGATGTGATTGATCTCGGCTGTTTGCCCGATGTGACGTTTCCGCATTTGGAACACGCGATTAATGCACTTAAAAGCGCAGGTTTTAGGGTGAGCGTTGATTCTGTTGATCCGAAAGAATTGTTGCGAGGAGGGAAGGCGGGCGCCGACTATCTTTTAAGTTTGAAGGAAGATACTCTGTGGGTCGCAGAAGAAGTCGATTCGATCCCAATCTTGATTCCCAGTGAATCTGGGGATCTCGCATCGTTGTATCGTTCAGTTGAACTGCTTGAAACAAAAAACCGTCCTTTTATTGCTGACGCTATTCTCGACCCTATTCACTTTGGATTTACTCGATCCATTTTGCGCTACCATGCGCTGCGTGAGCGATTTCCCGAAGTGGAAATAATGATGGGTGTGGGAAATCTTACCGAACTGACCGACGCTGACACGAGCGGAATTAATGCGATCCTAATGGGCATCGTTTCTGAGCTGGGTATTCGCTCGATACTTACCACCGAGGTAAGCCCCCATGCGCGCCGCGCCGTGCGTGAAGCAGACGCGGCTCGCGGAATTATGTTTGCGGCACGGGAGGATATGAGCTTGCCTAAGGACTATTCCGCTGCCCTGCTTACCACCCACGGGCGAAAGCCTTTCCCAGACACGGAAACGGAAATTCGTAGCATTGCCGCGGCCATAAAGGATCCGAGTTTTCGAGTACAAGTGAGTGAAGTAGGTTTGCACGCCTACAATCGTGACGGCTTTCATACGGGGCAAGATCCATTTGCAATCTTTCCGCACCTTGACCTTGAACAAGATGGTAGCCACGCGTTTTATCTCGGTGTCGAACTTGCCCGGGCGCAAATCGCATGGCAGCTCGGCAAACGATATGTGCAAGATCAAGAACTCGATTGGGGTGTCGCGACCGAAACAAAGCAGGAAGATCAATCGGCTTACCACGCCATGGGTACGACCTTGCAGGCTCGCAAACATCTAAAGCGCGACGAATGATTTTCGAAACCATTATCACAACACAGTCGGCTGACGGTGTCGTTCATATCGCGCCAATGGGCGTTCGCGAGGAATCGGGGCTAGTCATTCTGGCGCCGTTTAAGCCTTCAAAGACACTGGATAACGTGTTGTCTAGCGGCTATGCGGTACAAAATTTCTGTGACGATGTGCGCGTGTTTGCCGGTTGTGTCACTGGGGCAAAACGCGATTGGCCGACCTGCGCGGCCATCGCGTTTTCCGGCGTTCGACTATTGAATTCGCTTGGGCATAGCGAACTGATACTTGACCGAGTTGAAGAAAATTCGGAGCGGCCGAAATTATTTTGTAAGCGCATTCACAATAAATCTCATGGCCCATTTCGCGGATTCAATCGTGCTCAAGCGGCCGTCATTGAAGGCGCCGTGTTAGTTAGTCGGTTAAATATGTTGCCACGAGAGAAAATCGAAAGTGAGTGGCGTTATTTAACCATTGCCATCGAGAAAACGGCTGGCCCAATCGAACTTGAGGCATGGAGTTGGTTGCAAGCAAAAGTTGATCAGTATCGAGAAAAATAAACCCATGACGAACATGCTCGCGAGTGTGATGACAGTTGCCGAGGCAAAAGTCGCATTGGACTTGGACGCCGACATCATTGACCTAAAGAATCCGCGCGAGGGTGCACTGGGCGCATTGCCGCTGAGTACCATTCGTGAAATCGTGGCCGTCCTGGGCGGGCGCGTTACCGTAAGTGCCACGATCGGCGATGTGCCATACGAACCTGCTCAGATTGCGCACAAAGTATTGGCAACCGCAGAAACGGGTGTTGATATCGTCAAGATCGGCATTGACCCAAATCGCTCGGATAAAAAATTGTCGCGAGAAATGACCGGGCTGCTGAAAGCGCACAGTACGAACATATCTGTGTGCCTTATTGCAGTCTTATTCAGCGATGATATCTTGCCCTTGGATTGGGTCGATAAGCTGGCGGAAAGTGGTTTCCAGGGCGTCATGCTTGACACGGCCGATAAGCGGGGAGGGAGCCTTCGCACGCGACATCGCGATACCGATTTGAAATACTTTGTTGAATACGCCCATTCGTTAAATCTACTTTGTGGAATCGCTGGCTCGCTGCAAATAGAGGATATCGTGCCGTTGTTGGTAATGTCGCCAGACTACCTCGGTTTCCGAGGTGCCTTGTGTCGCGGCACAGATCGCACGGCGCAGCTGGATATTGATGCGTTTCGTTCAGTTCGATCTTGTATTCCGCGCAGTCGTGGCAGTCACACGTTTACTCAATCGATTGGTTCTGTGGGGTCAGGCGAAATTTTTCTTTCGAAAAACCTAACTTAGCGGCTTTGTCGATTGCAAGGTTTAGTGTCGCTTTGTCCAAATTAGGTTTTCTCGCTAGCACCCAGGCAAACTTGCGCTGCGGTTCGCCGACCAAAACCCACTCATATGCGGGATCGATTGCCAAAATCCAATAGTCGCCGTAGAACGGTCGGTAGAAACTCACTCGCAATTTCGTGTTTCCGCTGCCATCGACAATTTTTGCCACACCCTGGATCTCAGCAACTGAACCGTCACTCTTTCGGCAGCGATTTCTGACGCCAATTCCATCACGGTCCTGGCGATAGTGCGCTTGGGTATCGGCGACGCACATCGCTTGGAACTTGTTTGGCAGCAACGCGATCTCGTACCATGTCCCGAGGTAACGTGTGATATCTACAGACTGTACGGTATCCAACGGTACAACTGGCTGGCCAGTACAGCTGGTTAGTAAACCGATTGATAGGGTGCATACGAAATGTTTTAGGTATCTCATCACTGTTGCGTCCAAGTCTGAAGTTAAGCCGTTTGCGTTAGGATATTACGAACTTGATCAAGATCGGTTACGGATACGACATTAATCAGAAACTTTGCACCAGAAGCCATGGCGAGAAATCCCTGGTCGAGAATGCCAAGTTTCGACATGCTCTCGAGATTCGTGTCATCCGGGACTAGGCACGACTTCACCAATATCAGGCGATCCGCATTCAACTCGCGAGCGAGCCACGCGGCGAGACTGTCTGAGGTCACATCCCAAGTTTGGGCTATGTCCGGCGCCGCCAATACGATTTCACTTGGTAGCCATACCGGAATATTAAGTTTTGACGATGCCTCGTTTAGCGCCGTAAGTTTTGTCGCCAAAACGAGCTGCGTATTTATCCCGGCCAATTGCAAGGCGAATTGGTCCATGGCCCTTACCGCTAAGGAATGGGCGATGCTGTCAGAAAATTTCCAGCGCTTTTGTTGTAATCGTACGACATTGGCATAGGGGCCGCCACCAGGAACGATAATTACCTTTCCGGCGCCAAATTCGACTAACATTTCAATCCAGGCTGCAAGCCGAAGATCACCGCACAGGCTGCCTCCGATTTTCACAATATAGGTCATCGGCGTTGTGCCAATAACGCGACGGCAGTGGCTGGTGCAACACGCGTTACTGCGTCCTCGCTTGGACCGTCAATTTCGCAAAGTTGGCCAAACGACCGATAGTTGCTTCCGCGTTCGCGCGCGATCTCCCGCACAATAAATTCCCCCACCCCGGCGCCGAATATTGGCGTCGCGGATGGCAAGCTCGCTTGAGCGAGAACCGTATCGATGCCGCGGTTTATTTTTGCCAATTGCGCCCAACGGAATGATCGCGCAAGCTCGCACCAATTTTCCATGGACTGCGTTTCTACGTCGCGTCCAATCATCCTTGCCATGCGCCGGGCGCTGGCAAGCTGCGTTTTGTCTGCGCCGTCGGCCGTCGGATGTTGATCGGCGTTTTCTGGCAGCTCGCCAAGGACACGATATACATCGGCTGCTGACGCAAAATACTCGGCGATCACCGCGACGTTGTCACCACGAAATTGCACATGATCGATAATCGCCATGAGCGGTGTTCGCGTGACGCCGCTGTAAACGAGCTCACCGCTTACTAGGCGCGAATAATCGTCGCGGCCGCGATAGTGTGGTTTGCTATTGAGGATTGCGACCACGTCGGTAGTGGTGCTACCAATATCGACAAAAATCCCTGTGTGTGTTTTGCTTGCCACAAATTCCGCCGATGCCAACCAATTCGCCGATGCGATTTTTTCCGTGACAGCGGCAACCTCGTTTATTGAAACGAATTGCCGGTCTCCGCAGAAAACCCCCATATCGCTTTCCCCCAGGATCGCGCCTACGGAGCGAGCGATTTCAATCACGCCTGCCGAGCGACTCGGAAAGAGATCTACCATCTCGCCTGTCATGGTAAGTGCATGCCTCTGACTGGTGCCGACGAATTCGATGGCAAATCGCATCGCCTGTGCCAGTTCTGGCAGGCCGCGCCATAGGGGGCATGGAATTTGAACGACTGCCGATACGGCACCCGCGGCGTTAATCCGCGCGGCCTTTAGATTCGCACCGCCTATATCCCAGCCGAGGATGTCATCCAGCATAGGAGGAGGAAAGATCGAGTTGGACTAACTTACTTTTCGGAAATGCCATCGTGTGCGGCGGTTCGCCTTTACGATTGCCAAACACCAACTGCGCGACGTTAACCCCGAGCGCGTCGCGTAAGCCACAGTAGGAAGTCGTTAGGCGCGGATTGATTTCCAGAACCGTCAATATGCCGTCATCACTTCGTACGAGATCGACGCCTACATACCCCCATAGCCCTGGTAACGCCTGAACTATTTGCTTAGCCAGCGCGCAAAAGTTTACCTCAGTATTCGGTATCGAATTGACCGTTAATTCGTCAAGAAAAACATGATCCTGTCGCCATAGAACACGTTGTTGATTTATCGAGACTAAATATGCCGTGCCATCAGCGCAAAAAAGTGACATCGATAGTGATTCTCCGTCGCACATCGGTTGCAGTATCCATGAATATTGCTTCGCGGCTAAGATTGCTTGCAATGCCGCATCACGCGTGGGCCAACGCCGAATGCCATCGCCGCCAGCGCCATCGTCCGGTTTACTTACCCATTGGCCATCAATGGGAGGCAATGAATCAGTTGCACGAAATGACGGCACGACGTTAACGCACGCATCGCGCAATACTGAAGCGGTTTCATATTTGCTCTCACAAATAGCCAATGTTTCGGGATCGCTTAAGCACACGAGTTTTCCGGCCATGCGAGCCAACGTTGCCAATTGCGCCAACACACCGCCCGTTTCCGGCGCAATTGGCCAAACGATTTCTACGTCAACGAGCGCACGCTGGAACAGATCGAAGCCGCTCTCACCGACATTGGATTCAATACGCATAGTGGGAAACGTGGTCTCGGGCCACGGACAACGAGAATCGCGGGTCAACGTCACTTCGACGTCGGGTATGGACGCGAGGTCGGCCAACAATGCATTTCTCATCATACCGCCCTCGAGCATCAAAGATGCCGGCAAGGTTGTGCCGATCAATCCTCCGCCTGTGATAAATTCAAATACCAAGATACGCATACGACTCTGCGATGAAACTGATTCCCGTGATGGATTTGATGGCCGGTCAGGTGGTTCACGCGCGTCGCGGGGAACGCGACAACTATCGTCCGGTGCAGTCAACATTATGCCCGAGCGCCGCTCCAGAAGCCATTCTCCAAGCATTTATTAAGCACTTCTCGTGTGACACGGTGTATATCGCTGATCTAGAAGCAATTCGATTCGGCCGACCGCAATTGACTCTTCTCAAAGAGCTTAAAAGTAATTTCCCGACGATTCGGTTTTGGATCGACGCCGGAATTGTCGATTTCGATACCTTTGTGAACTTGCATCAGGTTGAACTTGGCACTTTGGTTATCGGTAGCGAAAGTCTGTCGAGTTCAAATTGGCTGGAGACGCTCGCGCCCGAAAGTTGGATATTGTCGCTGGATTTCATGGGCGACGCCTTTTTAGGCCCGCCAGACGTTCTTGTCCATCGTGCGATCTGGCCTCAAAAGGTCCTCGTAATGAACTTAGCCCATGTCGGCAACGAAAGTGGACCTGATTACGACTTGCTACGGATGTTGCAGCGAAGTAGGCCCGAATCGGAAATATATGCTGCAGGTGGCGTTCGCGATGAATCTGATCTGCGTGTACTCGAGCAACGTGGCTATGCAGGCGCTCTCGTGGCTACCGCGCTCCACAACGGAAACATCAAGTTGAAGGTATAGAAGAATTTGTAATATATTGATTGATAATTATTTTATATATTATGAAACAAGAATAGTGGTGCGGCTGACTATCCGGTAGGTAATTCTTGTTAAAGTAGAGCCTCTTGCAAAACGCCCGGCGCTCGCGGTAGTAAAGGGTAGCGACCACGGTGTGTCGTGATTTTTTCGTTGCCCCAGTTAATTTTCGCGGTGAGCGAACGCTAAATCATCAATTTGCCTCGCTGGTCTCGACACCTTTCCCGGCACGCCTCTTGGCGGCGCCTGCTTGTGACCCATTCCTTGTTACCGCTTGCAGCGGTTATCTGAGCAACCGCAACAACTGATCCGCTGTCAGTGCCAGTAAGCCAAACATCAAGTGGTTCATCACCTTGGCGGGGCCTCTAACCCAAACCTGCCGGCCACCAAATTCATCCTTCAGCCGCGCATTGGTGCGCTCGGCTTGGCTGCGCTCCTTGTACCGCTGCGCTTCGGCCGCGTCAAACGCGATCTTCTCGCCGCCACGCGGGTTGTGGTCGATCAGCGGTACGTGTCCCAAGCCGCGGCTGTGGTTGCGAATCTCTTCGCTGCAGTAAGCCGCATCCATCAGGTCATAGCAGTTCGTCACCCGGCTTTGCGTCATCAGTGCCAACGGGATCGCCGTCTGGCTATCATGCACCGAGGCGCTGGTGAGCAGTGCGCTCACGGCGACGCCACAATCGGCTGTGTCGATGTGC
>JANOLP010000029.1:0-22571 GCA_031419835.1 Pseudomonadota bacterium | reverse complement strand
ATGGCGGTTCTCGGCGTCGGGCCGATGCTCATCTGGCGCACACGAGCCGCATATCTGGAGGGCGGCGCGCAATACGCGCTGCACGATGTCGCGCGCCCGGGCAAGCCTCGCCAGTACGATACCGACGTCGAGGCGCAAGTAGCCGCCTTGGCGTGCTCGGCACCCCCCAAAGGGGCCAAGCATTGGACGATTGTATTGCTGGAGCAGGCCGCACAAGCGCAGGCAGGGATTGGCCCTATCAGCCGCGAGACAGTGCGCCGGCTGCTAAAAAAAACTGCCTCAAGCCGTGGCGTAAGCTGATGTGGTGCATCGGCAAGCTGACGGCGGAGTATCGACAGCGGATGTACGACTTGCTCGATCTGTATGCCCTGCCATTGCGCGTAGAGCAGCCCGTTGTTTGACAATAGCTAGGTCGCGCCGCTTGGATTCGACTGGTCGCCGTAAATGTGGTGGCATCTTGTCGCCGCATAAAGCGTGGAGTGGATTGTCAGCATGGCGGACCAGCCGGGTATGCGCGACAAGTCACATTGTAGGGCCTGTCGCCGAGGAACTCTCTCCATTCGGTGCAAGTCAGGTTGCGATTGGCGATGCCGCACATTTTTTCCTTCGTCGCGTCCACGTTCAGCTCTGTGTCTGCGAGGAGAATAGTGTTGTTGTTGGCGACGGCCAGTGCTTTTCCGTCCGGACTGAACGCGAGAGCCGACATGGTGTTCTGTTTGCTGTAGTAGCGTTCGTCGCCGAATAGCTCCTCCTCTTTGTTGTCCTTGTCAGCGTCCCACAACACAACGAACGGTTCACGGGGTGCGGAGGTTGCAATGAACCTGTTATTCGGGCTGTAGACAAGATCGTTCACTTGCTTTGCTTGCCGCGGCGTACCGACAAGCTTTCCCGTTTCCGTATTGCATTGGAAGATGTTCCCTGCGCTAAGAACCGCAAGCCGCTTTCCGTCCGGGCTGAATGCCATGGGTAACGATTTCTGCGGCACGTTGCACCGCAGGCCATTGCCACCCGTGGTGGGGACCAAATCAACCCATCCCTCGTCATTGCCCAAGGCCACGATCTTTCCGTCAGGACTGAGGGGGATTCTTGTAGCGACGGAATCGGACGGCAGTTGCTGACCTACTGCTTTTCCGTTTGTCGTATCCCAGAGTTGGACGATGTCATCAACCTTGCTAACCAAGATGCGACCGTCGGCACTAAAGCTGACCAGTGCCGGGCCCGTCGAATTCTCCAGTATGCGTCGTTCTCTTTTCTGCGCGTCGAAGTGGCGGACCTGGAGCTGTCCGGCCGAGTTGGTAGAGGCGAGCAAGAAGTCTGTGGGACCGCGGCCTAGGGCGAGCGGTCGCTCTTCTTGATCGAGGGGTATCGTCCTCAGCAATCGGCGATTCACAACATTCCACACTCGCGCCGCACCGTCTTCAGCGACCGACGCCAGGGTGTTGCCATCGGCGCTAAACCGGATGCCAGTGACCTGTCCGTCGTGGCCCAGTAGGCGGTCAGGATTCAAGCCGCTGGCCGAAAAGCCGAACAGCGTGACAAGGTCGCCGCTTGCTCGTGCGGTTAGCTTTCCATCGTGACTAAACGCGAACTTTGCTTTGGTTTCCCCGTAGCCCGTAATGTGTTCCTTCTGTACCGGAGTGTCAGCGGACAAGTCCCACACCGCGATCGCGCCATCGACACTGCCAGACACGATGTGACCAGTACCTAAGAACGTGAGGCCGCTCACCTCGCGACCAGTGTAAAGAAAGCGACTTTTCTGCGACTTCACGTTCCAGAGTTGGATCTTGCCGTCTACATCCCCGGCAGCGATGGTTTCACCGTCAGGGCTAAACACGACCGCCGTGAGGTCACTCGACTGGCCCATTACACTGCCTGTAGCTTCAAGCGTTTCCAGGTTCCACAGAACTACATGTTTGTCTTTCCCCGTCGACGCGAACGTTTGCTGGTCGGGACTAAACGCTACAGCGGTAACTGCACCTTGATGTCCGCTTAGCGGGGAGCCAAGCATTTGATGATCGCCAACATTCCAAACTTTAATGGATTTATTTTCGTGGCCGGAAACGAGAAATTTGCTATCCGGACTAAATGCGAGGCACAGGGCTAGGTCTTCGCCCTTCGCTTGAAACTCCACTGCTTCCCAAGTTTCGACGTCGTGTACGACGATGCGGCCCTCTTCGGAGGCCGAGGCCATGTGCCTGCCATCGGGGCTGAACACAATGCTCGTCACAAAAGCCTGGTGCACTTCCAGCGCGTCCCTCGCTTTCCGTCCGTTCGCGTCCCAAAGCAGGATAGTTTTCCCATTTGCCGTAGCCAAAAGCTTTCCGTCAGAGCCAAACGCTAAGGAACCAGCTCTACCGCGATGGAGGGAGAAATACTTGTGAGCGCGAGGATCGATTTCTGATTGCCAGCGACGCAACAGCGTTGTTGCCTGATCAGTAGCGTAGACGTTATGCGCCTCGATCGCCAAGAGTAAGCCAAGATCACCTTCCGTTTTGAGTAAAGCGCGGCCTGTTGCGGCCAGGCCCAGAGAGAGAGTGCGTGCGGCATTCGTCTTCGCTTGCCATACGAACGCGACCGAGCCGATCACAACCAGTCCAGCGAAGGCCGCGACCAGCGAAAGCTTGCGTCGAAGCGCACGCTCGCGCTCTTCCGCTTGGCGTTTCTGAGCGAGCTCCCGCTCTCTTGCGGCTTGCTCCGCTTCCCGCAATTTTCGGGCGTCGCGGCTTTCGCGAACGACGATAGTCAAAACGTCGTGTGTCAGTTCCAATCTTCGTACGCCAAAGCGGTCGTCCACCCGCAGGAGACGATCGTTTACGAGTTGGTCGAGTGCTTTCTGCGTCACTCCGGGTAGAGCGAGAGCGTCGTCGAAGGCATAGCTATCGCGGTAACCCTGCATGGTGAGTAACTCGTCCTCGACGAAGCGCCGCACGTTCGGATCTAGTCCATTCATGCTGCGCTCGTAGAACTCAGCCAATATTTCATGCTCGGCGCCCAAGAGCAGATCGCCGGTGATCTTCGATAGGCTCTTCTCAAGGCGTTTGCGGTTTAGTTCACTGCAGATGAAACTGAGGATCGCAGGATCGATTTCGAGCTCACCGTAGTCCTCCGGGGGCAGGACAATGTTGCCGCGACCTGCGGCGACGGCGACAACGCGCGCCGCGACTTCTTCATCAACGAGCTCTGCACCGTTGCGTACTACTACCTCCCTGGCCTCGCCACCGTCCATGGCCTTTAGGGTGTATCGATTATGCAAGAGCGGAATCGTGCGTTTGTGTTCCTCGAGTTTCAGGAAATAGTCTTCTCGAATGCCCAACAAGACTTTGAACGCGGCCTTGTCGAAATCGAACCGTTTTGCGATCTCTGAAGCACCTTTCTCTAGCACTTCTGTGAGATGTTGGGGGGCTCGGCCTTCAATGAGGTCGCCGAGCTCGGCCAGGAACTGCCTCGACCGCCGACGCGCAGCGTCGTTCTCCGAACCGCGCGTGAATATTTCCTCGAACTGATCGAAAGCGAGAACTGGTATGACGAGGCGGTTCCGGTTATTCCAAAACTCGACCTTGGTCCGGTGAAAGTACTCCCCTAGCGTTTCGTCGTCGGCACGCTCCGAAGCTTCGACTTGGCCCGCCGCGCACTGCGCAAAGAGTGCATCGAATACTTGTTGTCGCGGCCCAGGATCGGCCGTCGAAAAATCAAGTCGTACGTATATAGGGACGAAATTTTGTTGGCGCAAAACGGGGAAAAGTCCTGCCTTGATCAGAGACGTTTTTCCGCGACCGGAACGCCCAAGTAGCACCGTAAGCTTTTCACGCTGCACCATGCGCAACAATTCGGCGGTCTCTCGCTCCCTCCCATGGAAGTAGTGTGCATCTGCTTCCTCGAAAGCCTCGAGGCCAAGCCAGGGATTTTCGCGGTTTAGTCGACCGGGGCCTGCGTCAGACATGGTTAGGCCACTTGTTTAGGTCTACGATAGTCTCTCTGCAATTGAAAGAGTTTTCTAGCAAGCTCTGGCGCCACAAGCCCATTGGAGACGGGCGTCGATTGAAACCTCCTGAACGCATCGGGAACTGGCGCACCCTCGATCGTAACCGGAAAAATGAATGGTGATCCCTCAAAGAACTCGTCCGCGCGTCGACTTGCTAGCGCCCACTCTTTCCGAAAGTAGCCATGCGGACGGGCGGCCGTAGCGGGCGACAAGATTGGTACGAAAAGGCTACAGTTGTCTATGTTGGTCCTGATTTTTCGGTCCCATTCATCTCCGGGTTCAAGTTGTCGTTTGTCGAACCACACGTCGCAGTGGACGTCCTCCAGCATGGACTTAATGCGTTGAGCAATCTCCAGATCTTCGCTAGCATAGCTAAGAAAGATTGCACCGGGTTCCATAGCGGGCCCAGACCCATCGGAATCACGGGATATCTTCCCTTCATCGGGCTCTACAATAAATGGATGTCTTTCTTGCCAGAGCTTCGCCAGGTCCGCTACAAATTCATCGGTGCGGTCCGGCCAGATGATGGTCTTGTAGCTAAATTGCTTGAGAAACCTGGCGAGATCAGAGTCTTGGGCCATCTCCTTGTCGACTAGCACTTCCATTTCACTGCGCTGTTGCGAAAGCTGTTGGTTCTTCGCGATGCGCAGAAAAAAGCGAGCTGGCCAATCCGAAAGATGACAACCGAGTAGCAGTAGGTGGCTGGTTCTTAACTCGTCAAGCAGCACGTCCGGCTTGCGGTCATGCATCTGCATCGTGTGAAAGCACTCCATCAGATCATCGTCACAAATGACATAGTCGCGCGATGTCGAGACTTTGCCAAAGAACTGATAGACCACCGGATTCGTCGATTTCTTCCAGTCTTGGCTCAGGTCGGCGTGAGGAGCGCGAAGCGAGTACGCGATTTCCTGGGTTCTTGCCTCGCCGCGGAATCGCTTTTCGTTGATGGCTTTGGCTAGCAGGTCATCGAACGTGAGACTGACGAACAGCTTGAACGGCAATATTGCTGCGAGATCCAGAAGCGGGCCCGGGAGCGAAAACGACATACCCTGAAGCAGGATGCGGATGCGGGGATATATGTCTTCCGCGCGTTTACCATTGTCAAGGAGACGGTAAACCACGTCATTCAGGTAATAGTCTGGCGGCAAGTCGTCAATGCTCACGCCCATGTCCTTCGCTAGCCGCTGGGCGAGATGGCGGTAGAGGGATATCTTCCCTTCATCGGTCTCTACAATAACAAGTCTCGGACCGACCACAGGAATAACCTTCCCGTCCTCGATGAAGCTGAGCAAGTTATCCCAGAAGTGCTTTGGTTCGAGTAGCTCTTTCATTTCAACCTTTGTCGGTCGTTGTTGAAGGTCGATGCGGCGATTTCTCGTGAATTCATTCGCATCGAGTTCGCCTATGCGACGAGATCCAACGGAAAAAAAACGGCCAGCAAGTGAATCTTAAAGCAAAGGACGTTCATGGGAAAGAAGTCGCACCGTTTAGGGAAGCTCTGATTTATCCCGAGTTCTAAGCGAGACAAGGCGCGAACAAAAAAATATCGACGCAACATATGTGCAATATGTGAGGAGATTTTTTTGTTCGCAACGCGGTATCGCGACGAAAGCGGAATAAATCAGAGCTTCCTTAGGGCGGCCGACGACTACGAGGCCGATCATCATCATGCACGGGAAGACGCCTTCGCAGGTTTCGCGCTCTCGCTTGCGGCGATTAGCAATTGGTGCTAGCCTAGGTTCAATAGTGTTTGCGCCGACAAAACAGTCCTGTCCTTGTCGGCCTTGGCTACAAGAAAAATAGAATCGAGTACTTCCCATCTTTAGACGCCCAACTTTTGCGCGGGTCGACAAGAGTTGCATCCATGCAACCCCTCTACAAAACAGCAAGAAAGGGAGCGCAGCTAGGTTGGTCTTCCTAGGCCTAACTCCCACCGCCATTCGGTTAGCGTGACCCGTTTGAGTGTCGCGTGGAAGCAACCTTGAGAGGAGGATCATGGAAAACACGATTCGAGGTGTGTCAAGTGTCAGCGGTGCGACGGCAATTGTGGTCGCCCTTGGGATGGTCAAACGAATCGGCGTCGCTGTCCTGGTTACGTCCGTTGTCGTCGCGAGCGGCGCCGCTAGGGCCAACCCAGACGGGGTGACGGTGGTCAGCGGGCAAGTAACCGTTAGTCGTCCAAATGCCAGCACGCTAAACATCACCAACTCGAACGGTTCGATCCTGAACTGGAATAGCTTCTCCATCCGGCCAGGAGAAACTACGCACTTTGTTCAGCCCAACGCTGCAAGCGGCGTGCTCAACCGCGTCTTGGGGCGCAACCCCTCGGACTTGCTGGGAACTTTGCAATCCAACGGGCGTGTGTTTCTTGTGAACCCGAACGGCATCGTTTTCGGCCCGGGCGCAGTGATCGACACCGCGGGGCTGGTCGCATCTACCCTCAACATGAGCGATGCCGATTTTCTCGCGGGGCGCATGCGCTTTGCCACCGTCGATAGCGCGGGCCAAATTGTGAACCAGGGCACGTTGCGGGCGGGCGCAAACGGTCAGATTCTCCTCATCGCGCCCAACATCCGCAACGAAGGCGTGATTGAGACCAAGAATGGAAAGATCATCCTAGCCGCCGGGCGCAAGGTGGAGCTTACCGGGCCGGGACTTGAGGACGTCTACTTCGAAGTCCAAGCTCCTGAGGATCAAATCGTCAACTTGGGTCGAATCGATGCTACTGACGGCGCGGCGAAACTCTTCGCCGGCACGCTTCGCCACAGCGGCACGATTCGGGCCAATGGCCTGGCGCGAAATGCAGCCGGCGAGATCGTGTTGACGGCCAAGCAGGACATCGAGATCGAGTCGGGCAGCAGGCTCGAAGCGAACGGAATGAACGGCGGCGCCATTCATGTCCAGAGCGAAAACGGTACGACCGCGGTGCTCGGTGCGGTGGAGGCACGGGCATCGGAAGGCAAAGGGGGTGTCGTCACTTTGCTGGGCAACAAGGTTTCAGTTTCGGGCAATGCAACGATCGACGTATCGGGTGACACCGGCGGCGGTACGGTGCTACTAGGTGGCAACTTACGTGGCCGGGGACCGGAACGTAATGCGGCCATGGTCGATTTTGGGCCGAACGCGGCAATTAACGCAGATGCGAAGCGCAATGGTGACGGCGGCAAAATTATTGTTTGGGCGGACGACACCGCTAACGTGGACGGCACGTTAACCGCCAGAGGCGGATCCGTTTCCGGCAATGGGGGATTCATTGAAACGTCCGCAAAGCGCTCCCTTTACCTCTCCCGTACGGCTGTTGATGCGTCCGCGCCTAGGGGAAAGGGTGGCACCTGGTTGATTGACCCAAGAAACATACAGATTGAATCAGGAGGATCAAGCGGCCCCAACATTGTGGGCGCCGACGTGATCAACAGCGCGTTGAACTCAGGTATGGACGTCACCCTGGACACAAGCGATGCAACACAGTCCGCAGTTGGAGACATTACGCAACACCCTGGCGCGACCATTAGCAAGACCGCAGGCGGAGATGCGACGCTTACGTTAAGCGCGGACCGCAATATCCTCCTGAACGACAGCATTACGGCCAGCAACGGTCGATTGACCCTAATTGTTCAAGCCGGCACGACAGGCGTGGGGGCTGTCGACATTGAAGGGGCGATTTCTACCCATGGCGGCGACATTACGATCAGCGGTTCCAATAATGATAGCAACAACGTTTTTGGGTTCGGTATTGGTGTTGGTATCGGCCGAATAGGCAATGCGCCCGTCATCGACTCGGGAGGCGGAAACATATCGATAACGGGAACGACAACATCAACGACAGGCACTACTTCGGACTCAGGTGGCGACAGGGGCATTAGTGTCGAGGGGCGGATAAACTCGGGCGGCGGCAAGATAACCATGACGGCGAGCAGCGTCACGCATTCGGGAATTCATACCTTTGAACCGATTGATTCAGGTGGGGGAGAGATTTCCTTCACTGTCGCGAGCCCTACCGAAATCTTCATCGAAAGTTCACTGAAATCGGGAGCTGGCAGGATGACGCTGAGTGGTGGGTCGATCACCATTGGTGGGGGAAGTACAGGCCTGGACATCATAGGCGATGTCAGCCTCTTGTCTCTTGACTCGATTACTCAAGACCCTGGCGCGCCCATTACCAAGACCGCGGGCGGAGACGCGACGCTTACCTTAAGGGCCAACGGCAACATATTGCTGAACGATAGCATTACTGCCACGAGCGGTCGATTGAACCTGAATGTTATCGGTGATCAAGATGGCAACGGCGCCGGTGCTGTCGAGATCGCAGGCGCGACAATTTCTACCAATCGCGGCAACATTACGATCAGCGGTACCAATAGCAATAGCAACAACGCGTTTGCGAATGGTGCCGGCGTTTTGATAGGCAACAGTGTTGACCACCCAGTCGTCAACTCGGGAGGCGGAAACATATCGATAACGGGACGAACAACATCAACGCAAGACTTTCCTCCGAACTCTGGTTTCGACAGGGGCATCGATATCGAAGGGCCGATAAGTTCCGGCGGCGGTAACATTACGCTGACCGCGAGCAACATTGAACAATTGGGAATTGTTACCTTTCAACCGATTGACTCTGGCGGGGGAGATGTATCGTTCACTGTCGACAGTGCAACCAATAACCGCATCGTGGTCCAAAGTTCACTGCGATCAGGAGTTGGGAACGTGACCCTGACCGCCAACAGGGTCAACGGCGTCCTTGGTATTACGCGACTGATCGGTACGGGGGATCTGACCGTGCAGCCCTTCTCCCCCACGCAAAGTATTGGCATTGGAAGCGGTAGCGGCGGATTTGACGTGCCTCAGGCCGCACTTGACGATTGGTCCGTCGGCGGCTTTCGCTCGCTAACCATTGGGCGGGCGGATGGTCAACATCTTATTAGCGTTGCCGATGCCACATTTGGCAACTCAACGACTCATTTGCGCGCGCCGATCGGCGGCTCAATCACATTCGGTAACGTGGGACTAGGCGGTTCGCTGTCCGTCGATGCCGCTGACATAACACTCGGAAATCTCTCGACAAGCGCAGGGGGCATCATCACCGTGTCTAACAGCGGGCTCGGAATCCAAGCCCCCGGCACAATCATCAGCGGCTCGAGCAGTCTCGTGAAAGAGGGCGCTGGCAACCTCACGCTCTCCAGCGGCAACACATATACGGGCACCACAACGATTAATCTCGGAACGCTCCGGTTGGGAGCAGCCAACAGCCTGCCGAGTAGTACGGCGCTCAAGGTAAGTGGTGGAACACTTGACCTCCAGGACTTTTCTAGCACGGTTGGCAGCGTAGCACTCAATGGCGGCAGCATCACCGGCACGGGAACTCTTACCGCTGCGACTTACGATCTGGCGGGTGGCACTGTAAGTGCAAATCTAGGAGTAGGCACTTTGAACCAAACCGCGAATGATACCAATCTGATTGGGACGAGTGCGGCAAACGTGGTGAATGTTACAGGTGGTACTTTGCGTCTGGGGTCGTCGACGGTTCCGGAGCCGCCCGGGCGCCTCTCTGACGGGGCGGCGGTACTAGTTGATACCGGAGGAACGCTGGTCGTTCCTGCCGGGGTAGTGGAGACAGTCGATTCGGTGGATCAGCGCGGCGGTACAATTCTCGGCAAACTTAATGCCAGTGGCGAGTTCGTAAATACTGGCACGCTTGTCATCGCAAGCAATCGGTTTTTCGGGCGACTCACCAACAACGGTACCGTAGACATTCAAAGCGGGAGCTTGTCTACAAGCGGGGACTACACGCAGGCAGCCGGCGAGACTCGAATCGCATCCGGTACGATCTTAGCCGCAGGTGGTAGATTTGTGCTTAACGGCGGGAGGATATCCGGCAACGGTACGATTAAGGGCGATGTTACCAACAGCGGTGCAACACTTGCCCCAGGCGCTTCACCAGGCACGCTGATCATCATTGGTAATTATACCCAGGCGCCGGGCGCCACTTTGAACGTAGAGCTAGCCGGTTTCACTCAGGGCGTAAGCTACGACCTGCTTGATATTAGCGGCCACGCTTCCCTCGCAGGAAGCTTGAATGTTGTCCTTACGGGTGGGTTCTTCCCGGCTTTCGGCAGCAGTTTTGACGTGTTGCAGTACAACAGTGCCAGCGGCAATTTTTCGGCCATTAATGGGCCGCCGGGCGTTGCATTCGCTGGCAAACCCAACCCCAGCGCCTATGGGCTAGGGAGCGGTGGTCCCCCGCTGGTCCAGGACCCAACTCTCCTTTCGGGAGACAAAGATGACAGCGACAAGTCCTGCCAACGGTAAGGGTCCCCCCGTGGTAAGCCAATTCCCTCGGCGGGGTTACCTCCAGAGGGTTTTCCGGATAGTGCTCGTGCCGCTCTTGGGGTTCGCCGCCCCGACTTGGGCGGCGCAGGTGGGCCATATCGAATCTGACAAAGGCCCAATCGTGATGTTACGTCCCGGTGAAAAGCCGGGCCTTGCAGGTAAAGATGAAGGGATTGGCGAAGGTTACGCAATCGGCAGTGGCCGGGAAAAAGTGTCCCTCAGATTCGTTGATGAGTCTCGCGTCAGGTTGGAGTTGGAATCAACACTCGCCATTGAAAAGTATGTCTTCGAAGCTGGCAAGGACGAAGCTAGGCTGCGCCTCCTTCAAGGCGGCATACGCGTGGTAACTCGTGGCCTCGCAAAGCGCAACCCTGAGGGGTTTAGAATCGCTTCAGGCGTCAACGAAGTTCGTGTTCGCGGGGACACCGATCTGACCGCTCGCTTGTGCGCTAACTGTGATCTCAAGGGCGCGGGGCGATTGGTAGCGAAAGTCCACAGCATAACGGGCGGGAACCTCTTGAGCTACGGAAAAGAGGGCGTATCCCGTATTCTGGACACGAAAATCGATCAGAACATCTATTTGGACGACACGTTGGAAACAAAGGTCGGGACCACTGCCGAAATCGTCTATGTGGACGGCATGAAGCAGACACTCACTCAGGAGACCCGCATGAAAATCGCGCGGTACGATCGTCAAAAGAATGTCGCGGAGTTGGAACTCATCAGAGGCGCTTTGCGTACGCTGACGGGGTCGATAGCGAAAACGCCTCAGGCCCTTCGGATCAGCACGCCATCTGGAGCCTCGGTGTGGCCTGCAGGTACTGGTTTTGACTTGCTATGCGATGACCGATGCGCGAGTCCGTCTGCCGACGCCCGGCCAGGCGATGGCCTCTACGTATACACCTGGGAGGGGAGCGTAGACGTGGGGATGGCCTTACAAGTTCTAAAGAGGGTCGAGCGGGGCGCGAGCGCTTTCCTTGGCGTACACGCAATCAGTCCAATCTTACTGGATACTGTGCCAGAGCGCATGCTCGACAATCCTGCGCCCCGGCCCGACGCCGTTGCGGTCGATACGAAGGCCCTGTTTCCCGAGGAGCCAACACTGCTCGTGGAAGTGCACGAAGGATCTGCGGTGCTCTCCACGAAGGATGGCGATGTTGAATTAGGTCCTGGTAAGGTTGCTCAAGTAGACCCGGACGGCACCGTGACCATAATCGATCCGCCGCCACCCAAAGCGACCACTGGAAGAGAGACGTACACTATCGAAAACGAACGCTCGCCGGGCAAATCAGATTCGCTGCCAGGCGGTGTTTGTCATCTCTAGGAAGCGACCCAACATGACTGAGAAGGCGCCGGGGAAGTGCGATTGGAATGTCTCTAATCGAAGGCTCTATGGGGCGTTAGCGCGCAAGCATTTCGACTTCTACGCAGCTGGCAAGTGCATCTTGGTTATCTCTATCTGGGCTGCATGCACCTTGAGACCTGGGCCGGCACTAACGGCCGAACCTGAACCGTCCGTGCTAACACTCACGGTTACGGGCTTCGACGTCCAAGGCGAGAACCCGTTGTCTGCGGAGGAAACCGCGCGGGTCGTCGCCCCCCATCGCGGCGAACACACCGGCATCAAGAGCATTGAGGCAGCGGCGGACGCGCTGCAGAAAGCGATTAACGATAAGGGATTTGCGTTCTATCGGGTTGTTCTGCCTGCTCAGAAACCCGAGGGCGGGTTGATCGTGCTTAAAGTAGTACGTTTTGCAGTCGATTCAGTACGAGTGACCGGCAATAAGCATTTTTCAGAGGCGAACATCCAAGCGGCTATCCCGGCGTTACGCTCAGGTGTCCCGCCCGACGCACGCCTAGTTGCCCGATCGCTTGCAATCTCTAATGAAAACCCCGCCAAGCGCGCGGCCGTGCACTTGCGGGAGAACACCGAAGGAAACGCTATCGACGCGGAGATACAAGTGGAGGATCGCGCGCCGCAGCAGGTGTTCGCGAGTGTCAGCAATACCGGAACCTCAGAGACCGGTTCTTGGCGAACCTCGATCGGGTATCAGCACGCGAATCTCTTTGATCGCGACCACATACTTACGGCAAGTTTTACAACCTCTCCCGATCATTTCGATGACGTAAAGCAATACGGTCTTTTTTACGCGGTTCCACTGTACGCACTTGGAGATAGCCTTTCCGCCTTCTTTGTGTACTCCGATGTGACGCAAGGAACTGTCGCTGATTTTTTTCAAGTAAGCGGCGCCGGTAAGTTTTTTGGCGCCCGCTATACGCACGCGCTGGACAAGCACAACGCATATGGACACAAGTTAGTGGCCACACTCGAAGAACGCTTATTCGAAAATAATGTGAAGGTTATCGCCAGCGGCGCCGCAATCGGCGTCGATGTGGGTAGCACGCCGTTGTCGTTGCGTTACGAAGGGTCCTACCTGTGGACTGACAAAGATCCGCAGCAGCCAGCGCGAGGAAGTGCAAGTTTCTATGTTGAGGGCAGCCACAATTTGGGAATTGGTCCGGACAACAATCAGACGTCCTATCGGGCTAATCGCGCCGGTGCCGACCGTGCCTGGAGTCTGGCACGCTACGGTGCAGAAATGACCCTTCGGCTGCCGGCAAAATGGACGCTGAACGGGAGGTTCGATGCTCAATGGGCCGGCGAGCCACTTATTGCCGCGGAGCAATTCGGTATGGGCGGAGCAAGTTCTGTGCGCGGCTTCCGTGAGCGCGAAGTTAGCGGCGACGATGGATATCGAATCAACCTAGAGTTGTGGTCGCCGCCCGTGGCAGAGAGCGTTTGGTTCCTAGCTTTTGTGGATGCGGGCCACCGGCGTCTCTACGACCCTCCACCGGGTCAAGATAGCAAGGAAAACCTCGCCAGCGTCGGCGTCGGCCTGCGCTGGAATTGGAGGAAAAAACTTGAGGTGTCATTTGACGCAGCCCGCGTTGTGAACGGTTGTACCAGTGGTTGTTTTGTCGGCTCAACAAATGGCACAAGCGCCGGCGCCATGCGAGGGCATTTCGCGCTGATGTATCGCTTTCAGTGAGCTCAGGAATCCGGCCAAGCTGGTCAATACTGCTTGGATGCGAGCCTGTTTGGCATGCGTACTGGTAATGGTCAAGCGCTTCTGTCCGGCATGCTGCGTTTGCGTGGCGGCGCCGTGCAGTAACAACGGTCGACTGGAGATTGCCTCGAAATGTTTATGTGGTTGAGCCAGCCGAACAAATAATGTCCACCAGTCGTACACCAATGCCACCATGCGTGCCATCAGTCGGCAGCGCGCCAGGTCTTGGGTGGTGAAGCCGCCCCATCCCCATTGGTTTTTCAATTCATCGGAGTTGTTTTCAGCATCCGCCCGATCGCGATACAGTTGCGCCAGGGTGAGAATGCCATGCGCGGTTGAGGTGACCAGTACGGCATACTCATAGCGCGCGGTCGGCACATCACTTTGGATGAAAGCGAACTGTTCTTGGTGATCCTCTTTATCCGTGATCAGTACCTGCGTCTATCGAGCCCGCAGGTCGCTATTTCCTGGACCGCGCCTCAAACCTCTTAGCGATGTCGCGCATGTGGACCTGGCCGTTTGATGGTGTTTCTGCCATAATTAAGTAATGGTGGATAACGCCATCAAACCGGTTAGCTGGATGCTTGAAGATTGGTCGTCTGAGCATGGCGGGGTGGATGTCAAAAATGTAGGCTTGGAGACGCGAAAAACTTAATTCGGCGTCACATGTCACGCTTCGCTGCTTTTGCGCCGCACCCGCTAGCATTTGGCCGCGCGCTAGAATAACTCGGTGAAAACTGAGGGACAAGATTGCGCGACCAATTCGACTACGGAGCTTACGTCCTCCCGCCGAAAAAAGCGTGGCGAGAACAAATCGCTTTCACCTGCTAAGAAAGCGGCAGCATGACGTATGTCTGAAATGCCGATCGTTCAGACAATCGAGCATACCAGGCGGCAATATGCGGATGAGCAGCATGCGCCATCGGCAATGCATACCAGCGATATGCAAAGCAGCCCACGGCAATATCGCCGAGAGTGAGCTCATCGCCAGCGACGAAGTGCCTTGTTGCAAGATTGGCGTCGAGAATCGCCATGACCTCCTCCATTTGCAGTCGCGTCTTTTCAAGGGCGTTCAGGTCGCGCTTTTCAGACGCCGTCCGAATGTGGCCCCAGAATAGCGGCGTCATCAGCGGCGCCATGGTCGTGGTCGACCACTCCATCCAACGGTCAGCAGAGGCATATGTTTCGAGGGTCACCGGAGACAATCGTCCCGCGCCGTACTTGCGCACCAGATAGCGAACGATCGCGTTCGACTCCCATAGAATAAATCCATCGTCGTCGATGGTGGGAACACGACCATTCGGATTCATTGCTCGGAACGCGGGCTCGTCTACGAGGCCAAACTGCATGCCCGCGTCCATGCGTTCGTGCGGGATCGCCAGTTCCCCCACCGCCCACATCACTTTTTGCACATTGATGGAATTTGTGCGGCCCCAGATTTTGAGCAAGTATCTTCCTTATTGGCTATGGTTCTTGTACTGCGGGTCTGCTTACATGCAGTGCAGCCTCGACATTTATGTCGCCAGAATCTTCTTCGCATAGTGAATCACGTCGGCGGCTTCGAATGGTTCTGGAATCACGACACCGCGTTGGCACGCGGGCCGGGCCGCCAGGGTGTCCATCCAACGTCGCAAATGCGGCAGGTCATCGACGGCGACGCCGGCCCAACCATGAATGCGCACCCAGGACCAATGGGCGATATCGGCAATGCTGTAATCACCAGCCAAATACTCGTGATCCCTAAGCCGGGTGTCGAGTACCGTGTACAGCCGCTTGGTCTCGTTCTGATAGCGCTGAATCACGGCGGGGATCTTGTCCGGGAAATAGCGAAAGAATACGTTGGCTTGGCCTTGCATCGGACCGACGCCGCCCATCTGAAACATCAACCATTGGACGACGGTCGAACGCGCTTTGCCGGCGAGGGGCATGAGCTTGCCGGTTTTCTCGGCGAGATAGATCAGAATCGCACCGGACTCGAAGACGACAAAGTGGCCTTCGTCGCGATCGACGATCGTCGGAATACGACCATTAGGGTTTAGTTTGAGATAGTCGGGCTGTTTCTGTTCGCCCTCGCCCAGTTTGATGGGATAAACAGTGTAGGGCAGGGCGAGTTCTTCTAACGCGATAGATGCCTTCCAGCCATTGGGCGTGGCTGCGGTATAGAGGTCGATCATGCTTGCTCCGAGTGGCGCGGGTGCGGTTTGCAGTGCGAGCGTCCATGGTTAACATGGGCGCGAGACATTTACGCTTTCGCACTCGGGCGCGCAGATACGGCGTCGTACCAGCGCCGCAGGTGCTTACATTCCGGTGGTATGTCGAGTTCAGTCCATTTGCCGAAATCGATCGCGCACAGAGTCGTCGCATCGGCAATGGTGTAGCGAGTGCCTGCGACGAACTCGTTGTTGGCGAGCTGGGCGTCGAACTTTTGATAGAACCGCCCTAAGCGGGCCTTGGCTCGTTCGACCAGATAAGGATGCTGCTGGATCGCCTCGGCGGAACCGGGCAGGCCGCGATCGGCGAAAGCGGGATGGGTATTGCGAAACAGCTCCGAGGCCGCAAGCATGCCTTCCTCGTTAGCGCGCTTCTCCCACATTTCGACGATAGCTTTGTCCTTGGCGTCGGTGCCCATCAGCGGCGGATTGGGATGAAGTTCCTCGAAATAGCGGGCGATCGCCATGGCTTCGCCGATTAGGGTGCCGTCATCAAGCTCCAGTACCGGCACCATGGCATGGGGATACTTTTCGACATAGGACGGTTTGAGTTTAAGATTGTCGCCACCGACTTCTTCGAGCGGAATTTGCAGTCCTTTCTCGGCCAAGTAAATGTGCAGCCGCCGTGGGTTCGGGGCAATGTGCCAGTCGTATATTTTCATGTGATCCTCTCTGATTTAGGTTGATTGACGCGTACACGAGTAGGAAGTGGGATCCTCCCTTTGCGTGACTGGTTGGAACTATAGGCTCCGAATTGGCAGGTCGTCAATTGGACTAATTTTTAGGCCATCGGAACTGCATTGGCGGGTCAAAAGCCAGCCGCCGCGATCGTGCTGATTTAATCCGCATCAACGCCGGTCCAATGAGCGCGATGACCCCGGTTGCATAACGATGCGAACTAGCCTAACATCAATTTATGGCGCGCGTGACGGTAATGTGCCATCGTGTTGTAAGGAAGGCAGATCAATGGAGGTGCTATAGAGGAAAATCACTATTACTCGATCCTGACGCCTGCACTCAGTTGCCGGCACACGTCGCATGCAGCGACGAAATAATGCCACAACCATGTGGCAATCCTGTGAAGCCCTGCGATTTTCGTAGGGCTTTGCTTTTGTGGCGCCGGGATAAAATCTACCGCACCATTTCAGGTGCCGATGAAACAGCGCACTTCCAGATTCTTAGCCCGTGTGAGCGGCTGGTTCTGGGACCTGGGGAGCGTCCGCTGCCCGCGATGGCTGAGTGATTGATCCTAACCGCGAATGAATGGGATGGCTCGCCAGAACGGATAATTTTTCGAAACGCCGCAAAGCCGCCGAACGACAATGACGGCATGAAAAAATCATGCTACGTCGGCTTAGTGCGAAAGCAACGTCAAGCCAATCTACGTGCCATTGTCGGAAGTGAAATTGGACTTACCGAAACGTTCGACATTAACCCGAGTTTGGGGCACTGTCCCAAATATTTTGGACGGGCAACTTGAAGGTAAGTCATTGATTAATTGGTCGGGGTGGAGAGATTCGAACTCCCGACATCTTGCTCCCAAAGCAAGCGCGCTACCGGACTGCGCTACACCCCGAACCTTGGATTATATCAGTTCATTCGCTGCGAAAAACGCGATAGACTTGGACTCATCACTTTTTCGGATCGGATCGTTGGGCGACATCGTTTCTACCATCGCAATGGCTGCAGGCTTAAGTTGGGCCAGCGGCATTCGACTTTATGCCGTGTTGTTTACTGTCGGTGTGTTAGGCAAGATGGGTTTCATCGCGTTGCCGGAACATTTGCAATTGCTCGCGGCTAATGGCGTACTCGCCGCATCGGGAATCATGCTCGCGGTAGAATTTTTCGCCGACAAGATTCCCGCTATCGACTCGCTGTGGGATTTTATTCACACCTTCATTCGTATTCCCGCCGGCGCACTTTTAGCCGCTGGAACCGTCGCGCACATTAGCCCGGAATGGGCATTCATCGCCGCTATATTGGGTGGCACGTTGACTAGCGGCAGTCATTTCACCAAAGCCGGCAGTCGCGCGCTGATCAACACCTCACCGGAACCATTCAGCAATTGGGCGGCCTCATTCGGCGAAGACTTCATGGTCGCGGGTGGCCTATGGGCGGCGCTGTTCGCGCCGGTGTTGTTTCTGGTTGGATTAGTGTTATTCGTGCTGTTGATGCTTTGGATTTTTCCAAAAATTTGGCGCGGCGTTCGCCTGGTGCTCAGGCACTTACGCGACGATCGAAAGCAGTTTCAGCCCGAACGATAGATTCGTTTAATGAAAACTCACTGGCATCTTTATTTGATCGAGTGTACCAACGGCGCCTATTACGCTGGAATCACTAACGACCTCGAATCGCGTTACGCTGCTCACGCGAGGGGACAGGGCGCAAAATATACCAAGGCGAATCCGCCGCGGCGCTTGCTCGCGTCCAAAACCTATCCCGATCGGTCAAGCGCCTCGCGCGCCGAGTGGGAAATAAGACAGCTACCGAGATCGAAAAAATTAGCGTACCTCGCGATACCATGACTGACAAAAAAACAGTTTGTGTCTGGCTAGCGCGGCGAATAAGGGCGGTCGCTGCGACGTTGTTGCTCGGCTGGATGCCACCGGCCCTTGGGGATTCGGATCTGTATCGCCAGATCCCACCAACGCTAGATGGCATCGGCAAAAGCTACATGGGCCGCGAGATCGCACAAGTGATGGGCTTCCAAGGCGCGCAATGGCTGGAACGGGAAGAACGCGAGCAAGAAGAGCGCGGCGATTTGTTGTTGCGCGAATTGGCGCTAAAGCCCGGCATGGACGTAATGGATGTGGGTGCCGGCACCGGCTATTATTCGCGGCGCATCGCGACGCTCGTCGGCCCCAAAGGCAAGGTCTACGCGATCGACGTGCAAGCGGAAATGGTTGACATGCTCAACGCAGTCTCGAAGCAGCCGGCCTTTACCAACGTCAAGCCGATTCTCGGCACGGAAAAATCCGTGGCGCTGCCCGATGGCGTTGCCGATCTTGCGATCATGGTCGACGTGTACCACGAACTCGAATTCCCGAGCGAAATGTTGGAGAGCATCAAGCGTGCGTTGCGGCCGGGTGGACGCATCGTATTCGTCGAATACCGTGCCGAAGATCCGAAGGTTCCGATCAAGCCGGTTCACAAAATGAGCGAGGCGCAGATTCGACGCGAAGCAGCACAAAATGGATTGATATGGGTGCGCACCGCGCATACGCTGCCCTGGCAACACGTAGTGATATTCAAAACAAATAATGTGGATCAAGCGCAGTGGATCCACCATTTGGCGCGTAGCGTCTAACATTGCGTACCCCGTACATATACGACGTACATCTTTATCCGCATTGTCAATCTAATCGATTACTACGACATCGACCATGGCGATTCAATTAGTCCGGCGCGCGATAAATTCACGAAAAACGATCAGGATGCCCCACCGCTTGCGGTGGGGAGGAATGAGCGATCTTGGGGGTGGGCTCGATGCCCACGCCAAGATGCAGTTGAATCTGTTTTAAGTTTTCAGGTTTTGAAAGCCCCGCCGCTTGCGGCGGGGTACTTTACTCGCCAAACCGAATTGCTAAGTCCGTACGCCCAATCTTCTTTCCTTTGCCCTTACCATCGCGCTAACCACCGTATTGAATGGCGCTGCCAAACCAAGGGCTAGCGCGGCCGACGGAATCGCGCCGTTGATCGCTTCGATCTCCGACATCCGGCCCGCCAGGTGATCCAACAACATCGATGGCCTTGCATTAGGGATCTTCGAGCCGAAATTTCGCACGTACTCGACTGGATCGCTGATATCTAATTTAATTCCACGCGCACGTGCTACCTCATAGGCCTCGACGGCGCAGCCGGACGCCACTTGCCAAGCATCCGGATCGTCCATTACTTCGGCAATAGTTCGCTCAGTCACCGCGCACGTTCCGGAAAAGCAGACGTTGCAGATCAGCTTTTCCCACACCAATTGATCAATGTCGTCGAAGCACTTTACACGAAAGCCGCCCGACTCCCAGACCTTGGCGACGTTCTGCAAGCGCGACGTAATCGGGCCGCAATATTCGCCTAGGCGCACTAATTCCCAACCATTGTGATGGGCGTGGCCCGGCGCTTTAATCGACGCACCGAAGCCGCCGACCACGCCGACAAGGATACGATCCTTGCCGAGAATTTTTGCTGCCGTGTCGGGGCCACCGAGTCCGTTTTGAATCGACAGCACGGTCGTTTCTGCGCCGATTAATTCGCGGCTTGCCTGAGCGGCCGATTCCACGTGCATAGTCTTGGTCGCGAGAATGACAAGATCGCAGATGCCGACATCCTTGGTCGACGTGGCGGCATTAATCTTAACCGTGCGATCGCCGGATGCGCCTTCGAGCCGCAATCCGTTTTCTTGGATCGCAGCGATGTGTTCCGGCCACGCATCGATCGCCCAAATTTCATGTCCCGCAGCGGACAAAAGCCCCGCATAAACGCTGCCCATTGCCCCACACCCGACTACTGCAATCTTCATTCTTATCCCTCTATTACCGCAACAATCGCGGCAGCCACAATACAACGTCAGGCCAAAAAATAATGAGCCCCAAGCAAATCACTTGGATCACCATGAACTGCCCCATACCTCGATAGATCGTCGAAAGACTCCAACTTGGCATTACGTTCTTCAAATAATAGGCCGACATCGCCACGGGCGGACTGAGGAACGCCGTCTGCAAGTTCACCGCGACCAGCACGCCGAACCAAGTCAGCATATCCATTTTCTCCATGCCCAGATCCAGTTTTTGCACCACCGGCAAAAAGATCGGCAGGAATACCAAAACGATTGCCGGCCATTCGAACGGCCATCCGAGCACGAAGATCAACGCCATGATCAGCAACAACTTGCCCATATCGGGCAAAGGAATTTGCATCAGTGTGTTGGTAATGAGATCGGTCGTGCCCAGTTGCGTAAATACCGCGCCAAAAACGTTGGATGCCACCGCTAAAAACAACACCATACTGGAAGTAATCATGGTGGACAGGGCGGCATTCTTAAGCGATACAAATGTTAATTTGCCATAGACCAATGCGAGCAATGCCGCGCCGAACGCGCCGCAGGACGCGGCTTCCGTAGGAGTCGCCATACCTGCGAGAATCGTGCCGAGGGTGAAACCGATCAATGCCGCAAGCGGCACGACACCGATGATAAATTCTTTGAAGAGTTCCCAGATGCTAGTCACGCGCTCGTCTAACGGTACCGGTGGGCCAAGCTTCGGATTGATCGCGCTACGAACCAAACAATAGAGAATGTACATGCCCGCTAAAAGAAGTCCCGGACCGAACGCGGCTGAGTACAACACGTTTACCGGGACACCCAACACTGGCCCCATGACGACCAGCATCACGCTCGGCGGAATTAAAATGCCAAGCGTACCGCCGGCGGTAATTGCGCCCGCGGAAAGTTTCGCGTCGTAACCGGCACGCATCATCACTGGCCCCGCCATGATTCCAAGCACGGTGACTGCCGCGCCGACAATGCCCGTGGCCATCGCAAAGATTGTCGCAGTCAGAAGAACCGCTAAATATAGCGAGCCGCGTAAGGGCGCGAGGACATTGCGCATCGCGAGAAATAATCGCTCCATCAAGCCCGCTTGCTCTGTCATGAAACCCATGAAGATGAATAGCGGCACGGCGGGCAAAATATCGTCTTTCATCGTGCCCCAAATTTGCAAATAGGCAAGGCTGAAAGTTTGATCGGTGCCCAAGCCGATAGAGCCGAACACAAAGGCAATAAAAAGCAGCGTGAACGCGATAGGAAAGCCAACGAAGATGATGGTAATCATCCCCACCATCATGCACACGCCGAGAATCTCGTTACCGCTCATCGCTATCTCTCAAATGTCAATTTTTTCGTGGTGAACGAGCGCTTGGCCGGTGCGCGCGGCCCAGAGGCTTTTCAATAATTCAGAAATACCCTGCACAAATAGCAGTAAGGCCGTCAACGGCACGACCCCCCGGAACGGCCACAATATGGGTTGCCAGACCGTTGCGGTGGATTTTTCATCGATCTCGATCGCGTACTGAAATTCGACGTAAGAGATATAAAACAACACCGCCATCGACGGCAAGAAGAAGACTAAGAACGCAATACTGTCGATGATGCCTTTTTTTCGATCCGAGAATTTGTCCCACAGCATGTCCGTTCGCACGTGAGCGCCTTTCATCAACGCATACGCCGAGCCCAGCATGAATAATGAGCCGTAGGACATGATGGTGGTATCGAGTGCCCACGCGGTCGGGCTATTCATGACGTAGCGCATGAACACTTCGACAACGTTGGCAATTACCAGCGGGATAACAATCAGCGCGAACAAATAGCCGGTCCATTGGGTAATGCCGTCTATCGTACGAATCACGCCGAGGTAGAGCGGCGAAGGCTGGTTCATAGGCGATCTCTATAAAGGCAAACTAATAGGCCGCCGCGCTTGAGTTGCGGCGACCGCGAATGACGTCGCCGCTATTTCTTTTCCGGCCAGTAATAGTCTGCGCCAACGTTATAGGGCGCGTACACAGCCCGGCGACCCGGCACCACTTTTGATGCGAAGGCTTTTTGTGAGTCGTAGACTTTCTTAAAGTATGGATTTTTCGCTTCTTCAGCTTTCGCAATTTCGTCCCAGGCGGCCAAAATTTTCGGCAGAATGTCCGGCGGCGTACGCTCAATATTCACGCCATGCTTGGTGCGCAATTCGATGAGCGCATCGGCATTGAGTTTATTCGATACGATCTGCGCACGCATCGTCGCTTCCCACGCCGCCGATTGGATAATCTCTCGTTGTTCGGGTGAAAGCTTGTTCCACACGTCGGTATTGAACAGAAGCTCAAGCACCGTGGCGTTTTCGTGGATCGACGGCATGTACAAATATTTCCAGATGGCTTGGAAACCTATTTTCATATCTTCGGCGGGGCCGACAAACTCGGCGCATTCGATCACGCCACGCTCGCCGG
>JANOLP010000028.1:0-4808 GCA_031419835.1 Pseudomonadota bacterium | reverse complement strand
CCGCAGGTCAGTTGCCCCCAATGCAGCAAAACTTCAATTTATTCTGCTGGAAATCCGTGTCGTCCGTTTTGCTCGGAACGTTGCAAAATGATCGATCTAGGTGCGTGGGCTACTGAAAGTTATCGGGTGCCGAGCGCCGACCCCCCTGAATTGACGGACGACGATTCGAGCAGCGATCAACAATAGCGACGCCTGACGCATCCCTAAATCGCCCCAGGAGAAAGGTCGAAAACACCCGTTGTTCTTGACCGAAATCGCGCTTCACGTTAATGTATTTGATTCTGCTAAAACAAAATCGATCAAAATGCAGCTCTCCGGTGCTGAAATAACCATCCGTTGTCTGCAGGAAGAAGGCGTGGATTACGTCTTTGGCTATCCTGGTGGCGCGGTGCTTTACATTTACGACGCGCTCTTTAACCAAGACAAGGTTAAGCATATCCTCGTGCGCCATGAACAGGCGGCAGTTCACGCTGCCGATGGCTATTCTCGCGCCACCGGGCGGGTCGGTGTTGCGCTGGTCACAAGCGGCCCCGGCGTCACCAATGCGGTGACGGGCATTGCCACGGCGTTCATGGATTCCATCCCGATGGTAATCGTCAGCGGACAGGTGCCAACCCACGCGATCGGCCTGGACGCTTTTCAGGAGGTCGATGCCATTGGGATAACACGCCCATGCGTAAAACACAATTTCCTCGTGAAGGACGTCCGGCAACTCGCTGCGACCATGAAAAAGGCGTTTTATATTGCCGCGACTGGCCGTCCCGGGCCGGTATTAGTGGACATCCCCAAAGATGTCAGCGCGCACCTTTGCGATTACGAATACCCGAAGTCCGTCAGCATGCGCTCCTACGCCCCGGTCAACAAAGGCCACAGCGGGCAAATCAAAAAAGCCATACAGATGCTGCTTGAAGCCAAGCGCCCGATGATCTACACCGGCGGCGGTGTCGTGCTCGGCGATGCGTCGGCGCAATTGATCGAGCTAACGCGAATGCTGGGCTACCCCTGTACTAACACGCTGATGGGTCTCGGCGGCTATCCATCGCCGGATCCGCAATTCCTCGGCATGCTCGGTATGCATGGAACCTACGAAGCTAATATGGCCATGCAGCATTGCGATGTGTTGCTCGCCGTTGGGGCGCGCTTCGATGATCGCGTGATCGGCAATCCGCAACATTTCCACGTCGAAGGTCGACGCATCATTCATATCGATATCGATCCGTCGTCGATCTCCAAGCGTGTCAAAGTCGATGTACCGATTGTCGGCAACATTAAAGATGTTTTGGACGATCTGAACAAGCAACTGAACGCCAGTAAAGATAAGCCTGACAGCACTGCGCTGAAGGCCTGGTGGACGCAGATTGAGTTATGGCGATCACGCGATTGCTTGAAATACGATCGCGCGGCGACGATCATCAAGCCGCAAATGGTGGTCGATAAACTTTACGAAGTCACGAACGGCAACGCTATCGTCACATCCGACGTAGGCCAGCATCAAATGTGGGCGGCGCAATTTTATCGCTTCAACAAACCGCGCCGCTGGCTCAACTCCGGCGGTCTTGGCACGATGGGCGTGGGCTTACCCTATGCCATGGGCGCGAAATTTGCGTTTCCCGACATGGATGTCGCCTGCGTCACCGGCGAGGCGAGCATTCAGATGAATATTCAAGAGCTTTCGACTTGCAAGCAATACAATTTGCCGGTGAAAATTGTAAACCTAAATAATCGCTATCTCGGCATGGTGCGTCAGTGGCAACAGGTGATGCATGGCAACCGCTATTCGGAATCCTATATGGACGCGCTGCCAGATTTCGTCAAACTCGCGGAAAGTTACGGCCACGTCGGTATGTATATAGACAAGCCGGGCGATGTCGAAGGCGCGTTGCGCGAAGCGTTTAAGCTGAAAGATCGTTTAGTGTTCATGGACTTCATCACCGACCAAACGGAGAATGTTTATCCGATGGTGATGGGTGGCAAGGGCTTGACGGAAATGATCCTATCGTCCGAAGATTTATAGTAACTCGCAACACAGAATTTAGAAACGAAACTCATGCGCCATATATTGTCCTTACTGCTGGAAAACGAATTCGGCGCCCTCTCCCGCGTTGCCGGCTTATTCTCCGCGCGCGGCTATAACATCGAATCGCTGACCGTCGCGCCGACGGAAGATGCCACGCTGTCGCGCATGACCATCGTCACCAACGGCTCCGACGAAGTGATCGAGCAGATCACTAAGCAAGTGAATAAATTGATCGATGTGGTCAAAGTGTTCGACTTGAACGAAGGCCGCCACATCGAGCGCGAATTGATGTTGATTAAGCTTCGTGCCGAAGGCAAAGACCGCGAAGAAATCAAACGCACGGCCGATATATTCCGTGGCCGCGTGATCGACGTTACGGAGAAGACCTACACTATTGAGATGACCGGCACGGGTGAAAAACTCGATGCCTATCTTGAAGCAATTAATCGCGAGCTCATTCTCGAAACGGTACGCACCGGTGCTTGCGGTGTTGGGCGCGGCGAGTGGGTAATGAAGGTCTAATTCCGTGAGGCGTTAGGTGTGAGGAGTAAGGGGGAAGTTGGCTCACTCCTCACTCCTCACCCCTAACTCCTCACTCGCTCAATAAAGGAAATCCATGAAAGTCTATTACGACAAAGACGCCGATCTATCGTTGATCAAAGGCAAGAAAGTCACCATCATCGGTTACGGCTCCCAGGGCCATGCCCATGCGCTCAACTTGCACGAATCCGGCGTGAAAGTCACCGTCGGTTTGCGCAAAGGCGGCGCGAGCTGGGACAAAGCGAAGAAAGCCGGCCTTAAAGTTGCGGAAGTCGATGACGCAGTAAAAGGCGCCGACTTCGTGATGGTGTTGCTGCCCGACGAAAATATCGGCGCCGTTTACCGAGAAAATATCGAGCCGAACATCAAAAAAGGCGCGTCGTTGGCGTTCGCTCATGGCTTCAATATTCATTACGGCCAGGTTATGCCGCGCGCCGACATCGACGTCGTCATGATCGCGCCGAAGGCGCCGGGCCACACGGTTCGCTCGACTTACACGCAAGGCGGCGGAACGCCGTGTTTAATTGCGATCCATCAAAACGTCACGAAAAAAGCGCGCGATATGGCACTGTCGTACGCAGCAGCGATCGGCGGTGCCCGCGCCGGCGTCATCGAAACCAGCTTTAAAGAAGAAACCGAAACCGATCTATTCGGCGAACAAGCGGTGCTGTGCGGCGGTTGCGTCGAACTGATCAAAGCGGGTTATGAAACCTTAGTCGAAGCCGGTTACGCGCCTGAAATGGCGTACTTCGAATGTTTGCATGAACTCAAGCTGATCGTTGACTTAATTTACGAAGGCGGTATCGCCAACATGAATTATTCGATCTCCAACAACGCCGAGTACGGCGAATATGTGACCGGTCCGAAAATCATCAACGCCCAAAGCCGCGAAGCCATGCGCCAAGCGCTGCGCGACATCCAGACCGGCGAATACGCCAAGAATTTTATCCTGGAAAATCGCGCCGGCGCACCGTCGTTGCTATCGAATCGCAATTTGAACAAAGCCCATTCCATAGAAATCGTCGGCGAGAAATTGCGCGAAATGATGCCGTGGATTAAACGCAATAAATTGGTCGATCAGTCGAAGAACTAAGAAAATGTGAAGAGTTAGGGGTTAGGGGTGAGGGATAAAATCTAGCCCTCGTTTCTTCATCCTTCATCCTTCACCCCTCATCCTTCATCCTTCACTCATGCCCTATCCCCACCCAATCATCGCGCGTGAAGGCTGGCCCTTTGTTGCCTTTAGCGTCTTCATTGCTCTAGCAGCCCATATCGGATTTGGGTTTTGGCCTGCTCTACTGTTTTGGCTAATCGCAATTTTCGTCACGCAATTCTTCCGCGATCCGCCGCGCCAATTACCGACCAATCCCAATGCGATCGTCTCACCTGCCGACGGCCGCGTCGTGTTTGTCGGCAAGGCTCACGATCCGTTTTTGCATCGCGAGGCGCTGAAAATCAGTGTGTTTATGAACGTGTTCAACGTCCATTCCAATCGGAGTCCGGTGGACGGTGTTATCCAAAATGTTTGGTACAACCCCGGCAAATTTTTTAATGCCGACCTCGACAAAGCATCGGCAGAAAACGAACGCAACGCATTGTGGATAAAAACCGCGAGCGGTAACGACGTTACCTGTGTGCAAATTGCCGGCCTCGTCGCGCGGCGCATCCTGTGTTATGTCGGCAAGGGCGATCAACTCGTTCGCGGACAACGCTACGGCTTCATTCGATTCGGTTCGCGCGTCGATCTCTATTTGCCGCTAGATGCATACGTCAAGATCTCGATAGGCGCGAAGGTTTACGCTACCTCCACGCCCCTCGCCGAACTCTAACGGGCTACATGAAGAAATTTCGAACACCGGCCCTGGTTCTAAGTTTTTGACTGGACACGAGTAGTAAACCAAGCAGGAAAACCACTAGTGTCGATGGCTCAGGCACGTTCACAATAATCTCGCCGTCCGAAAATCCGACGATCGCCGAGCCAAATAATCCAGTCGTGGGATCGATGTAATTCACGCCAAAGTGTTCACTCTGCCACTGGCCGGTTGCCCCACCGTAAATTCCGCTTCCCCCTGTTCTTTCGCAGAAGAAAAATCAGCGCTAAAAACCGCTATTCCGATGTTACTAGTACTAAGTTGATAGGTGACGGGGACCGCTTGCGCCGCAACAGATGCAACTGCCAAGGCGGAAATGGGAATTAATTTGCGGTAACGTGCAAACAGCATATTTATCTCCTTTTCGTTTTTTGAAGTGT